>JAPPGI010000192.1 GCA_028874985.1 Gemmatimonadota bacterium | reverse complement strand
TGCACTGCGCCACGCGCGATCCGGCCGCGGCATCCAGCGCTTGTGAAAGATCTCCCGAGGCCGAGCCTTCGCTATGTCTTGTCGCTCGGGACGGGCCGCCCCGCCCCGCCGCCCGACCCTTCCCCCTCGGCCACCGCCCCCTTCTCCCCCACCACCCACCGCTTCGGGTCGTGGTTCTCCAGGTACCGGTCGCGGTCGATCCAGCCGTTGATCATCGACCAGGCCATCCACCGCTTCTCGGGACGGACCGCGAAGTACACGTGCGCGATCACCAGGAAGATCAGCCCGATCCCGCTCACCCCGTGGATCACGTAGATCCAGCCCCACACAGCGTCGCTGAACAGGTACATGTTCTGCGGCAGCAGGAAGTTGTCGATCCGGAACATCATGAGGACCCCGGTCGCGACGGCACCGATCGTCACGACCGTGGCCACGTGGTGGAAGATCTTCTGGTCCACCGGGTACTTGGCCGCGCGGGGGCGCTTCGCACCGGGCCGGCCCAGCGCCGCCTTCAGCCCCTCCTGCCCCTCCTCGATGTCGCGGCGTCCGATCCACATCGCCCGGAAATCCTGTTTGGCGAAGACGTTGTAGATGTGGTAGAGCAGGGTCAGGATGAGCACGACCCCCGCGATCCAGTGAATCGTGACCCACGGGAAGCGGATCCCGATCACCGGGAAGAAGGCGGTGATGAGCAGCACGAACATGGCCGCCGACATCGACCAGTGGAATCCCCGCGCTCCGAGGGTGTGGCGCCGCACCCTCTCGGGCAGGCCGCGGGCCTCGTCCGGGTCGACCTCGCCCGTGCCCACCTTCTTCGGCACCATGAGCGCGTGGCCCACCACGAAGACCGCACCGGCGATCACCGCCGCCCAGACCAGGTCCCACGAGACGCCTATCGGGACATCCTGGCCCCAGGGGTTCAGTGCGCGGCGGAGGAATTCCATGGACTAGCAGCAGTCCGCGGATGAACCCGCACGAGCACCGAGAGCGGTGAGGCGCCGGGCTGGCAAGGCGCGACGAGAGGTGAATAGCAGGGCTATTCGCCCGAGGAGCAACGCAGAACGTAGCCGTGGAGCTGCCGAATGTATACTGTGTTTGACAGAATGTAACGTTGTCTTTACATCGTGAATGGGTGAAGCGATGCGGCCAGGACGGATGCATCGCCGCTCGAATGCCGGGGGGATTTTGTCCACGGGCTGCTACGCCGCATCCCGGATCGCCCGCCTGACCAGGTTGCGGGTGAGCGCGATCTTGTAGTCGTTGTGCCGGAGCGCCCGCGCGCCGCGGACCGCGATCTCGCCCGCCGCCCTGCCCGTCTCGTCGTCGGGAGCCCGCCCCTTCGCGGCACGTTCGGCCGCCGTCGCCCGGACCGGGTAGGGCGCGATGCCGTTCACCGCGATGCGCGCGTCCCGGATCACCCCGCCCTCGACCCGGAGCATCGACGCGACGCTCACCAGCGCGAAGTCCCAGGCCTTGCGGTCACGGATCTTCTCGAAGTACCAGCGCGCGCCGTCCCACGGGGCCGGGAGGCGGATGCGCGTGAGGAGGTCGCCGGGTTCGAGCACGGTCATGCGCTCGATGTCGATGTCCGGGCCGATGAAGAAGTCCCGGGCGGCGTATGCGCGCTCTCCCGAGGTGTCGGCCACGACCATCTCCGCGTCCAGCGCCATGAGGGCCGGGGCGGTGTCCGACGGATTGACCGCCACGCAGCGGCTCGCCCCGATGATGCAGTGTTCCCGGTTCATCGAACGGGGGGTGGCGGCGTAACAGATGTTGCCGCCGGCACGGTAGCAGGGCCAGCCGCTTCGGTAGTACCAGCAGCGCGTGTCCTGGGCGAGGTTGCCGCCGAGCGTGCCCTGGTTGCGGATCTGCGGCGTGGCGACGAGTCCGGCGGCCTCGGCCAGCAGAGGATAGCCGCTCCGCACGTCCCCGTTCCCGGCGACATCGGCGAGGCTCGTCATCGCCCCGATTTCGAGTCCACCGTCGTGTCCCGCCGCGATCCCCTTCAGCTCGTCCACTCCGCCCAGGTCGATCACCGCCTCGGGACGCTTGATCCGGTCCTTGAACCAGTCGAAGCTGTCGAGTCCCCCCGCCAGCACCCAGCCGCGCTCGCCGTGCCGACGCATCAGCCGCACCGCGTCGTCGACGCCCGCCGGCTGAAAGAGTTCGAACGGCGGGATCATGTCACGAATGACGGCCACTTGGATTCTCCTTCCGGCAGTCCATGGATGGGGCCCGCGCGAACACGGTCAGACGTGGGTGTCCAACAGGCCGTAGGGCCGCGGACGGCCCTCCAGCTCCGCGAGGATCATGTCGGCGGTGAGCGGAGTCCGGCAGAGGCAGATCCCGCCCATGGCGTCGGCCACCGCGCAGACGTAGGCCGCCTCGCCGGCGCCGACGGGCGGTTCGCCGATGCCCTTGGCACCCACCGGCGTGTGCGGGTCGGGCCTGTCGACGGCCGCGAAGCGCGGACTCAGCGGCACATCGAGCATGCCGGGCGGGCGGGCCGTGTAGAATCGCTTGGTGAAGGGGATGCCCCACTTCGGGTCGAAGACCCAGCGCTGCCCCTTCGCCATGCCGATCCCCTGGAAGACACCGCCGTTGGTCTGGCCCGCCAGGCTGCGCGGGTGCATGACCGTGCCGCAGTCGGCGGCCGATGCGAGGTCGATGATCTCCACTTCGCCGGTCTCGACGTCGAGTTCGATCTGGGCGAAGGTGGCAACCCAGGTGTAGACGGCGCCCGCTCGCGGGTAGTTGTCTCTTGCGGCGGCGATGAGACCCTGCCCGACCAGCCCCGCGACCGCCGCCTTCGTGGTGTCGTCGAGGTCTTCCGGAACCTCGCCGCCGCTGAACCTGCCTCCCAGCGCGATGGCCCGACGCGCCGCCCGCGCGAAGCTCATCCCGGCCGCGCGGTTGCCGGCCCGGAAGACCCGCCCGTCCGCGACCCGGTAGCTACCGGGGGTGCCGCCCAGCTCCCGTGCCGCCAGCTCCTGCAGCAGGCCGAACATGGCGGTGGCGGCGGCGTGGTTGGCGCGGGTGTGGGCGTGCGTGGTCTGGCTGCCGGCCTGGACCGTGCTGTACGGCAGGTGTTTGCTCGTGTCCCCCCAGACGATCACGACCTGGTCCCACGAGAGGTCGAGAACGTCGGCCGCGGGACGGGCGGTGTCGGCGATCGAATGCGTGCCCAGATTGCCGATGCCCTGGTGCACGTGGAGCTTGCCGTCGGGGCGGATGACGAGTAGCCCGTCGCGTCCGGTGCTGCCCGCCGTGAAGGGACTGAGGCCGATTCCCACACCGGTGACCTTCGTGCCCTCGCGCCGGCCCGAGAGCTTCTTCTTCCCTTCCCAATCGAAGAGTTCGGCACCGAGATCGAGCGCTTCGCGCACGTAGGCGCTGGTGAACGGTCCCTGCCGCGCCCCCAGCCAGCCGTCATGTCCCGGCGCGTTGATCTTGCGGATCTCGAGACGATCGACGCCGAGTTCCCGGGCCGCCTTGTCGACCAGCGGCTCGAGCATGGCGACGATCTGCGCACCGCCCGGCGCCCGCTGGGCCGAGCGCGGCGGCGTGTTCGTCAGGACCGGCACGCCCCGGAACCTCATGTTGTCGGGCTGATACGACGCGGTGGCGACGGTCCCGGCCGTGAACACGTCCCCCGCGCCCGAATACGGCCCGCTGTCCTGCACCAGGTAGAGATCCAGCGCGGTGATGCGACCGTCGGCGCGGAACCCCATCTTCGCCCAGCCCTGGAATCCGGCCCGCGCCCGTCCGATGTAGTTCTCCTCGTAGCGGGTGATCCGGAGCATCACCGGGCGCCCGATCCTGCGCGACAGCACCGCCGGCACCGCCATGATCGGCGAACCCGCGATCTTGCTGCCGAACCCGCCGCCGCAGTACTCGCCGATGAAGACCACTCGGTCCGGCTCGACACCGGCCATGCGCGCCACATTGCCCCGGGTGCGCTCGGTACTCTGGGTGGATCCGTGCAGGAACAGCTTGCCATTCTGCCAGTACGCCATGCAGCTGCGCGGCTCCATGGGATGGTGGGTGACCGACTGGTGGACGATTGTTTCCTCCACGACCACGTCCGCCTCGGCGAAGCCCGCCTCGATGTCTCCCACGCTCCATTCCAGCGGGGCTTCACCCATCGGCAGCCGATCCGTGCCCGCTTCCTCGAAGACGGCCGCGGGCCACTTGAGTCTCGACACCTCGCCCCTCCCGGCGACGTTCCCGTCCACATGCGCGTCCGGCCCACCCTCGCGCAGACTCTCGAGCGGGTCGAGCACGAACGGAAGCGGCTCCAGGTCCACGCGGACGGCTTCCACCGCCGCCGCCGCGGTCGTCTCGTCCACCGCCGCCACCGCCAGGATCGGTTCGCCCTCGTACCTGGGCTCGTCGGTGAGCGCGGCTTCGCGCATTCCCTCCGACCGAATGGGCAGGTCCTCTGCCCGCAGGATGCCCAGCACTCCTTCCATTCGCTCAGCCGCCCGCGTTTCCACGCCGCGCACCCGGGCGTGCGGCATCGGGCTCGACAGGAGCTTCGCGAAGACCATCCCGTCGGCGCGGAAGTCCTCGGCGTACCGGGCCCGCCCCGTGATCTTCGCCCTCAGGTCCGGCGGGGAGATGTCGGTGCCGATTACGTTCTCAGCCATCTCGATTCGCCTTTCTCGACAGCCCGGCTGCGTGGCGGGCCGCGCGCGGCCGTGTTTCGCCCCGGGGCGCCATGTTCATGCCCTAGCAGTCCGTGGATGAAGCCCCGCGAGCACCGAGAGCGGCGAGGCGCCGGGCTGACATGTTGTTGAAGTTTCGCATCTTGTTGCGGTGAGTGTGGTTGCATGTTCGACAGCCCGATTTCCCGCTGAATGATTCCCGCCGGTCTCGATTTCAGCCGCGAGCCCGGCGGCGGTCTTCCAGAGCCTTCCGAAGCTGTCCCTCGTCGGCTCTCTGATAGCACCGAAGCACCGTCTTGGCCGTCTTCCAGCCGCCGAGTTGGCAGAGCACCTTCAACGGCTGGTCCATCAGGTCGGAGGCGAACTTGCGCCGCAGCGAGTGCCAGCCCCTGCCGGGCTTCGGCTCCAGTCCCGCGAGCCTCTCGGCCCTGTCCCACCACCCCTGCGCCAACGCGGCTCCCATGCAGGCCGACGGATTCCGGGGCGCGGGCAGCACCGGGGCATCCCCGGCAGTGGGATTCCAACTCCGCGCCTCCTTCAAGGCGTCCAAGACCTCGTCCGTGACCGGCGTGACGTGCTCGTAGCCGGTCTTGTCGTGCTCGGCGCGCCAGACGATTGCTCCGCCCTCGAAATCGATGTCGTGCCACCGAAGCTGGCGGATGGCACCGATCCGGTGGCCCGTTTCGTGCGCGAGCACGAGCGCGACGTGGAACCGCCAGTCCACCCGGTGCGACACCTCCAGAAGCGCCCGGTACTCGTCCTCGGCGAGCACCACCCGGTTCGGGTTCTTCTCCCTCGGCGTCCTGAGCCCTTTCAGCGGGTTCCGGTCGAGCAGCAACCGGCCCCGCTCGTCGCGGGACTTCGCCGCCCAGTTGAGGACGGCGATCAGGAACTTCAGGTCGTATTCGACCGTCCGGTCCGCCACCGGCCTGCCACTCGGCCCGATCCTGCCAGCGCGACGCTCCCGGATGAAGCGGTCCCAGTCCCTCTGAGACAGCGTCGCCGGGTCGCGGTTCCGTCCGAAGAAGCGGAGGAACATCCGCATCGACGTGCGGTCGTGCTGCCGCGTGTGAGCGCCCTTGGCGGGCGTCACCTCCTGACCGTAGATGTCAAAGAGCCGCTCCAGTGTGAGCGGCTCGGGCTTGGCTTCCGCCCCGCCCCCGATCTCCGGGCCGGCGAACCCGGCGGCGAATTCGTCCGCCTGCCGCTTCGCGCGCCGCCAGTCACGGTGCTTGAGGGACCGGGTGAGCCTGCGCCCGTTCTCTCGCCACTCGATCTGGAACATGCCGGTCTTCGGGTCCGGGAAGATCCTGACCCGGTTCCGGCCCCATTCGCCAGCGCCGTACGAGCGCCGACTTCGTTTCGTGCGTGCCATCGTTCGATTCCTCTCGATAGATGGACTGCACGATCTGCGCGAACGAAGTATCGCGGAGGGAAGCCTTCTCCGCCAGTGCTGTGCGAGCGTTCCCCGTCACCCCGGCTCTCAAGCTGTTCCATATGGGGGGAGGCGTTCGGCACGCCGGAGGAGCAGTCGGACACGGAGGAGCAGTCGGACTTACACATCTTCGCGTCATGGGTTACGATTGATTCGCTGTTTTCAGGCGGTGCTCGGAATCGACGCGGGAGGTCGATCCGGGACCGGAATGGATGCGGTCGGTGACCGGATGAAGCCGCACATGTGAAACCGTGGTCGATGTGCGCGAAATCCCGGTTCGGACGTGCACGACGGGGATCGCACATGTCGTTGTCCGGCTTGCGGTTGCGCCACGGCCGCCGGGGCGGCGGTGCCGCGCCGGAAACGGAGGCCGTGACCGTAGCGACCCACCTTTTTCGATGCCTGTCGTGGCATCTGCGGAGGTTGGGATG
>JAPPGI010000066.1 GCA_028874985.1 Gemmatimonadota bacterium | reverse complement strand
CACCGAGAGCGGCGAGGCGCCGGGCTGGCAAGGCGCGACGAGAGGTGAATAGCAGAGCTATTCGCCCGAGGAGCAACGCGGAGCGAAGCGGCCCAGCCTGGATGCATCGCCGCTCGAATGCCGGGGGGATTCGGTCCACAGGCTGCCTAATCGGCGCTCTTTGCGGATTCCTTCCGAATCGCGGTGCGGATGGCCATTGCGAGGCCTCCCCATACGAACGCCATGATCACGATCATGGTGATCCAGGTTGCTGTGGTCATGACGGCGGTTCCGGTCGACGTTCGCGGGGGGTTCGGGACGGTGCCGCGGGAAGGTGGGCCGGAGCGAGGGAACCGGACCGGGCACGACCCGTCCCAGGATCCCGGGGGCACCTGCAGGCCCGACTTCCGTGGCCGCGATAAGGTGCTGAAACGGGGACGGCGGGGCAAGGCGGGGGCAATGATGATCCGGCACTGAGGGCGCGGGTCAACCTTGAACGGAACTGGAGCGTTCCGGGACTCGAAACGGTCGGACCCGAAAGGGCCTGGGAAGATGCTCCGGGGAGGTCCTTTCACCGACAACGTAATCTGCGTATAGTTGATGTTCACCCCGATGCGGGTCGCATCATTCGCGGATCGGGGGGCATCCGCAAGCTTCGGTGGAGGTCGAAGGGACGTGGCAAGCGCGGTGGAAGCCGGGTCATCTACTATTGGCTGGCACACGAGGACCACATCTACTTGCTGACGATCTACGCCAAGGCCGATAGGCAGGACCTGACGGCGGAAGAGATCGCCGCGTGGCGTGCCGCAGTCAGGGAGATCGAGAATGGCTGAAAGGAACATTGTCGCGGAAGTGCTTGAGGGTTTGCGCGAAGTCCGGGATCACCGGGCTGGCAAGCGGACGTTGCGAACCACCCGAGTACCTGGACCGCTGCCCGGGCTCTCACCGGAACGGATCAGGGGGATCCGTCAGGAGCTCAACCTGTCGCGGGCCGTGTTCGCATCCATGCTCCGCACACCGGTCCGAACGCTTGAAGGCTGGGAGCAGGGCAGGTCGAAGCCGCCTCCTTCCGCCACCGCGCTCATCCTGATGGCCCGCAAGTACCCTGACACCTTCGAGCGGCTCGCATCTCTCCACCCCGTGGACTGAACGAGGTACGGGGATGGCCATCGGCCTGCCCTCGACGAGGCCCACGGGGACCACGACCGGGAGGACGGGACGCTGGACGACATCGCAACCGCCGCCCACAGGCGTGTCGCGCCGAGGTCGCTCGCGGAGGCCTCAGTGGAGAGGAGGGGCGGCGTCCGAGCGGGACGATCTCACCGATGCAGGCGCGCTTCGAAGGGGCGGTCGAATCCGAACATCTGGAGCATGGAGGAGGTTTGCGCCCGCGGGCTCGCCATCATGTTCCGGCGCTCCGGTCGTTGTTGATTCAGCATTCCGGGGAATCACCCGTCGGACACGTCCTCTCCATCTCCGAACCACTCCTTCATCTTCTCCCTTGCCACGCGCTTGTGTTCGGGCTTGATGTGTACGAGGACCACCGCGGACGCCGCTGCCAGCACCGCGAGGTCGTCCGCTTGTCCAACCCCCGGTAGGAAATCCGGCACCGCATCGGCCGGAAGGATCAGGTAGCCCAACGCACCCATGATGTAGAGGCGTGCCCAAGCGGGTGTATCATCGTCCTGGAGACAGTAGTACAGCACCAGGGCGCTGCGCACGATCCCCTTTCCACCCTTCACGGATCCCCTTCCGGCCTTCGCGGCCAACCTCCCGACCTCTTCCAAAAGGACTCGTCGCTGTACTCAGTAACATGGTCTCGGGCTCCAGTGACGAGGTCCGGCTTCTCGCCCCGCCGTCTCGCCTGATCCTCCCCCCTGACCTCCAGCACATCCGCCACCGCCCGCATGCCGTCGATCACGTTCTGGATGTGCTTCGCCCACGGCAGCCCGATCAACTCGATGCCGCGACCGACCGCGTCCCGGTCCACGCCACGCGCGAACGCCTTGTCCTTCATCTTCTTCGCCACCGACTTCGGCTTCAGGTCGTCGATCCCGTTGGGGCGCACCAGGCAGCAGGCGTAGACGAGGCCGCTCAGCTCGTCGCAGGCGTAGAGGACGCGGTCGAGTTGTGATTCCGGAACAACATCGGTGCGGTCGGGATACGCGTGCGCCTGGATCGCGTGGACGACCTCGTCCGGATACCCGAGTTCGCGCAGCCGGGCGACGCCTACGTGGGGGTGCTCGTCGGGGTGGCGCTCCCAGTCCAGGTCGTGCAGGAGTCCGGCCAGGCCCCACAGATCCTCGTCAGCGCCCTTGAGGCAGGCGTAGTGGCGCACCGCCGCCTCCACGGCGTACATGTGCCTCCGCAGGGCTTCGTTCTCGACCCATTCTTCGAGGAGCGCGACGGCGTCGGATCGGGTGGGCATCATCAGGTCCTCATGGGAGGTGGCTCGGACTGCGCTCGACGGGCAGAGGTGCGAGATCGCGCACCCGTTGCAGCGCGGCTTGCGGGCACCCCACGATAGAGGAGGAGGTGCGCCGGCATTGTCCGGACGCCGCCGGGAGCGGTTCGGAGAAACCGGTTCCGCCAGGGCCGCCTCGGCGAGCGCTTCCGTGGCGGCGACAAGGTGCTGAAACGGGGGCGGCGGGGCAAGGCGGGGCAAGCCGGCAGCGGTGGAAGAGCCCACCTCTCGGAGCACGGTCCGCGACGAGGCGCCGCAAGCGTTCCCCAACCCGAAGGCGCCAAGCCGGAACCCGCCCCCACCACCGTCCCGGGACCGTCACGATTCCCACCTCCCGCGCTTGACATCTACGACACTGTGTCTTAACGTTACGACATCGAGTCGTGTCAATCGTGGAACCACCGCGAAGGGAACCTGCCGTGACCGCACCCACCCTGCCCAACTCGGAACTCGCCGTGATGAAGCTGCTCTGGCGGAAGGGCCGCCTCACCGCCCGCCAGATCCTCGAGCTGCTCTATCCCGACACCTCCAGGCCACAGCACGGCACCGTGCAGCGCCTCCTGCAGCGGCTCGAGGCCAAGGGCTTCGTGACCCGTGACCGAGGCCTGGGCGTGAACCTCTTCTCGCCCGCCGTCAGCCGGGAATCCTACGCCAGCGGCCAACTGGAGTCGCTGGTGGACCGGCTCGGGGGGGGATCGCTGGTGCCCATGGTCACCCGGCTGGTCGAGGACAACAAGCTCTCGCGCGCCGAGATCGAGAAGTTGCGGCGGATCCTGGAGGAGGAAAAATGACCGGCGTACTGCTTCAGATCGGCGCCTCGAAGCTGCTGGTCTCGCTCGCGCTGGCCGCCCTGGCGTGGGTGGTGCAGCGGCGTTCGGCGCACCCAGCCGTCACCCACCCGCTCTGGCTGCTGGTGCTCGTCACCCTGCTCCTGCCGGCGGTGGTTGCGGTTCCGGTGCTTCCGGGGGAGGGCGAGATGGGCGCGGTGGTGTCCGGCAAAGCAAACCACGCGGCGCAGGCGACGGCGCGGTTGCCCGTCGGTGCGGCCGGCGTCGAAGAGGACGCTCCCGGCTCGTTGCTGCCCACCCGAATCGCCGGGAATGCCGAGGCCGGACTGGCGACCGTGTGGCTCGCGGTGGCGGCCCTGCTGCTCGGGTGGACCCTGGTACGAACGTTCCGCTTCAGACGCCGGCTGGCACGGAGCTCGCACCCCGCTCCGCCCCAACTCGTGCATGAAGTCGCCGAAATCGGGCGCAGGCTCGGCCTGGCGCGCATGCCGGAGGTTCTCACCACGACCGCGCGGGTGTCGCCGATGGTATGCTGGACCGGCGGCAGTATCCGCCTCCTGATCCCCTCGTTCCTGGCGGACGGCCTCGGCGGGCGGGAGCTCCGCGCGGTGCTGGCGCACGAACTCGCGCACGTCCGCAGGCGAGACCACCTCGTGCGCTGGATCGAATGGCTGGCCTGCTCGGCCTTCTGGTGGAACCCGGTGGCGTGGTGGGCCCGCCGCCAAATGCGGGCCGCCGAAGAGGCGTCGTGCGACGCGCTTGCCGTAGCGGCCACGGAGTCCACTCCCCGAGCCTATGCGGGCTCACTCCTCCATGTGCTGGAGGTGATGTCCAGGCCACCGACCCCCCCCGCCCCCGCCTTCGCGAGCGGTGTCGCGAGCGGGAGGAACTCCATTTCGCTCCAGAGGAGGCTACGCATGCTTGTGAAGGGAAGTTCGACCGACCCGACCCCTCGCTGGATCCGCGCGAGCGTCGCCGGGGCGGCGGCATGTCTGCTGCCTCTCGGTCTGGTGTATTGCGGTCAAACCACAATGACGGCGCCGAAGGAGGCCCCCATGGAGCCGCCGGTGGACACGGTGGTCGTATTCGTGGGACCCGGGGGTCCGGATTCGCTTGGGGCGGAGCCGAACGAGCCCTGGAGCGGCAAGCGGGAATATGCCTACTGGGACCTCGCCTCGAGCAGGATGAACCGCCCTCGGCCGCTTGTCGACGCGCCGGTGTACCCGGAGGCATGCAGGCTGGATCTGGAAGAACCCGACGAGGCAGCCCGCGATGAGGCCATGGCCAGGTGCGCGGTTGCGATGTCGAACGCCCTCGGGGGAACGAGCGGTACCTCCGACCGGCACATCTGCGTGGTTTGGCGACCCACGGCACGCCGTTGGCGCGGAATCTGCGAAGGTCCGGAGGCGGAGGAACGACATCGTCTGCACGGCAACGACACCGGCAGTGTGTTGCTCGAGAAGATCGTGGTTGTCGGGAGCGAAGGATGAGAATCGCGATCGGTGCGGGGCTCATCGCCCTGGCCGCTGCTGCGTGTGGTGACCGGAGGGTCGCGAGTGAACTCCGGTCCGCGGAGTGGGACAGCGCCGGCATTCGCATCGTCGAGAACGCACGGCCGACCGACGGCTCCAGGCTCGGCTGGCGGGTCGACTCGGTGCCGTCGGTGTCGATCGGGAAACTCGAGGGCGAAGACCCCTACCTGCTCCACGAGGTCCGCGACGCGATGACGCTGTTCGATGGCCGCATAGTCGTCGCGAACCGGGGCTCGCACGAACTGCGGGTCTTCGACGCCCACGGAGTGCACCTGGCGACCTGGGGAGGAGAGGGAGAGGGACCCGGCGAGTTCAACAGCCTGGTCGCGGTCACGGACTGGCAGGGTGATTCGCTGATCGCCTGGTATTCGCAGGGAGACCGCCTTTCCGTCTTCGACCTCGACGGGAACTTCGGCCGCACGATGATCCCCGGCGACCTGCGCAACAGCGTCGAGGAGGCCTCGCCGGGCGGTGCCATTCTCGCGTTCGGCCCCGGCGACGACGAATTCGCTCTTCGGGACGGCCTGACTCGCGACGAACGGCGGTACGAGTTGCTGGACGCCGAGGGGACGCCGGTGGCTTCTCTGGGCATCCACCGGGGCTCGGAATACCACATGTCGGGGTCCGGTGACGTGTACCGCATGATGACGATCCCCTTCACCCGGTCGATCCACACCACCGTGTGGGCCGGCCGTCTTGTCGTGGCCCCCAACGAACACTACGAGGTGAGAGCCCATCACCCGGCGGGAACGCTCGGACTCATCGTGCGGCGCGAGCATTCCCCGGTCGCCCCGACCTCGGCCCACATGGAGGCGTACATCGAACGGTGGGTCGCGTCCAGACCCCCCGCGGAGCAGGCCGAGCGGCGCCGGGAGCTGCGCGAGGATTTTGCCGAAGTGCCGATGGCGGAGACCTTCCCGGCCTTCGCGCAAGTCGCGGCGGACGCCCCGGGACATCTCTGGGTGCGGGAATACGATCTGCCCGGCGAGGAGCGTGCGAATCCCCTGTGGACCGTGTTCGACCCGGACGGACGCGTGCTCGGCTTCGTCGAAACGCCCAATGGCCTGCGAGTCCACGAAATCGGTGAGGACCACATCCTCGGCCGCGCCACCGACGATTTCGGGGTGGAGTACGTGCAGGTGTGGCGGCTGAACCGCTCGGGGGCCCGCCGACAGGGTTCCTGAAGCCCCCGGAACCGTTTCTCCGCCATGACCTTGCGTACGGGCGTGCGAGGGGCTTGTCTTAGGTGGCGGCCCAACTTCACGAAGTAGGCCCACCCGGGCCATGAGGACTTCGCCCGCGACCACACGGTGCGAGCGCCAGCCCCGAAAGGAGATCCGTCGATGACCACTTCCACCATCCCGCGCGAGTTGCGGACGGTCCTGTCCTGCGGGGCCCTGGCCCTTCTGTCCCTTGGTGTCGCGTCCTGCAGTTCGGACCGGGCCGAACCGGAGGAGGAACTGGTGGACGTCGAGGCGTTGCAGCTCGCCCTGCAGGAGGCCCACGACGCCGTCGACCACAACCCGCTGGACGACATCGAAGCCGCGGCCAACAGGCGCCTCCGCGAAGAGGTGCGGCGCGGAACCGTCACCCGGGAAGAGGCCCGGCGCGTGAGTGCGGCGATCGCCGGGATCAAGGCGCGTCTCCTTGCCGCGGTCGAATCCGGACGCGTCACGATGGAGGAGGCGTGCGAGATCTTCCGGCGGGAGATCGCGAAACTGTTCAGGGCATTGCGCGAACGGAAACGCGAGGGGGGAAGCCGGCGCTAGTGTCACGTCACACGTGATATGTCGTAAGACGGTGCCGGGTGCTGAGAAAGCGCCATCAAACCGTGGCGGCGCGTCGACCGGGTGATCCCGCCGCGGCGCAATGCCGACTTCGCCTCCGGGCGGTTTGACCGCGGGTCCGGGCAGTCCCGGCATCGCGATTCCCCGACCGCCGGTTCCCGGATTCACGGCCCCTTCCCAAAGGACCGTCCCGAATCACGGGTTCGCGGTCCCGTCCGAGCATGAGCGTCCCAAATCGTCCGATCACAGACCCATTTGACCATGTACGGTTTCGGATTCGCGCTCTCGCGGCGCCCGGGACCGCTTCCACGATGCCCCCCGGGGGCCGCTGGAAGGCCCAGGGGCGCGTCC
>JAPPGI010000201.1 GCA_028874985.1 Gemmatimonadota bacterium | reverse complement strand
TGGCGGCCGTTTCGTGGAATCCGAGGCCGTGGGATCGCCTGTAACGCACGAACTCGACCCCCGGAGGGGTGGGGGGGTACCCCCGGTTTCGGGCTTCCGGCCGAGGAACTCGACATCCTCGCGGCGGATCGAGCTGCGGAAACCGGGTCGAGGCACGCTCTCGACGGCGGAACGGCTGGCGGTCGCCGCGCGGCCCGCGTGCGCCATCAGGTGATCCGGCTCCGGCGCTCCGCGTCCATGGAGATGGCTCCCCTACAGACCGGAGAACCAGCGCCCCCGTGGCGGCTGCCCCGCAAGCCTGATCCCTCGCCCTCCCCCGGACGGCCGACCGTGCCAAAGACGGTCAGCCGAAGACTAGCGGAACACCCCCGGTCGCGCGACCTTTCTTTCGCGCAGATCGTGCAGTCCATCAATCGAGAGGAATCGAACGATGGCACGCACGAAACGAAGTCGGCGCTCGTACGGCGCCGGAGAATGGGGCCGGAACCGGGTCAGGATCTTCCCGGACCCGAAGACCGGCATGTTCCAGATCGAGTGGCGAGAGAACGGGCGCAGGCTCACCCGGTCCCTCAAGCACCGTGACTGGCGGCGCGCGAAACGGCAGGCGGACGAATTCGCCGCCGGGTTCGCCGGACCCGAGATCGGGGGCGGGGCGGAAGCCAAGCCCGAGCCGCTCACTCTGGAGCGGCTCTTTGACATCTACGGTCAGGAGGTGACGCCCGCCAAGGGCGCTCACACGCGGCAGCACGACCGAACGTCGATGCGGATGTTCCTCGACCTCTTCGGACGGTCCCGCGACCCGGCGACCCTGTCTCAGAGGGACTGGGACCGCTTCATCCGGGAGCGCCGCGCGGGAAGGATAGGACCGAGTGGCAGGCCGGTGGCGGACCGGACGGTCGAATACGACCTGAAGTTCCTGATCGCCGTCCTCAACTGGGCGGCGAAGTCCCGCGACGAGCGGGGCCGGTTGCTGCTCGACCGGAATCCGCTCAGAGGGCTCAGGACGCCCACGGAGAAGAACCCGAACCGGGTGGTGCTTGGCGAGGAGGAGTACCAGGCGCTTCTGGAGGTGTCACTCCGGGTGGACTGGCGGTTCCATGTCGCGCTCGTGCTCGCGCACGAAACCGGCCACCGGATCGGTGCCATCCGGCAGCTTCGGTGGCGCGACATCGACTTCGAGGGCGGAACCATCGTCTGGCGCGCCGAGCACGACAAGACCGGCTACGAGCACGTCACGCCCGTCACGGACGAGGCCTTGGATTCCTTGAAGGAGGCGCGGAGTTGGAATCCCGCTGCTGGGGATGCCCCGATCATGCCCGCGCCCCGGAATCCGTCGGCCTGCATGGGTGCCGCGTTGGCGCAGGGGTGGTGGGACAGGGCCGAGCGGCTCGCGGGACTGGAGCCGAAGCCCGGCAGGGGCTGGCACTCGCTGCGGCGCAAGTTCGCCTCCGACCTGATGGACCAGCCGTTGAAGGTGCTCTGCCAACTCGGCGGCTGGAAGACGGCCAAGACGGTGCTTCGGTGCTATCAGAGAGCCGACGAGGGACAGCTTCGGAAGGCTCTGGAAGACCGCCGCCGGACTCGCGGCTGAAATCGAGACCGGCGGGAATCATTCAGCGGGAAATCGGGCTGTCGAACATGCAACCACACTCACCGCAACAAGATGCGAAACTTCAACCACATGTCGGCCCGGCGCCTCACCGCTCTCGGTGCTCGGGCGACTCCGTTCGCCGGCTGCTAGCCCGTGTGCGGGCGCTTTACGCTGACGGCCGAACTCGGCGAGGTGGTCGAAGCGTTCGCGGCCGAGGCTTCGCCGGCCCTGGCCGGCTACGAGCCGCGGTACAACATCGCGCCCACCGAAGACGCGCCCGTCGTGATAGCTGCTCCGGAAGGACGGCGTGCCGGGCCCATGCGGTGGGGTCTCATCCCGCGCTGGGCCGGAGACCCGCGGACGGGGGCCCGGATGATCAACGCGCGGTCGGAGACGGTCGCCACGCGGGGCGCATTCCGGGAGTCCTTCCTCGCCCGCCGCTGTCTGGTGCCCGCCGACGGGTTCTACGAGTGGGAAGAGCGTGCGGACGGCAGGCAACCCTACTGGATCCACCGGCCCGGCCGCGCCCTCTTCGCGATGGCCGGGATCTGGGCGCCTTGGAGGCGTGACGGGGAGGCGCCGCTCGCTACCTTCTCGGTCCTGACCCGGGACGCGCCCGGCCCGATCCGCCGGCTGCACGACCGGGTGCCCGTGATCCTCCCCGGAATCCTCTGGACCGATTGGCTGGCGCGGGGGACCGCCCCGGAGACGCTTCACTGCATGCTGTCCGACACCGGCTCCCCGGAGCTGCGGCTGCGTCCGGTGTCGCGGGCCGTGAACCGCGCGGGCTACGACGAACCGGCCTGCATCGAGGCTGTGGAACCCGACCTCTGAACGAGCATCACGCGGCTCCCGCCGTCGCGAAGACCGATCCCAGCCGCTGGAGCGCCTGCACCAGTTCATCCTCGGGCGGACCGAAGCCTATGCGCATGGTGCCCTCGACGCCGAAGTGGGCACCCGGGACCACGAGCAGACTGTGGTCCCGGCGCAACCGTTCGGCCAGTTCGAGCGAGGCGATGGGAGCGTGATACCGTACCATGCAGATTGCGCCGGCGTCGGGGGCGGTGAAGCTGAAGACGCCGTTGCGGGATTCCACCCACTCCGCCAGGACGTCGAGGTTGCGGCGGATGATGCGCCGGGTCCGCGCGAGGATCCTCGGCCTTGCCGCGGGCGAGAGCGCGATGGTCGCGAGCGCGTCGGACACTGACGCCGGAGCGATGGTCGTGTAGTCGGTGCGGGCCCACAGGCGCTCGGCCATCCCCTCCGGCCCCACCACCCAGCCGAGCCTCACACCGGGTAGTCCGTACGCCTTGGAGAGGGAGTTGGTCACCAGGACCTTGTCGTACCGTCCCCAGAAGCTCGGAGTGGGATCGTCGCCCACCTCGGCTCCCCGGTACACCTCGTCCGCGAGGATCCAGGCACCGTGCCGGTCGGCGAGCGAGACGATCTCGTCCATCTCGGCTGCGGTGAGGGCCATGCCGGTGGGATTGTTGGGGTTGGTCACCAGGATGAACCCCGCCCCGGCCGCAAGGGCCGACGCCAGTTCGTCCAGATCGGGGCGCCACCCGCTCTCTTCCCGGAGGCGGAAGGGGACGAACCCGCCGGCCGAGTTCCGGATGAGGCCCGGCACCTGCATGTAGTTGGGCAACATGACCGCCGCGGGCCTGTGGCTGTCCCCCAGTTCCCAGAAGGCCACGAAATTCGCTTCGGCCCCGCCGATGGTCACGACCACCGAGCGGTCCGAGGCACCGGGGTGCAGCGACGCGATCAGCGACCGCAACTCGTCCGTGCCGTTGGACTGACTGTACCCGAGCCGTACCGACGAGAGGTCCGCCGACCCGCCGGCGAGGGAGAGGAGCTCCCCCACCGTGAGGGGGTGGACACCGCTCTCGGACAGGTTGTACCGGACGCGATGTTCGTAGGTCGACTGCCACCGCTCCATCTGAAAGGGGATGAATCCCACGTGGATACCTCCTTCGGGAATCCGCAGGGGTGACTTGTGCCGTCCCGCGGTTCGCGAGACTGTTGTCGCAGCAAAGATGGTGCAGCCTGGGATACGGAGGAATGGCCGCGGAGAAATGATCACAGTCCAGGAGCACGTGCTCGACAACGGTCTCAGGGTGGTTCTGGCACCGGACGCGACGACCCCTGTCGTGGGGGTCAACCTCTGGTACCGTGTCGGTTCCCGCAACGAGGCCCCGGGCAGGACGGGGTTCGCCCACATCTTCGAGCACATGATGTTCCAGGGCTCGGCCAACGTTCCGCGAAACGGCCACTTCCACCACATCGAGCGGGTGGGGGGCACCGCCAACGCCACCACCTGGTTCGACCGCACCAACTACTACGAGACGCTGCCGTCCCACCACCTCGACCTTGCGCTCTGGCTGGAGTCGGACCGGATGGGATGGATGCTGCCGGCGATGACCGCCGAGAAGCTCGAAAACCAGCGCCAGGTGGTGATGAACGAACGCCGCGAGCGCTACGACAACCAGCCGTACGGCGACTGGGACGAGCGCATCCAGTCCCTCCTCTTTCCGGCGAGCCACCCCTACCACCACACAGTGATCGGTTCGATGGAGGATATCGCCGCGGCCACCCTGGACGACATCCACGCCTTCTTCGCCGCCTACTACCTGCCCAACAACGCCGTCATCACCGTATGCGGCGACTGCGACCCGGGCCACGCGCTCGACCGCGTCGAACGGTACTTCGGGGCCATTCCCCCCGGCCCCGACCCGCCCCCGGTCCCCGGCACGGCCCGCATCCCGTTCACCACCGGCGAGACGCTGCGCGGCGACGTCCACGCGGCGGTTCCCCTGCCCAGGGTGTACGCGGCCGCCCGGGTGCCTCCGTTCACGACCGATGCGTTCTATCCCGGCGAGGTCGTTTCCCACTGCCTCGGCACGGGACGCTCGTCGCGCCTCTACGACCGTCTCGTGCGGCAGCGGGCCGCCAAGTCGGCCACCTGCCATCTCGTTCCGCTGACCACCGGCGCCGCGTTCTTCCTGGCCGTCGCCACTGGCTTCCCCGATACCCCCATCGACCGGTTGGAAGGGGCCCTGGTGGAGGCACTCGATGCGGCCGGCGACCTCACGGGCGACGAGATCGAACGCGCTGTCGTCGGTGCCGAGACTCGCAACCTCAGGGCACTGCAGCGGTTGGAGTGGCGCGCGGACCTCCTGTCGATGTACGCGACCCACTTCGGAGATGCGCGGCGCCTCAACGACGATCTGAGGCGTCTGCGGAGCGTGACGGTGGAGCAGGTGCGGGAGTGGGCGCGGGGATACCTGCACGGCGGGAACCGGGCGGTGGTGCGGTATCTGCCGGCGGGACCGCCGTGACCGGGCCCATGCGCGGGGACGACCGCCGGGCGGCTCCACCTCCGGGCCCGATCCGCCCGTACGAGTTTCCGGCCGTCGCCGAGGAACGCCTGAGCAACGGGATGGCGGTGCGCCTGGTGTCGGCGATCGGGCTCCCGGTGGTCACGGCCATGGTGGTGCTCCGCGCGGGCGAGACCGCGGCTCCCGTCGGCCGCGGCGGCCTGGCGGTATTGGCCGGGGACGGCCTGGAAGGGGGGACGACGCGGCTCTCCAGCCGTGAGCTCGCGATGGCGCTGGAGGGTATCGGTGCGAGCTACGGGGCGATGACGGGGTGGGACTCCACCACCGTTGCCGTGTCGTGCCTGGCCGAACACCTTCCCGAAGCCATGCCCCTGGTGGCCGGCATGGTGCGCTCGCCGGCCTTCGAGGAGGCCGAGTTCGATCGCTGCCGGGCCCAGCGCCTGGCCGCGGCGGCCCAACGCCGGATGGACCCCGCATCCCTGGCCGCCGATTGGCACGCCCGCCTCGCATACGCGGACGGCGGCACCTACGCGCGCCCCCTGGGCGGCACCGAGTCCTCGATCGGGAGCACCGAAGCCGGTGACGCGCGCGGCTTCGTGGAGGCCCGCTACGGGCCGCTTGAGGCGGCCCTCGTCATTGTGGGAGACCTGGACAGCGGCGAAGCACTGACCCTGGCCGAGGCGCACTGGGGCGATTGGCATCGCGAGGTGAATCCCGTGCCCGAACCCGAAGCGGCGCCCCGGCTGCGCAGCCGCTCGGCCCACGTGGTCCACCGGCCCGGATCGGTTCAGTCCCGGATCCGGGTCGGGCACATGGGGGTGTCCCGCGGTGTCGGGGACTACTTTCCGCTCATCGTGCTGAATCTGGTGCTGGGGGGAACCTTCTCCTCCCGGCTGAACCTCGGCCTGCGCGAACGCCACGGGTTCACCTACGGTGTGCGTTCCTCGTTCGCGCCACGCCGGGGGCCGGGCCCGTTCGCCGTTTCCACCGCCGTGGCGAACGATGTGACGGGGGCGGCGGTCAAGGAGATCGTCCGCGAGATCGAAGCCGTCGTGGAAGCGGGTCCGGCCGGCGAGGAGGTCGAGTCCGCAACCAGCTACATGGCGGGCGTATTCCCGCTGCGGCTGCAGACGACGGGACAGATCGCGTCGCGGATCGCCAGGATGATCGTCTTCGGCCTGCCGGAGGACCACTACCGCGGCTACCGCGACCGGGTCAGGGAAGTGACCGCTGCCGAGGCGGCGGAGGCGGCGCGCAGACACATTCGGCCGGACGAGCTCTGCACGGTGATCGTGGGCGATGCCGACGCCGTGGCACCCCAACTGGAGGGACTGGGACTCGGCCCGGTGACCGTACACGAGGAGAAGGCATGAGGCGGCCGCCGTGAGCGAGGACAGGCGCGCGCTTCTCGGTTCGACCGTCGTCCACGATGGACGGGTCGTTCACCTCAGTGTGGACACGGTTCGCTTTCCCGACGGAACGTCGGGGGAGCTGGAACTGGTGCGTCACAGGGGGGCCGCGGCGGTGCTGCCGGTATTCGGTTCCGTGGACGACCCGGATCCGGAGGTGCTGCTGCTTCGGCAGTACCGTTACGCGGCCGGTGGCGTGATGTGGGAGGTCCCGGCCGGTATCATCGAACCCGGCGAGAGCTGGGAGGAGTGCGCGCGGCGCGAACTGGAGGAGGAGGCGGGCCTCGTTGCGGGGAAGCTGGTCGGACTGACGACCATCCACACCACACCGGGCTTCACCAACGAGCAGATCCGACTGTACGTCGCCTCCGACCTCGGAGCGGGAGTGGCGCGCACGGACGAGGACGAGTTCCTGCAGACCCGGCGCATGCCTCTCTCTCGAGCGCTGGAGCTGGCGCGCCGCGGTGAGATCACCGACGCCAAGTCCCTGGTGGCGCTCTTCTTCTTCGCAGGCTTTCGTTGACCTGTTTCGCTGTCTCCCAGACGAAAACCCGGTGTCCCCCGTAGAGGACGGAGCGCTGGGGCTCACCCCGGCTCCCATGCCCTTTCCGCAATGGCACGCTTTATGCGTATTCCCCGCCACACGAAGACCTAGACCCAGGGATCCGGCCTGAACGGATCCCGCAGGCGCCCACAGGGCGAGGGAGACAACGATGTCCCGCGGCAAGCTTCTCAAAGCAAGTGGTGGAGGTGCCGGGGGGGGATACACGGCCAAACAGGCCAGGCGGAGGATCGCGGCCTTGAGCGACAGCGAGGTCGTACAGCGATTCCTCGAAGGAGACGACAGGGCCTTCGCGGAGATCGTCAACCGCTACGACAAGCGCCTCCAGAACTTCATCGCGCGCACGGTGGGGGACCGGGAGCAGGCGGAGGACCTGGTTCAGGAGACCTTCGTTCGCGTCTACCGGCATCTGCACCGGTTCGACCAGACGAGGAAGTTCTCCACCTGGATCTACACGATCGCCGGGAATCTGGCCAAGAACGAACTGCGGAACCGCTCGCGGAACCCGCTCGTGCTCTTCCAGACGATCATGAAGAACTGGGATGCGGACTTTCGGCCTCTGGAGTGGGAGGATCCGAAGACGCGCCCCGACGACCTCTACCGGAGACGGTTCCTGCGCGAGAAGGTGAACGAAGCCGTCGAACAGCTTCCCGAACACCACCGGACCGTCTTCGTTCTCCGCGAACTGCACGGCAAGAGCTACGAGGAGATCGCCGAGATCACGGGCTGCAACCTGGGCACCGTGAAGAGCCGCTTGAACCGAGCCCGCAATGCCTTCGCCCGCATCATCGCGCCGATGATCGACTGATTCTCCACATCCTCGGGCGGGGCGCGCGGCCGGGTTTGACCGCTGGCCGACGCCGCCGCGATGGAACCCGGGTTGCCGGTTTGCTGTACCTGTATACATCCCTCCGCACCGGTGCTAGCTTCATTCGATGAACCGGCCCGTGTCCCCACGTGGTGGGGACGGGCACCCGCGACGCGGTTCCGGCCGGCGGTGGCCGGGTGTCGGCGAACTCGGTTTCGGACCTGTAGAGCTATGGGTATGGCGAAGAACAAGATCTCATATCAGGACCCTGCGGGAGACTGTCGAGCTTTCCTCGACCGGTATTCGGACTATCGCGATGGCCGCCTTGACGACCAGGGCCGTTCACGGTTCATCGGCCATATCGCGGAGTGTAGTCCCTGCAGGCGCTACGACCGCGTGATCCGCAAGGGCGTCGACGTGCTCCGCACGACTCCGCAGTGTGCGCCCCGCCGCCGTTTGAGCGTGGGCGACATGCGACGCCTGGCCACCGCTTTCGAGAGAGAGTCCCTGGCCCTTGGCACCGCCGGTTCGGGAGTGACCCTGGCGGCGGCCGCGCTGGTGGTCCTGCTTCTGGCCGCGGTCGCCTGGAGTCCCTTCCTCTCCCGGCATACGCCCGAAGTGAGCATGCCGCCGGTGGTGGCCGGAGCTCCGCCTGCGCCGGTCGTCCCCGCCATTTCTCCGTCCGAAACCGGCACGCGCGAGTTCGGGCAGAGTGATCTGGGGGAGATCTTCCGGTCCATGCTCTTCGAGACGGAACCGGGCGGCGGCCAGGAATCCGAGGCGGACCCGGAACCGGAGTAGCGCCGATCGCCGCCCGGGACGGGGGGGTCTTCTTCCTCCACGGCGGTGACGAATACCGCAAGTCGGCCGCGGCCGCGGAGCTTCTGGAACGCTACGCCGATCCGGCAACGGCTGATTTCAACGTCGATCGCATCGAGGCTTCCGCCACGACCGTGGAGCGGTTGGCGTCGGTGATCGCCACGCCACCCATGATGGCTACCTGGCGTGTCGTGCACGTGAAGGAGGCGGAAGCGCTGGCGGGAAGCCCCAAGGCGCGCCGGATCGTCCTGGACGCCGCCCGCCGTCCGCCTCCGGGGCTGGTCCTCATCCTGCAGGCCACCGTTCCGCCCAGATCCCGGGCCAGGTTCTACAAGGACCTCGCCGGGGTTGCCACGGCGATCGAGTTCAAACCCGTCTCCACGGACGAGGCGCCCGGGTGGCTGGTGTCGTGGGCCCGGGAGGAACTCGGGGTTACGGTGGAGATCGAAGCCGCGCGGGCGCTGGCCGGAGCGGCGGGGACGGAGCTGGGGATGCTAACCCAGGAGGTGCGCAAGCTTGCCGAAATGGTGGGCGAAGGGGCCGTCGTGGATGTGGAGGCCGTGCGGAGGGGTGGACTGCGCCTGCCCCGCCAGGACCGCTGGGCCTGGTTCGACCTGGTGGGCAACCGGAGGATCAGGGACGCGGTCCGGACTCTCCCCGTCCTGCGTGAGCAGGGAGAGTCGGCTGTCGGGCTGGTTATCGGGCTCTCCACCCAACTGCTCCGCATCGGGGTTGCCATCGAGGGCGGTGTGCGCGGCGTACAGGCGGTGCTGCCGCCCTACCAGCGTTTCCTCGCACGGCGGATCGTGGGGCAGGCGCGGCGCTGGAGCCGGGCCGAACTGGCGGAAGCGGTCCGGGGTCTGCGCCGGTTGGACCAACTCCTCAAGGCCAGCGCGATCCCCGGCGAAGTCCTCATGGAGGAGTGGCTGTTGGCGCTGATGGTGCGGGGCCGGAGACGATCCGGGTGAACGACACGGCCGCCGGGGGTCGGGGAGAGGCGGCCGGAACCCCTGGCGGAGCCGCCACGGAGGTGACGCTCGGCATCCGGGGCATGCACTGCGCCGCGTGCGTGAGGTCCATCGAGAAGGCGCTGGGCGGCACCGAAGGCGTGACCGGGGCCAGTGTGAGCCTCGTGGAGGAGCTGGCCAGGGTGCGGCTCGCACCGCAGGGGCCGGATCCGGGTGCGCTGGTGGGCGCCGTCGAGGCGGTCGGCTACGGAGCCGAAGTGCTGGCCGGCGCCGGGACGGCTCCGGATGGCCTCCGCGAACGGGACGAGGCCCGGGACGAGGAGCGGGCCGTGCTGATGAGGCGATTCCGGTTGGGGGTGGCGTGCGGACTCCCGGTCGTGCTGATCGGCCACTGGGAGATGGTCCCGGGATTGCCGATGCTCGCGGAGGAGACGCGCCGTGTGCTCTGGTGGGTGTCGGGCGTGCTCACGATGCCGATCCTCCTGCATACGGGGCGGGGGTTCTTCGAGGGTGGCTGGGCCGCGGCCAGGCGGGGCGCGGCCGACATGAACACGCTGGTCGCGCTTGGAACGGGGGCGGCCTGGCTGTACTCGACGGCCGCGGTGACGGCGCCCGGACTCTTTCCCGAGGGGAGCGCCCGGCCCTTCTACGAGGCGGTAGCGGTCGTGATCACCCTGGTGGTTCTGGGCCAGGTGGTCGAGACCCGCGCGAGGGAACGCACCGTGCGGGCGCTGCGGGCCCTCTTCGACCTGACTCCCGAAACCGCCGACCGGGCGACCGGAGACGGGATCGAGACGGTGCCGGTGGCCGAGGTCGCCCGGGGGGATCTGTTGCTGGTGCGCCCCGGTGCGCGCATCCCCCTGGACGGGCGGGTCCGGCGGGGGGAGAGCGAGGTGGACGAGTCGATGCTCACCGGCGAGAGCCTGCCGGTCGCAAAGTCGCCCGGTGACGCGGTGGTGGGCGGTACGGTCAACGGCACCGGCGCGCTCACCGTAGAGACCACGCGGGTCGGTTCGGAAACGGTGCTCGCGCGCATCGTCGAGATGGTGCGGCGCGCCCAGGGAACCAAGCCCCCGATCCAGAGAACCGTCGACGTGGTGGCCGGCCATTTCGTGCCGGCCGTGGTTCTGGTCGCGTTGCTGACCTTCTGTTTCTGGCTGCTGGCAGGGCCGGAGCCGCGGATGAACCTCGCCGTCGTGACCGCGGTGGCGGTGCTGGTGATCGCCTGCCCGTGCGCGCTGGGACTGGCCACGCCCATCTCGGTGATGATCGCGATCGGCAAGGCGGCCGCGCATGGGGTGCTGATCCGTGACGGGACCGCGCTGCAACGGGCGCGCCGGGTGGACACGGTCGTGCTGGACAAGACCGGGACGCTGACGGTGGGCAGGCCGCAGGTCGCCTTCGCGGGAGCGTCCGCCGACTTCGCCGAAACCGCGTTCCTGCAGGCGGCGGCGAGCGTGGAGGCGGCGTCGGAGCACCCGGCGGCGCGTGCGATCGTGCAGTACGTGGGGGAGCGGGGGGTGGCGTGGCCGGAGGTCGCGAACTTTGCCGCGCATCCCGGGAGGGGGGCGTCCGGGAGCGCGGCCGGGCGGCGCGTGCTCGTGGGGTCGCCCTCGTTCGTGACCGCCGCCGGCGTGGATGCCCGCTCGCTGGCGGAGCACCTCGAACGGGCCGCCGCGGAGGGGGCGACACCGGTGGTGGTGGTCGTGGACGGGGTGGCGGCGGGTGTGTTCGGTGTGGCGGACGCGTTGCGCCCGGGGGCGCGGGAGGTGGTGGGGAGGCTCCGGCGGCGCGGCGTCGAGGTGATGATGCTCACGGGGGACGAAGAGGCCGCGGCCGCCCGGATCGCCGGGCAGGCGGGCATCGGGCGCGTGTCGGCGCGGGTGTCCCCCGCCGGAAAGGCTCGCGAGATCGAGGCGCTGCGGGGGCTGGGACGGGTGGTGGCGATGGTCGGAGACGGAATCAACGACGCACCCGCCCTCGCGACGGCCGATGTCGGCGTCGCGATGGGAGGCGGTACCGATGTGGCCCGGCAGACCGGGGACGTGGCGCTTCTCGGCGACTCGCTCCGCGGCGTCGAGACCCTGCTGGAGATCTCGCGGGCCGCCCACCGCAACATCGTCCAGAACCTGGTGGGGGCTTTCGCCTACAACGTGGTCGGCATTCCGGTGGCGGCCGGCGCCCTCTACCCGTCTCTGGGCCTGCTCCTCTCGCCGATGATCGCCGGGGCGGCGATGGCCTTCAGTTCGGTCACGGTGGTGGCCAACGCGAATCGGCTGCGGACCTTTCGACCCGGTTGATCCCGGGTTGCCCCGGCGGTATCGTACATCCGGCACTCAGAGCGCCGCCGGACGGACCGGACTGTCGGCGCGACCAAGCCCGCGGACAGCCTTGGCGACTCCTTCCACCCGCAGCACCGACACCCCGCTCATGCGACAGTGGCGGGAGGTGAAGTCCCGCCACCGCGACGCCCTCGTCTTCTTCCGCGTGGGGGACTTCTACGAGCTGTTCTGCGAGGATGCCGAGGAGGGTGCGCGGCTCCTAGACCTGACCCTCACCTCCCGCAACAACGGCGCCGCTGCCAGCGTGCCGCTGGCCGGAATCCCGGCCAAGGCCCTGGAGGACTACCTGGTGAAGCTCGTCAGGCTCGGCAGGAAGGTCGCGATCTGCGACCAGACCGAGGATCCCGCCGAAGCCAAGGGGATCGTGCGCCGGGAGGTCGTCGATACGGTGACCCCCGGCACGGTGGTGTCGGATGCGCTTCTGGAGGCGGAACGAAACAACTTCCTCGTGGCGCTGGTCCCCGGTGACGGGTCGCTGGGGCTCGCCGCCCTGGATGTCTCCACCGGTGAACTCCTGGTCCTGGAGGCCGGCCCTTCCGGGGCGGCGGACGAACTCGAGCGGCTGGAACCCCGCGAACTGCTCCTGCCGGAATCCGCGAAGAACCTGGTCCCCGAAGAGACCGAGGCCGTGCACAGCATCCGGCCGGACTGGCTCTTCGACCCCGGAATCGCCCGCGACGAGCTGGAGAGGCTGTACCGGGTGCAGTCGCTCGACGGCTTCGGCTTCGAGGCCCGCGACGAACTGCTGGTCCGCGCGGCCGGAGCGCTGGTCGCCTACGCGGAGGAGATCCGGCCCGGCTCGGCGGAGCATGTGCGCCCTCCCCGAATCCAGCGGCCCGAGTCGGTGATGACGCTGGACTCCATGACGCGCCGAAACCTGGAGCTGGTCGAGCCCCTGCGCCCCTACGACGGGGACGCGTCCCTGCTGTCGGTGCTGGACGCCACGACCACGCCCATGGGCGCGCGCCTCCTGCGCGCCTGGCTGCTCAATCCCCAGCTGGAATCCGGCGAGATCTGGAGCCGCCAGGCGGGGGTCGCGGAGCTCCTGGAGTCACCGGACGAGCGGGCCGGCCTGCGCACGGCCCTCGGGCGCATTCGCGATCTGGACCGCCTGGGCACCAAGGTCGGATCCGGCCGCGCCAGCCCCCGCGAGGTGGTCGCGCTGGGGCGGTCGATCCGGGAGCTGCCGGCGGTGGCCGGCGCAGGCCGGGGGCTGGAGAGCGGTAGACTGTCCGCCCTGGCCGCGGAACTGGACACAATGGAGGACGTGGAGGCGCGGATCGCCGAAGCCATCGCCGAGGATGCGCCGGCGGCGCTGGCCGAGGGCGACGTGATCCGGGAGGGCTTCAGCGAGGAACTCGACCGGCTGCGGGGACTGCGGGACGGGGCCCGGGATTTCATCGTCCGACTGCAGGCCAGGGAGAGGGAACGCACGGGCATACCCTCCCTCAAGGTCGGATTCAACAAGGTCTTCGGCTACTACCTGGAGGTGACCCGGGCCAACCTCTCCCGGGTCCCGGAGGACTTCATCCGCAAGCAGACGCTGGCCAACGCGGAACGGTACTTCACCATGGAACTCAAGGAATGGGAAGAGAAGGTCTTCGACGCCGAAGACCGCATCGCGCGCCTCGAGCAGACGCTCTTCCTGCGGGTGCGGGCCGAACTCGCCCTTGCGGTTTCCCGCATCCAGGAGACCAGCCGCCGGGTGGCGGCGCTGGACGTGCTGGCCACGCTGGCCGAGGTCGCGGAGGTTCGCGGCTACGTCCGCCCGGAGGTCACCACGGGATTCGACCTCCGGATCGTGGCGGGCCGGCACCCGGTCGTCGAGACGATGCTGCCGCGCGAGGACTTCATTCCCAACGACCTCGAACTGGACGAGGACGGGCGGATCGTGATCCTGACCGGACCGAACATGGCCGGCAAGAGCACGGTGCTCAGGCAGGTCGGCCTGATCCAGCTCATGGCCCAGATCGGGTCGTTCGTTCCCGCAAGGAGTGCCCGGCTCGGGGTCTGCGACCGCGTCTTCACCCGCGTGGGTGCGTCGGACAGCCTGGTCCGCGGGCAGTCGACCTTCATGGTGGAGATGAACGAGACGGCGGCGATCGTCCACGGTGCCAGCGACCGGAGCCTCGTGCTGCTGGATGAAATCGGGCGCGGCACCTCGACCTACGACGGGGTGTCGATCGCGTGGGCCGTCACCGAACACCTGCACGACAATGTCGGCGCCAAGGCGATCTTCGCCACGCACTATCACGAACTCACCCAGCTCGGAGACCGGCTGCCCGGAGTGAGGAACCTGAACGTGGCGGTACGGGAGGCGGGCGAGGAGATAGTGTTCCTGCGGCGGCTGGAGGAGGGAGGAGCGGACCGGTCCTACGGGATCCAGGTGGCGCGCCTGGCGGGTTTTCCGCCCGCGCTGATCGCACGAGCTCTGGAACTTCTGGCCGAGTTGGAGGGAACACATTCAGGGAGAGGCGGTGGTCTTGGCCGGAGGGGAGCCGGGGCGGCAGGTAACGCGACCGGCCCCGACCAGCTGTCGCTATTCGAAAACAGGCATCCGGTGGTGGACCGGCTCCTGGCTCTGGAGCCGGATCGCATGACGCCGCTGGACGCGTTGAACGTGCTGCATTCCCTCAGGACGCGGGCAGCGGAGGGCTTGTGAAGGATTTCACGAATATCCGGTGGGGGCGTGCGGCGATCCGCACCCGTCAGAGCGCGTCGCGCAGGATCGCATGTGTCGCCGTCACGGTTGCGGCCATGCTGGCCCCGGCGTGCGGCAGCGACCAGAACATCGAGAAGCCTACGCCCCTGTTCACCGAAAGCCCGGTCGAGTACCCGCTTGAGCTCTGGGACCAGGATGTCGAGGGTAACACGCTGGTTCGGGTGCTGGTGAACGAGTCGGGCGGCGTCGACAGCGTGATGGTGGTGAAGAGCAGCGGCCACTCCGCACTCGACTCGGCGGCGGTGAGGGGATCTCTCGCCATGGAGTTCGAGCCGGCGACCAGGGAGGGAGAGCCGGTGCGCGTATGGGCGCGGGTCCCCGTGTACTTTTCGAAGGGGGAACAGCCCGCGGAGGCGGTCCGGCCGCAGTTTCCGGAGAGCGAGAACTCCGCAGGGCTGCCCGGAGGCGACGCTCACGCTGCGCCGGGGTTGTGCGGGTGACCGGCGGATCCGGGGCCGGACCGGCACCCCGCCACGGCGAACCGTACGAGGACGTACTCGACCTGGTGGGGTGGACGCCGCTCATCCGGCTGAACCGCGTGGCCCGGGGGATCCGGACCCCCGTGTACGGCAAGGCCGAATTCATGAACCCCGGAGGGTCGGTGAAGGACCGGATCGGTCTGGCCATGATCGAAGCCGCCGAGAGTGCGGGCCTTCTCAAGCCGGGCGGTACCATCGTCGAAGGCACGAGCGGCAACACCGGGCTGGCCCTCGCGATGGCCGCCGCGTCGCGCGGCTACCGCTGCGTCTTCACGATGCCGGACAAGATGAGCCGCGAGAAGGTCAAGCTGCTGCGCGCCTTCGGGGCGGAGGTGGTGATCACCCCCACCGCCGTGCCGCCCGACCACCCGGACCACTATGTCAACCGGGCGGGCGCGATCGCCGAGGCCACGCCCGGCGGGTTTCTCGCCGACCAGTTCTACAACCGCTCCAACCCCGAGGCGCACTACCGCACGACCGGACCCGAGCTGTGGGAACAGAGCGGCGGAGCGGTCACGCACTTCTTCGCGGGCGCGGGCACGGGGGGGACGATCTCCGGGGTGGGGAGGTATCTGAAGGAGATGAACCCGGAGGTGCGGGTGGTGGGGGTCGATCCGGTGGGGTCGGTCATTGCCGGGTACTTCCATACGGGCACGGTGGGTGCCGGCGAACCGTACAAGGTAGAAGGTCTGGGGAACGACAAGATTCCGGGCGCGCTGGACATCGAGTACATCGACGGGTACGTGACGGTGACCGATGGCGATGCCTTCGCCATGTCCCGCCGCCTGGTTCGCGAGGAGGGACTCTTCGTGGGCGGATCCACGGGCCTGATCGTGCGCGCCGCGTTGGACGAGGCGCGCCGCTTGGACGATCCTGACGCGTTTGTGGTGGCACTCCTGTGCGACTGGGGGGAGCGCTACCTGACCAAGCAGTACGACGACGAGTGGATGCGCAACAACGGGTTCCTGGCGGGGCGGCGGACGACGGTGGCCGAGGTGGTGGCGGCCAAGCTCGAACCGCTTCCCGGCCTACTCACGGTGACGCCCTCGACGCCGGTGCGGATGGCGATCTCGACGCTGTCGACCCATCACGTTTCACAGCTTCCGGTGGTGGTTGACGGAGAGTGCGTCGGGAGCGTGGCCGAGCGCCGACTGATGAGTGCGGTGCTGGCCGATCCGGAGGTGCTGGAGCAGGACGTGGAATCGGTCATGGAGGGCCCGTACCCGGTACTGGACGAACAGGCCGACGCCGAGGCGGCCACGCGGCTCCTGAGCGGGAGCGCGCACGCGGTGCTCATCCGGGCGAACGGCGTGCTGGACGGCATCCTGACCCGCCACGACCTGGTCCGTTCGCTGGCGGCCGCGCCTTGACGGTGGTCCCGGCGGAGGACCGGTGCCGGGACCGGCTCCATGTCGCCGTGCTCATGGGGGGTAGTTCCGAGGAGCGGGGCGTGTCGCTGGCCAGCGGGTGCGAGGTGGCGGCCGCGCTGCGCGCCGCGGGACACCTGGTGACCAGCATCGACGCCGCGGCGGGAGTGATGCCGGCCGCCCTGGAGCGGCGGATACGGGCGTCTGGGATCGGCCGGGCCGAGGCGCCGCTGGCCCGGGCAGTTCCGGCGAACGTGTTGCCGGAAGCCGAAGTCATCCGCTCGGAGCCCGGTTTGGCGGAGGCGGACGTCGTCTTCGTGGCGCTCCACGGGGGGGCCGGCGAGGACGGGACCGTGCAGACGCTGCTGGAGGTCGCGGGGATCCCGTATTCGGGCAGCGGCCCGGTGGCGTGCGCGCTGGCCATGGACAAGGACCTGACGAAGCGGCTTCTGAGGGACGAGGGGGTGGCGACCCCGGCCTGGATCGCGGGTGCGGCGGCCGGTGGCGAGGTGGTGGAGCGCCTGGGTCTTCCCGTGATCGTGAAGCCGGTGTCGGGTGGCTCCTCGGTCCGCCTGGCACTGGCCCGTTCCGCGCGGGAGGTGGACGAGGCGACGGTGGTGGCGGGGGGCGGGGGGGATGTGGTCATGTACGAGGCGTACGTCAGGGGGCGAGAGCTCACCGTCGGGATTCTGGGCGGAGAGGCCCTGCCGGTGGTGGAGATCGAGCCCGAGCATGAACTCTTCGATTTCCGCTGCAAGTATGAGGCGGGCATGGCGGTGGAGACCGCGCCCGCACGGATCCCGGACGCGCTTGCGGAGGCGCTGAAGGCCGAGGCGCTGCGGGTGCACGGCCTGCTGCGCATGGAGCACTTCTCGCGGGTGGATTTCATGGTGGACGGGAAGGGGAAGGCCTGGTGCCTGGAGGCCAACACGCTTCCCGGTCTGACGGGGAACAGCCTGCTGCCGAAAGCCGGGCGCGCGGCCGGGTTGGAGTTCCCGGAGCTGTGCGACCGGATCAGCCGGCTGGGGGTGCGGGCCGGAGCGCGGAATCAAGCGCGTTCCCGTTCCCGGAACCGGTGAGCCCGATGTGGAGTATGGTGGAATGAACCGGGGGCGGCACGGCGATGGGAAGGGGCTGCGGAGCCGGTCGGCGGGTTGCGGGACGAGTCGGACGGGTCCCGTGCTTTGCACGTTTCGTGGCCGGGAGTCGTCAGTATAAAGTAGGAGGGGGTGGACGCGTACCTCAGAAGGGAGGAGAACGATGAGATATGTCAACGAGTCTCCGGCTTACGGCGGGGGGGCGCCGCGGCTGAGCGTGACGCCGTGGGTCAGGATCCTGCTCATTGCGAACGCGGCGGTCTTCCTGATCACAGTCGCAGTGGGTCCGGGGCGGATGTTCGATCTCTTCGCCTTCTCGCCTGCCCGGGTGGTGGTTCAGCCCTGGGCCATGGTCACGTACATGTTCATGCACGCGGGTCTGTGGCACCTGCTGATGAACCTGCTCTTCATCTTCTTCTTCGGGCCCCCGCTGGAGGCGCGCTGGGGCTCCGACCGCTTCATCAAGTTCTACATGATCTGCGGGCTGGGAGGGGTTCTGCTCAGCTTCGCATTCTCCGACGCGGTGATCGTGGGCGCGTCGGCGGCGTGCTACGGGATCATGCTCGCCTTCGCGATGGCGTGGCCGAACCAGACCGTGTACATCTGGGCGATGGTACCGGTGCGCGTGAAGTGGCTCGTCATCTTCCTGGTGGCCATGAGCTTCGTGAGCGCGATCGGCCCGACCCGGGACGGTGTGGCCCACCTGGCCCATCTGGGTGGGGCGGTGGCGGGTTTCCTGCTGGTGCGGAGCGGTTGGCTGCCGGCGTACGGGAGCGCGGGGGCGACAATGAGCGGATGGGGTCCGGGGGCGGGCGGTGCCGGCGTACGGAAGCGGGCGGCGCGAAGGAGGTGGGGTGGGTGGCGCGGGCTGGTCCGCCGGAGACCTTCGGGCGCGGGTTCGTGGAGGGTCCGCGAACCCGGCCGGCGGGCGCCGCGGGCCGTGGAAGACCCCGACGAGGCGGCGTTCATGAAGGTCCTGAACGAGCACATGGCCGAGAGGCGGGCGCACCGGGAACTCGACAGGGTCGACGAGGTGCTCGACAAGATCTCGGCGGAAGGGATCAACTCCCTCACGGCGGAGGAACGGGCGCTGTTGGACCGGGTTTCGAAGCAGACCCGGCTGAACTGACGGGAGCCGCCGCCCGCCCGGTCGCCCCGCTACCGCAACCGGGCTGCCGGGATCCCCCTGGTCGTCGTCACCTCGGCGGTCTCCTCGCCGGGGATCGGCCCCCCGTCCCAGTCCTGGAAGATGGCCTGGATCAGTCCGGTGGAGCGGTCCGTCAGCACGGCCATCTCGGGCTCGCCGTCGCGCGTCATGGTGTATGCTCCCTCCGGTCCGGTCAGTACCATCCGATCGAGGGCGGAGGCCCACTCGGCATCATAGGGAACGAAGTAGACGAAGCTCCCTCCGCCGTGCTCCAGCGGCGTGGGCGAGAACGAGAGGGAGAATCGGGTCTCCCCATCCGCGCCGATCCCCTCGACCCGGTAGGGACCGTCCGCCTCCGGCAGCTCCACCGGCCCTTCCACCACAAAGGCGGGATCCAGCGTCAACTCGCCGTCCCGGACCGAACCCCACACCACGAGCATCTCTTCCCCCCGGCCCGGGCCGGATCCCCCCTCCAGATCGACCCCGCCATCTCCGCTGAGCCGATGGGTGGTCGCGAGATCGAACTGGAAGTCACCCGTCCAGGCGAGGCCTCGACAGTAACTCATGACGTCCTTCGCCGCCGCCGGATCGTACAGCCTCTTGCGCTCGACGTCATAGCCCCAGACACCTATGGATCCTCCAGGGTACGGGTATTTCGGGTGCTGCCCCACCGCGCCGCCGCAGTTGGCGTGATAGAGGTTCATGTTGTGTCCGGTTTCATGGGTGTAGACCCATGCGTCGGCCGCACCCACGCTCCACGGCCTCGCGAAGTTGGCGACCCCGCCACCAAACTGCCCGGTCGCACCGTAGTAGTAGCCCCGCCGCCCCTCCAGGACGTGCAGCACCCTAATCGCATTGAGCCAGCCATAAAGCGAAAGGCTTCCCAGTCGGAAGGTATCGCGAACCTCCACCTCCATCTCCGATACGGGCAACAGATTCCTGGCGTAGCGCATCTGGTCGCTGTCGGGACCTATTCCGTCCAGCCAGGCGAAGACCGCCGGGTCGGACGATTGGCCGAAAAGGGTCGGAACGAAAACCTGCCGGAACAACGGCGGTCTGACGACGACAAGTTCGGTGGAGCCCGTCTCCGGATACCTGGTCCGGCTTCCCGGGGCCAGTGGCACGACGCCCTCCGGATCGAGCTCGACCACCATGCGGAGGCCGGGCTGAATGACCGACCCGGGAACCTCTACGTTGAAGGACAGACGCAAGTCCGACTCGTCGAAACCGGTTGGAATCGACCCGGGCTTCCCCGGGAGGAGCCGCTCCAGTACCACGTCGTTACCCTGTAGCAGCGTGACCTGAACCGCGGGGGGCTCAAATCCCCAGTTCATCTCGTTTGCGACGACGAAGATCCGGAGGAGCCCCGGTCGGCCCGCGATCAGCCGAACGGAGCCATGGCGATTCTGCGCCCCCTGGGTCAGATAGATGGCCGACGCAGTCAGACGCAAGCGTTCGGGATTCACCCGAAAGCGCGCTTCCGCCTCCAGCCCGCTCACGCGAGCCGTGACGGTCGTCCTGCCGCCGCGCAACCCGGTCAGCATTCCGTCCTGGTTGATCTTCGCGACATGGCCGCCGGTCGCCGGCCGAAACACACCCCATCGCACAGGCGACCAGCCGGGAACCGGAAGTGGTTCGCCGTGCTGGTCCTCGACGACGAGCTTCAGCTTCGTCGGTGTTCCCGCCGTCAGGAGGCCGGTATCGGGAACAATTGCCAGCCGGGTCGGAATTCGGTCGGCTTCGGGGCGCAGATCGGCGCAGGACCAAAGGAGCACGGCACCGGCCAAAAGTGTGATCGGGAGTGTCTTGCTGCCCGCGGGCTTCCTCATTTTCCTCATCCCTCCCCTGAAGATGTCGAGCCGGCAGTCACGGGGCCGGTACTTCCGGCCCGACCCGGTGAGAGGCGCGATCCGCCTCATTCGCACCACCGGAGCCGCCCGCTCTGGGCCGGGTCACCACCCGACCCGCTCATCCTGCAATGCTACGGGCAAATCGACACCCCTGCAAGCACCGGCCATCAACCGGCCATCACCTTGACCAGCCCGTCGCGGCGTTTCTAGAATCCCCGTCCCGTTGCCCATTCCCCGGGGGCGGGCGCGACAGCCTCGACGCAGCGCCGCCGCCGCCGTACTCTCGTTCGGCCGAACGGGCATCTCGCGAACCGCAAGCAAGGAGGTGGCATGGCCGTGGCCAGGTCTTTCAGAACGGAGAACATCCGCAACGTGGTGGTCCTCGGACACGGGGGATCGGGGAAGACGACACTCATCGACGCGGTGTGCTTCGCTGCGGGGACCTCCAGACGGAAGGGGAACGTGAACGCGGGCACGGCGCTCACGATGACGACCCCCGAAGAGACGGGCCACGGGATGTCCATGCAGCTGACGGTCGCCCACGCCATCGATGCCGGGACCAAGATCAACTTCCTCGACACGCCCGGTTACATGGACTTCGCGGGGGAGGCCGCCGCGGCCGTGCGCGTGGCCGACGCGGCGGTCGTGACGGTGGGCGCCGCTTCGGGGGTGGAGGTGGGCACGGAGATGGTGTGGCAGCTCTGCGAGGAACGCGCGCTTCCCCGCATGATCTTCGTGTCGATGATGGACAAGATGCACGCCAACTTCGGCAAGGTGCTGGCCGAGCTGAGGGACGGCCTGGCCCCGGGCGCGATCCCCGTGCAGATCCCGATCGGGGCGGCGGCGGGCTTCCGGGGCGTGGTCGACCTGTTCACCGGCCGGGCTCACGTCTACAAGGGCGGCGCCATGGCCGGGGAATACGGGGAAGCCGATGTGCCGGACGAGGTCGCGGACGACGTGGAGACCTGGCAGACGGAGCTGATGGAGACGCTCGCCACCACCGACGAGGAGCTTCTCGACCGCTACCTCGAGGGAGAGGCGATCTCGGTCGGGGAGCAGTTCGCGGCGCTGGCCGGGGCGGTTGCGGAGGGTGAGGTCGTGCCCGTCTTCTGCGGTGCGGCGGAGCAGTCCTTCGGGGTGCGCGAGTTCGCGGAGCTGCTGGTTGCGCTGGCGCCGCACCCGGGGCGGGGGGGCGGGGTGGAGGCCATCGGCGACGACGGGTCCGCCGTGGACCTGCGCGCCGCCGACGACGAGAGCGTGAGCGCCCTGGTCTTCAAGACGAGCGCGGAACCGCATGTCGGCGAGCTGTCGCTCTTCCGGGTCTTCTCGGGGATGGTGGCGAACGGGACCGAGCTGCGGAACGCCGGGCGCGAAGCGGGTGAACGGATCAATCACCTGGCCATCCCGCAGGGGAAGGAACGCGTCGAAGTGGAGGCGCTGCACGCCGGCGACATCGGGGTCGTCGCGAAGCTCAAGTCCACCCGGACCAACGACACCCTGAGCGCGCCGGCCAACCCCGTGACGCTGGAGGGCGTGACCTTCCCGCAGCCGGACATCTCGATCGCGGTGCGCGGGGTCGCGCGTGCCGACGAGGACAAGCTGGGCGAGGCGCTGGCAAAGCTCAACGACGAGGACCCGACCTTCGTCGCCGGGTTCAACCCCGAAATCCGCCAGACGATCGCGCGTGGTCTGGGAGAGCTGCACCTGGACGTGCAGTTCGAGAGGATGAAGAGGAAGTATGGGGTTACGGTGGAGACCGAGCCGCCCCGGATCGCCTATCGCGAGACGATCACGGCCGAGGCCGAGGGACAGGGTCGCTTCAAGAAGCAGACGGGCGGCAGGGGCCAGTTCGGGGACTGCTGGGTGCGGCTGCGGCCGCGCGACCGGGGCGAGGGCTACGAGTTCGTCAGCTCGATCAAGGGCGGGGTGATCCCGACCAAGTACGTTCCGTCGGTGGACCGCGGCATCCAGGAGGCGGCCACGAAGGGGGTGGTCGCGGGCTATCCGGTGGTCGACTTCGAGGCCGAGTGCTACGACGGCTCATACCACTCGGTGGACTCGTCGGACATCGCCTTCAAGGTGGCCGGGTCGTACGCGTTCAGGAACGTGGCCGAGAAGGCGAAGCCGGCGCTGCTGGAACCGATCATCGAGGTGACGGTGACGGTGCCGGACGAGTACGTGGGCGATGTCATGGGCGACCTGAACGGCCGCTCGGCGCGGGTGCTGGGGATGGAGCCGCTGGGGGGGAAGACCGCGATCATGGCGCAGGTGGCCGAGGCGGAGCTGTACAAGTACGCGTCGGTGCTGCGGTCGATCACGCAGGGGCGGGGGTTTCACAGGAGGAAGATGCTGGGATATGACCTGGTTCCGCCGATGCGGGTGGAGAAGATCGTGGCGGAGGCGGCCGAGCGGGAGGGGTGAGGGGGGCCAGCATGCCGGTGAGGGGAATTTCCCCGCGCAGCAAGGAGGGGTTTTCCCCTCACGAATTGCCGGGTTTTCCCTCTACCGGCCGTCCTCCAGGCGATTGCATCGTGAAAGGGTGATGGCTGTGCTCGGCGGTTGTGGGAATCCCTGCGACTGCCATGGCACAGATGAGATGAGGCATCCGACCAGATGACCTGGAGCCTCACCGCAATCCAACGAAAGGAGCAAACCACGCCCACCGAGTACTCCACCCTCAGCGACACGATCCATCGGTCCAGATCGGCGAAACTCAGGCCGGCGGCTCTCCGAAAGGTCTGCGCGCTTCTCGTTTCTGTCAGCCTGGCAACGGTCTGGGGATGCAGCGACGCAACCATGAATCCGCCGGCCGAACCCGTGGAGGCGACCGCCGCGGAGGAGCGGTTGTCCGAGGTCGCCCGAGCGATCGCGTACGCCATGAACTCCGCCGATGTGCGTCTGGATGTCCTCAAGGCGATGCGAGCGTCGCCGCGAGTCGATCACAGCCTGGTGGAGGAAGAGGATGATGACGACGAGACACAGGGCCACGGAGAATCCGGATGAAGGGAACCCGGACCAGACCCCCGGGCGGGGCGCGGGCCGTTTTTCTGGTGACCTGGACCGGACTGTGGCTTGCGCCCGCGCTGGGCGTCGCGCAGGACCGCTCGGCGGTGGTGTGGGCGGTGCGCGTCCTGGACGCGGCGTCGGGTGCGCCGCTCTCCGGGGTGATGGTATCGTTCCCGGAAAGCGGCGTTACACGGGTGACGGACAGCCTGGGCCTCGTGGAGGGCGTACCGGTTGACCCCGGTGTGCCGGTGCCGGTGCTCGCGGACCGGCTGGGGTACAGGTTGGCAGACACGGGGTTGGTCGTCACGGGGGTTCGGGAGGCCGTGGACCTGTTGCTGGAGCGGGCCCCGGTCGGGCTTCCGGCTCTGACCGTGGCGGTGGACCGGGCGGGCTCCAGCTCCCGCGAACTGGCGCGGATAATGTTCAGCCGCGACGTGGCTGTCGGGGCGGTGGGCATGACGTCGTCGGAGGTGAAGACGGTGCCGGCCGTGGTCGAGGCGGACGTGTTTCGCAGCCTGCGAAGTCTCGCGGGTGTGACGGGCGTGAACGACTACATGGCCGGGATGTACGTGCGCGGGGGCAATTCGGACCAGGTGGGCGTGCGGTGGGAGGGGGCGCCCGTGTTCGGCCCCTACCACCTGTTCGGAATGTTCGGGGTGTTCAACTCCGACGCGGTCGAGACCGTGGAGCTGTACAAGGGGTCGATTCCGGCGCGCTACGGGGGCTCGCTGTCCGGGGTCGTGTCGGGGCGGCAGCGGACGGGGGGCGCCCCGGGTGTGCGAGCCGGCGGGGGGTTGAGTTTTCTGGGGGTGCGCGCGGCGGCGGACGGGTCGCTGCCGTGGGGCGGTGCCCGGTGGCTGGCGGCCGGACGGCGGGCAACGGTGGACTTCGTGCCGGTCGGCGCTCCCTACTCGTTCTACGATCTGAATCTGGGCCTGCGGATATACCCTGGCCAGGAACACCGTGTGGGCTTTGCCATGCTGGCCTCCGACGACGAGTTCGGCTGGGGGGCGGGCGGTGGTGGGGACCGGCTCGATTCCCGGTGGTCGAACCTGGTGTCCTCGTTGGCCTGGACATGGGTCCGCGGAAACCGGGTGTCCAGTGAAGTGGCGGCGTATGTGAGCCGGTACGAGGGAAGCCTGGGCACGGGGGCGGGATCGCCACCACCGCTGGCGAGAAACACGATCTCCGCGCGTGGCTTGCGTGCCGGAATCACGCTGCGGGGTGAGCGGACGGGGGCGAGAGTGGGCGTGGCGCTCGAGGGAGGTCCGGTGTCGTTGTACGGCTCGGGTCGGGGCGCGTACGTGGAGGGAGACGCATCGGGTTCCTATGCGCACCTGTCCCTCTACGGCGAGTTCGAGAAGTGGTTCGGCGCGCTCAGGCTGGCGCCCGGCTTCCGGGCAAGCGTCGAGCGAAGCGCCTCGCGGAGACTGTTCGAGCCCCGTCTGGCCGCGCGCTTCCTTGTCGGCCCGCTGGCGGTGAGCGCAAGCGTGGACCGGACCCACCAGTTCCTCTCGGTGCTCCACGACGACCGGTATCTGGTGCCCGGTGCGCCGATGTGGTTCGTGCATGAGCGCGGAAGGCCGGTGTCGGTGGCGGACGGGGCGAGCGTGGCCTTGGACGCGTGGAGGGGCGAGCGCTGGACGGGGTCGGTCGGTGGGTGGGCGCGGCGTTTCCGCGCCATCCCGTTCTGGCGTCCCAGGTCGTCGCGGCTGGTCTCGGACATGGCCTTCCACGACGGCGAGGCCGGCGGGTGGGAGGCGAGGGTGCAGCGGCATGCCGGCCGCGTGCGCGGCTGGATCTCCTACCAGTGGGCGCGGGTGCGCTTTACCGATACCGAAGGCGCCGGCTATCTCCCGGCGTGGGACCGGAGACACGAGGTGGACGCGGTCGTGACGGTGTCAGGGTGGCGCGGGTGGAGCGCCTCTTTCCGAAGCACCGTGGCAACCGGTACCCCGTTTTGGGTTCCGTTGGGGAGGTACCCGGGAGTGCGGTACGACGCAAGCGGTCACGAGGACGTACCGCCAGGGCTGGACCCCCACGGAAGCATGTTTACCGTCCTCTCGAGTGTACAGGGCCGACTTCCCTACTACGCGCGTGTCGACCTCTCGGTGCGACACGCGTTTCGCTGGGGGTCGTGGAAGATCGAACCGTACCTTTCCGTCCCCAACGTCACGGGGCGGACCAATCCATACGGATACAGGCCTCGCACCTACAACCCCAACCGCCGCTCGGCCAACTGGTCCGTCGATCGGCTTGCCAGGGGCCAGATTCCCATGTTTCCATTCGTGGGAGTGGATTTCCGCTTCTGAGCCAATGCGACGCCGACCCGTCTCCCTGTGCGCCCTGGTTGCGGCCGCTACGGCATCGCTCTCGGCCTGCGGCGTCCTCTATCCCGAGGTGGAGGACGACCGCCTGGTCGTGATGGTGCCGCTGAATCCCGACTGGGCGGAGCACCGCGTGGTGATCTGGCCCGTGTACGAAGCCGCCGAACCGCCGCAGGCGACCGTCAACATGTACAGGGGCGACGCGCATTCCGGGAGTGTCTCCTGGACCCTCGTCGCCACGGCCACCGAGCCAGGCGAATGTAATGGGTACATCTCGCTTCGACCCTCCAATCACGTCTCCCTTTGTCTGGATCCGGGCGCCCCACTCGACCCGGGCGCCGCCTACATGGTGGAAGTGATGGCGGAGGGCTACCGCACGGCGAGGGGACACACTCTCGCGGTGGGCGATTTCGACGTGGAGACGGCGGTGCTCACCCGCACCGGTGCCTCCGCCAGGCTGGACGCGTCGTGGACAGGGAGCGTAGCGGCTCACCGCTACTTCGTTTCTCTGCGGAAGCGACGTCCTCCATACAACAAGGACCCGAAGGCATGGTACGCCGAAGTGGACGACACATCGGTAACGATGATGGTCCCCGATTCCGCCCTTGACAACCCGGTTGTTCCGCTCATCCTCGACGTGGCCGCGGTCAGCAAGGAACACCACGCGTATCTTACCTCGGGAACGGGAGGGTCGCGCTTCTCGGTCCCCCCGGTCCAGAACATCGAGAACGGGTTCGGGTTCGTCGGCTCGATGCGGGTGCGGAGTCTCCTTGTTTCCACGAAGTAGTCCCGGCAGCGCCCGCCACCAGCGCGGCGACAGGTTCGCGCACCACTATCGCCGACCCCCCCGCTGCGTATACAGCAGCAGCACCCCGTTCGCGCCCTGGTCGCCGTACAGGAAGCCGGCCTCGATCGGCGTGATGATCTGGTACCAGCGGACATCGGTGGGATTGAGCTCCCTGAGGAAGAACATCGGATCGGGCACGGGTCCGTCGTTGAGGCGCACGGCGACCATGTTGCAAGCGTTGGGCCTGCCCCCGCCGCGGCGGCGCTGAATCTCGATGCACAGGCCCTCCCGCAGTTGGCCGAAGGCGTCGGGCACCCACACGCTCCTGACCGAGAGGCCCGGCATCCGCGAGGCGCGCACCAGCGAGGCCAGGTCGGCGACCCGGGGGAGCACCGAGTCCACCTGCGCCTCGGTCAGGCCCGAGAAGCGCGTGCCGCGCGTGGTGTAGACGGGATCGTCCCTCCTGCCGGTGACCACGAGGGGCTCCATCACGATGGCCTCGGTCGCGAGCGGGATTTCCAGCCCCAGGGCTTCCCTGCTGAACGCCGTCAGCGAGTCGGTGCGCGAGGCGTAGCCCAGCCGTTCGGTCCGGATGACCTGTATCCCGGGGGGGACCTCCGCAAAGGCGAACCCGCCGGCGGAGTCGGTCAGCATGTCGTGGCCGGTGCCCAGCAGCCGGACCCTGGCACTCCGGAGCGGAGCGCCGGTGGCGTAGTCCGTCACGGTGCCGGTGATGCTGACCGGATCCGCAATCCTGATGGCGATGTCCAGGGTCTGGGCGCCGGTCCGGGTGATCTCGTGGTGGCCGGTCCCGCTGGTGCCGAAGAAGGCGGTGACCGAGAGGTCGAGCGAGCCGTCGAGGTTGCAGAGCCGGAATTCTCCCGAGTTTCCGCTCCGCACCTCCGCCACCCTGCTCCTCCATTGCAACAGCCCCCCGCGCCGGGCGAACGCCGTCACCTTCGCCCCCGGCAGGGGCACGCCGGTGATCGCGTCGGTGACGATCCCGCCGACCGACGTGTCTCCCGTCCCCGCTTCCACCGAGCACCAGACACCCAGGATCGTCTCACGGGACGGGATCGCGAGGTGGACTTCGGTGACCGATCCGGCGGTCACGACGACGGTGCGGTTGCCACCCCCTACCCCGAGCGTGCCCAGGCGGGGGTGGAAGAACATCACGGTGTGTTCGCCTACAGGGACGTCCTCGATCCGGAACCGTCCCTCTTCGTCCGAGTCGGTCATCGCCGATGTTCCCATCACCGCAACCCTGGCGTCGGACAGGGGAACGTTCGCCGTGCTGTCGTAGACGAGACCGGCGACGGTCCCGGTCGGGGTGTCCGGATCCTGGGCGTGCAGAGACAGGTGCGGTGCGGACAGCAGGAAGAGGGCCGGCAGAGCCGCTCCGGCCGGCAACCGCCCGGCGAAGATCCGGATGGGGCGAAGACGGCGGGATATCGTCATCGGATTCGGAGTCCTGCGAATCGGAGTGCGGCGGGGGCGCCCCGTGGGGCCGGCCGCGGTCGGACCTCGGGACACCGCAAGTTACAATATCTTTCCGGACTGGAGAACGTGACACGGTTGCGGGGTTCGGCCCGGCGTGAGTTGCGGACGGGCTATATTGGAAGGTTCCGTGCCGGTCGTTTCGCTCGGCCCGATTCAGAGTGCAATGCAAACGTTACAATCCACGGACCGGTAGCCATGGCGGGACACAGCAAGTGGTCGAAGATCAAGCGCAAGAAGGCGGTTGACGACCAGAAGCGCGGCCAGATGTTCACCAAGCTCATCCGGGAGCTCACGGTGGCGGCCAGGGAGGGTGGGGGAGACCCCGACTTCAACTCCCGGCTCCGGCTCGCGGTGGACACCGCCAAGGCCGGGAACATGCCCCAGGAGAACATCGACCGGGCCATCAAGCGCGGGACCGGCGAGCTGGAGGGCGTCACCTACGAGGAGATCGTGTACGAGGGGTACGGGCCGGGCGGGGTGGCACTGTACATCCGGACGCTGACCGACAACCAGAAGCGGACGGTGGCCGAGGTCCGCCACATCCTGGACAAGAACGGGGGCAACCTGGGCACGGCCGGGTCGGTGGCGTGGCAGTTCGACCGCAGGGGGATCATTACCGTAGACGCGGCGGACGTGGACGAGGACGCGGTCTTCGAAGCCGCGGTGGAGGCCGGCGCCGACGACATGGGCAGCGAGAACGGGGAGTTCGTGGTGACCACCGGGCCGGCCGACCTGCACGAGGTGCGGCAGGCGCTGGCGGCGGTGGGGCTGCCCGTGACCTCGGCGGAACTCGCGATGGTGGCGAAGAACGAGGTCGCGGTGGGGGGACGCGAGGGGGAGCGACTCCTCAGGCTGCTTCACCTTCTGGACGATCACGACGACGTGCAGCAGGTGCACTCCAACGCCGACCTCGACGAGTCGGTACTGGCGCGGGGTCCGTGACGGCGTGGCCCGGCGACGGTGGCGGTTGCGTGCTGCTCGGGATCGATCCCGGCACCGCGGCCACCGGTTTCGGGGTGGTGGAGGTCGACTCCCGCCGCCGCGCCGGGCTGATCGAGTGCGGGGTGATCCGGACCTCGCCCGGGGCCGACCTCGCCGACCGCCTGCTCGAGATTCACGAGGAGGTGGCCGCGCTGATCGAGCGGTTCTCGCCCGCGGTGCTGTCGCTGGAGAGCGCGTTCTACGGCAAGAACGTGCGGAGCGCGCTGACACTCGGACAGGCACGGGGGGCGATCATCGTGGCGGCGGCGCGGTGCGGGGTGGCGGTGGCCGAATACGCGCCCCGCGCCATCAAGCGGGCGGTTGTGGGCACCGGGTCGGCCACGAAGGACCAGGTCGCGTACATGGTGCGCCGCCATCTCCGTCTGCGTACCGATCCCGCGCCGAGCGACGCGGCCGACGGGGTCGCGGCCGCCCTCTGCCATGCCTTCACGGGCCCGCTTCCGAAGCCGGCGCCCTCACCTCTGGTGGCGTCGTGATCAGCCGCATCAGGGGCCGCGTGCTGAGCCTCGACACCGACCGGGTCGAGCTGGAGACCGCCGCGGGACTCGTGTACGAGGTGCACGTCCCCCTCTCGATCTTTCGTCGCCTCCCCGCGCCGGGGACCGACCTGGAACTGCTCACGGCGTACGTGGTGCAGGACGAGAAGCCCCACCTGTACGGCTTCCTCGAGGAGCACGAACGGACACTCTTCCACCGCCTGCTGGGTGTCCACAAGGTGGGTCCGCGGCTGGCGCTGGCCATGCTGAGCGCCTACCACGCGGGGCGGCTGGCCCGCGCGATCGCCGAGAAGGACGCGCGCGCGCTGATGCAGGTGAGCGGGCTGGGGAAGAAGACCGCCGAAAGGGTGATCCTGGACCTGTCGGACAAGGTGGAGGACATCGCCGCGGCCGACAGCCGGGCCGGGCCCGGGGCAAAACTGGCGGCCGACGCGGTGGCCGCGCTGACGGGCCTGGGGTATTCCTTTGCCGAGGCTGACGCCGCCGTGCGGGAGGCGTCCCGCGAGAACGGCGCCGAGTCCTCGGAGGAAATCGTCCGTGCCGTGCTCGCGCGGCGGGGTTCGGGGCGGTAGCAGCGACCATGGCGAGACGCACCGAGATCACGACCCCGGAGGTGTTGCCGGACGAGGGTGGTCACGAGAGGTCGTTGCGGCCCCGGCGACTGTCCGACTTCATAGGCCAGGAGCGGCTGAAGGAGAACCTGCGTATCGCGATAGAGGCTGCCACGGCACGGCGCGAGCCCCTGGACCACATCCTCTTCCACGGTCCCCCGGGGCTGGGCAAGACCACGCTGGCCATGCTACTGGCGCGGGAGATGGGGGTGGGCTTCACGACGACCTCCGGACCCGTGCTCGAGAAGCCGGCCGACCTGGTGGGCGCGCTCACCAACCTGCAGCAGGGCGATATCCTCTTCATCGACGAGATCCACCGCCTGCGTCCGGTGATCGAGGAGTTCCTGTACCCGGCCATGGAGGACTTTCGCGTGGAGGTGCGACTCTCGGACGGACCGCGCGCCCAGACCATGACGATGGCGGTCGAACCCTTCACCCTGGTGGGCGCCACGACCCGCTTCGGGCTGCTCACCGCGCCCATGCGGGCCCGCTTCGGAATCACCGAACGGCTCGACTTCTACCCGGCGCGCGACCTGGCGGTGATCATCGGGCGGAGCGCGAAGTTGCTTGGCGTCGAGGCCACCGCGGCGGGGGCGCGTGAGCTGGCGGCCCGGGCTCGGGGAACGCCCCGGGTGGCGAACCGGCTGCTGCGGCGGGTGCGCGATTTCGCCGAGGTGCGCGCCGAGGGCGTGCTCGAGGTCGACGTGGTGCGCGCCGCGCTCGAGCTGCTGAAGGTGGACGAGTACGGGCTCGACGCGATGGACACGCGGATCCTCGCGACTATCGTCGAGAAGTTCGAGGGGGGGCCGGTCGGGCTGAATTCGCTCGCGGTCGCGCTGGGCGAGGACGCCGGCACCATCGAGGAGGTGTACGAACCCTTCCTCATTCAGCAGGGCCTCATGATGCGCGGTCCGCGTGGGCGGATCGCCACCGGCAAGGCGTACGAGCGTCTCGGCCGTCCCGCGCCCGACGACGAGAGCGGATCCGGCGGCGGCCACCCGAGCCTCTTCCACTGAGCGAAGCCCCGAGAGCCCGTGGAGAATACGCTCGCCCGGCGCCCCTGCACGACCTCGGACTTCGAATACGAACTTCCGCCCGGCCGGATCGCCCGCTACCCGGCGGAGCGGCGTGCCGATTCGCGGCTGCTGGTGCTGAGCCGTTCCACCGGAGCGATCCGGCACCGCCGTTTCCGCGACCTTCCCGACCTCCTGGACCCCGGAGATCTCCTGGTGGTCAACGACACCCGCGTCTTCCCGGCCCGGCTGCTGGGCCGGAAGCCGACGGGCGCCGCGGCCGAAGTGCTGCTGCTGAGACCGGTGCGGAGCCCGGGTGAACGGGTATGGGAGGCGCTCGTCCGCCCGGGGAGAAAGCTGGGGCCCGGCCGCACGGTGGTTGTCGCCCCCGAGCTTTCGGTGCACGTCGTGGACGTCTGCCCGGACGGACGCAGGATCGTGCGCGTGGAGAGCCCGCTCGGGGTGCGGGAAGCTCTGGCGCGCTTCGGGCGGCTGCCGCTGCCACCCTATCTGCAGCGCCGGGACGAGCCCATGGACCGCGAACGCTACCAGACCGTGTACGCGCGGCGCGAGGGGTCGGTGGCGGCACCCACCGCCGGGCTGCACTTCACACCCGAGCTGCTCGCCGAGGTGGACGGCCGCGGCGTCGCCCGCACGGCGCTCACGCTGCACGTGGGGACCGCCACCTTCCGTCCGGTTGAGGCCGAGGATCCGGCTGCGCACGCCATGGACAGCGAGCACTACCGGGTGTCCGGCGACGCCGCCGCGGCGTACGGGCGCTGCCGCGAGGGGGGCGGCCGGGTGTGGGCGGTGGGGACCACGGTGGTTCGGACCCTGGAGAGCGTCGCGGTGGGCCGGAACCGGATCCGCGCCGGACCCGGGATCACCGATCTCTTCATCCACCCGCCCCACGACTTCCGCGCGGTGGACTGCCTCGTCACCAACTTCCACCTGCCGCGCTCCACCCTGCTCATGCTGGTGGCGGCCTTCGCGGGGCTGGACACGGTCAGAAGGGCCTACGCGGCTGCGATCGACGCGCGATACCGGTTCTACTCGTACGGAGACGCCATGGCGGTGATTCCGTGACGGGGGTGACCGGAGGCGCACACTTCACCCTCGACGCCACCGACGGCCGGGCCCGCGCGGGCCGCCTGATCCTTTCCGGCGGCGTTGTCGAAACGCCGGTCTTCATGCCCGTGGGGACGGCGGGCACCGTAAAGGGCGTCTCACCCGAGGAACTCGCGGACGCAGGCGCGTCGATGGTGCTGGCCAACACCTATCACCTGTATCTGCGCCCGGGAGCGGAGGTGGTGGAGACCCTCGGGGGCCTGCACGACTTCATGCGCTGGCAAGGGCCGATCCTCAGCGACTCGGGGGGCTACCAGGTCTTCTCGCTGGCCTCCACCCGCGACATCGACATGGGGGGTGTCACCTTTCGCAGCCATATCGACGGGAGCAGCCACCGCTTCACCCCGGAAGGTGTGATGGACATCCAGCGGCGGCTGGGCGCGGATGTGATCATGGCCTTCGACGAGTGCGCGCCGGGCGGTGTCACCCGCGATGAGGCCGCACGGGCCAACCGCAGGACCACGGCGTGGCTGGATCGGTGCCGGGAACGCTTCGAAGTCACCCACGGCGATGCCGCCCGGCCACAGGCACTCTTTCCGGTCCTGCAGGGCAACGTGTACGAGGATCTCCGGGCCGAGCAGCTGGAGGCGGCGCTGGCGCTGGGAGACTGGCCGGGCTTCGGGATCGGCGGGCTTTCGGTAGGTGAGACCAAGGATGACATGTGGCGCACGCTGGAAGTGCTCGACCGCCTCATTCCATGGGAGCGTCCCCGATATCTCATGGGTGTGGGGTACCCCGACGACCTGCTGGAAGCGATTCTCCGCGGCTGCGACATGTTCGACTGCGTGGCGCCGACGCGAAACGCCCGCCACGGAACCGCGTGGACCCGCGACGAGGGCCAGATCAACCTCAAGGGCGCGCGCTTCCGCCTCGAACGGGAGCCAATCGACCCCACCTGCGACTGCTACGCGTGCCGGGGATACGACCGTGCCTACCTCCGCCACCTGCTCGTGCTCGGGGAACGTTTCGGCCATCGCCTCCTGTCCATCCACAACCTGAGCTTCCTGTCGAGGCTGGCCCGGGCTTCGCGCCTCCACATCCGTGACGGTACCTTTACCGGGTGGGTCCGTGCGTGGCTCGACCGGTATCGTGCCGCCCGGAACCGCCGCACCGCCCCCTGATCCCACAGACACCCAGGAACGCAGACCCGTGTCACTCTCCACCAATCTTGCCGCCATCCTGGCATCCCCGCCGCCTCCCCCGCTCATGCCCCGGGAAGGCGCGAACCCGATGGCCGTCCTGCTCTTCCAGCTGGTGATGATCTTCGCGATCTTCTACTTCATCCTCATCCGGCCCCAGCGCAAGGAGAGGCAGCGTCACCAGGAGATGCTCGGCAAACTGTCGCGCGGCGACCAGGTCATGACGAACGGGGGCATCCTGGGAGTGATCGTCCACGCGACCGAGCAGGCGCTCACGATCAAGACGGGGGAGAACACGCGGATTGTGGTCGACCGGGGACACATCGCCCGCAAGATCGAGACGGAGTAGGCAGCCCGTGAGCGCCGTCCCCGCCGCCGGTTTCTGACCCACGGTGGCGCTTCGCGAAATCCGGATCCTCGGGGCCAGGGTGCTGCGGGAGCCGGCCGTGCCGGTGGAAGACGTGACGGACGAGACGCGCCGGCTCATCGGGGACATGTTCGACACGATGTACGACGCAGGCGGGATCGGTCTGGCGGCGCCTCAGGTCGGGGTATCGCGGCGCGTGCTGATCGTGGACGTTCCGGAAGAGGAAGAGAAGCGGCACGTGCACGCGCTGGTCAATCCGGTCATCGTCGAGGCGGGCCGGACCACCGACAAGGCGACCGAGGGGTGCCTCAGCATCCCCGGGCTGGAGGAGACGGTGACCCGCCCGGTCCGGGTGACCGTGGAGGGACTCTCGCCGGACGGCGAACCCGTACGCATCGAGGCGGAGGGCCTCCTGGCGCGGGCGCTGCAGCACGAGGTCGACCACCTTGACGGAATCCTGTTCATCGACCGGTTGTCGCCGCTGAAGCGCAACATGCTCCTGAGGAAATGGCGGAAGAGCAGGAGGGGCGGGAAGTGAGTCGGCGGGCACGCGCTCGGACGGCGTTATCCACGGACCGCTAGACCGTGCGCGTCCTCTTCTGGGGCACGCCGCAGTTCGCGTTGCCCTCGCTTCGGGCAATCGCGCGCTCCGGCCACGAGGTTGCCGCTGTCATCACGCGTCCCGACCGTCCTCGGGGACGCGGCAGGAGACGGGCATCCTCGCCCGTCCGCCGCCTGGCCGAGGAGCACGGCTACCGGGTGCTCACTCCCGAGAGGCCGCGCGACCCGTCGTTCGTGGAGACCGTCCGCGCGATCGCTCCCGATATTTCCACGGTGGTTGCCTACGGCCACATCCTGCCGCGCCCGCTGCTGGACGCTCCCCGGTTGGGCTCGCTGAACGTGCACGCGTCGCTCCTGCCCGCGCTGCGCGGCGCGGCGCCCATCAACTGGGCCATCGCACGCGGCCACACGGTTACGGGAGTGACGGTCATGCGCATGGTGGAGGCCATGGACGCCGGGCCGGTCCTCGCCCGGGAGACCGTTCCCATCGGTGACACCGACACGGCCGCGCTCGTGGGGCGCCGCCTTGCCGAACTGGGCGCCAGGGTGCTGGCCGAGACCCTGGCGCGGCTCCAGGAGGGTCCCGTCGCCGAGGTGGAACAGGACCACGCGGCGGCCACCTTCGCCCCCAAGGTGGACCGGGCCCGGGCGCGCATCGACTGGACGCGGGACGCGCGCGAAGTTGCCTGCCTGATACGGGGAATGGACGATGTGCCGGGCGCTTGGAGCGCCCTGAACGGTCGGCCCGTGAAGCTCTTCAGGCCGGAGTTGGCGGCATGGGCGGCCCGCGAACACCGTGGGGCCGATCCGGGACTGATCGTTACCGCCGACCCGCGCCGGGGGCTCGTGGTGGCGGCGGGAAGGGACGGGATCCGGGTCGGGGAGGTGCAGCCGGCCGGAAAACGGCGCATGCCGGCGGCGGCGTGGGTGGCCGGCCGTGCCGCCGGCCCCGGCGACCGCTTCGAGTAGCCGGATGGTTGCGATACCGGTCCCCGGTCCGCCCCGGCTGCACGTCATCGTGGGGGATGAATTCCTGGCCGAGCCCGGCTTGGCCGCACGCCTGGGGGGGATTGCGGAGGTGGGGGGGGACCGGCTCGCGTTGCACCTGCGCGCCCGGAGTACGCCGGCGGCCCGGCTCTTCGCGGTCGCGTTGCGGTTCGCCGGGGAGGCTCGGAAAAGCGGGACGCTGCTGGTCGTGAACGACCGTCTGGATGTGGCTATCGGGGTTGGGGCGGGGGGCGTGCAGTTGCGCGAGGACTCGATGGGCCCGGCGGAGGCGCGGGTCGTCCTCGAAGCCGTGCGCACCCCCGGCAGACCTTTCCTGGGCAGGTCGATCCACTCCCCCGAGCAGGCCGAAGCGCTTGCGGGGAGCGAAGTCGATTGGCTGGTGCTCGGTTCCGTGTACGCCACCGCGTCGCATCCGGGGGGGAGGCCCATCGGACCGGGGGCGGTGGGTGCCGCCGCCGCCGTCGCCGGGGTGCCCGTCCTCGCCATCGGCGGAATCGGGCTAGCGTCGGTTCCCGGGCTGCTGGCGCTGGGGGCGCACGGGGTGGTGGTCAAGAGCGGCGTTTGGGGCGACGACCACCCGCCGCGGGCCGTTACACGCTACCTTGAAGTGCTTTATTCGGAGGTTTGAACCATGACGATTCACAGAGGCGCGGGGGAGCCCGCTCCCGTGGGCGGGACCGGAGTACCGCCCGCCAACGTGTCGATCGTCCTGAACGGCGAATGCCGCTCGGTCGACGCCGGGCTCAGCGTTGCGGGACTCCTGCGGAAGCTGGAGCTGGAGCCCGGCATGGTGGTCGTGGAGCGCAACCGTGAGATCCTCGCCCGCGCGGCCGTTGGGGCCACGCCGGTCGAGGAGGGCGACAGGCTCGAAGTCGTGCACTTCGTGGGAGGAGGATAGGTGAATACAGACGGGCGGCAGGACCGGGGATTCGTGATCGGAGACAGGACGTTCACCTCACGGCTCATCGTGGGGACCGGGAAGTACCGCACCAACCGGGAGATGGTCGCCGCCATCCGGGCCAGCGGTGCGGAGACGGTGACGGTGGCGGTGCGCCGGGTCGACCTGGACCGCAGCAGGGAGGAGGGCATCCTGCACCACCTCGACCCGGACGAGTTCTTCCTTCTGCCCAATACGGCGGGCTGCTACACGACCGCCGACGCGCTGCGCTACGCCCGCCTGGGGCGCGCGGCGGGGCTCAACGACTGGGTCAAGCTCGAGGTGATCGGCGACGAGCCGACCCTGCTCCCCGACAACGCCGCCACCCTGGAGGCCGCGGTCGAACTGGTGGCGGACGGCTTCAAGGTCATGGCCTACACCAACGACGACCTGATCACGGCTCTCCGCCTGGAGGACGCGGGATGTGTCGCGGTGATGCCTCTTGCCAGCCCGATCGGGAGCGGCTTGGGCGTGGTGAATCCCTACTACATCCGCGAGATCAAGCGCCGTTTGACGGTGCCCGTGATAGTCGACGCCGGGGTGGGGACGGCTTCGGATGCCTGCATCACGATGGAACAGGGGGTGGACGGCGTGCTCATGAACACGGCGATCGCGGCCGCCGAGGACCCGGTGGGGATGGCGCGCGCGATGAAACTCGCCGTGCAGGCGGGCCGCGACGCCTACCTGGCCGGACGGATGCAGGCGCGGGAGATCGCCGTCCCCTCCTCGCCTCTTACCGGGATGGTGGAGCCGGTTTGACGCCGGGCCGGATCCTGGCCGCCTCCATACTGGCGGAAGTGGAGTCCGGCCGCCGTCTCGACGTAGCCTGGGAGGAGTCCGGAGCGGCCGCTTCTCCGGAGCGGGCGTGGATCCGCACGCTCGCCTACGGAACCGTGCGGCTGCGGGGCAGGATCGACCACCTCCTGTCGCGGTTCAGCAATCGCCGGCTCCGCGAGCTCGATCCACCGGTCCGTACCGCACTCCGGATGGGCGCCTTCCAGATCACGGAAATGGGGGGCGTGCCCGACTATGCCGCCGTTTCCGAGTCCGTCCGGCAGGTAAGGGCGACCGGCGGCCGCGCGGCCGCGGGCCTGGTCAATGCAGTGCTGCGCAGGTTGGCGCGGGCACCCCGGGGCCCGGACGTGTTTCCGGACCCGGAGACGGATCCGGAGGGCTATCTGACGACCTGGGGATCGCATCCGGGCTGGCTGGTGCGGCGGTGGGTCCGGGCCTTCGGACCCGGGGGCGCCCGGGCGCTGGTCGAGGCGAACAACCGGGAGCCGGAGATCTTCCTGTGGCCGATCGGGGCCGATGCGCGGGATGCGGCGACCGTGCTCGCGGCCGCGGGCCTCGGCGCCGCCGCGCCCCAGAGTTGCGCCCGCGGCGACCGGTGGATCCGCCTTCGCCCGGGCACCAATCCCGCAGCGGCGCTGGAACTCGTGCCTGGGACGATCCAGGATCCCGCGGCGTCGCTGGTGGTCCGGTACTGTGCGCCCGAACCGGGCTCCCTGGTGGCGGATCTCTGTGCCGCTCCGGGAGGCAAGGCCCTGGCTCTGAGCGAGACCGCCGGGGGCGTTGTGGCCGGCGACCTCTCCCAGCGCCGCCTTGCGCGGGTCGCGGAGGGCTGGCGCGGACTGAAGGCCCACGGACTGGAGCGGGCACGCCTCTGGCCGGTGGTGGCCGACGCCCGGTTTCCACCCGTTCGCGAAGCGGATACCGTGCTTGTCGACTCGCCGTGCAGCGGCACGGGAACGTTCAGGCGGCACCCGGACGGCCGTTGGCGTCTGACCCCGGAGACCATCCGCACGCTCGTGCGGGTGCAGAGTGCGCTCCTCGATGGCGCCGCCTCCGCGGTTCCGCGCGGCGGGCTCCTTGTATACGCTACATGTACCCTCGAACCGGAAGAGAATTGGTGTCAGGTGGAGAGCTTTCTCGCACGTCATCCGGGTTTCCGCGTCGAGCCCGGCGCCGGGGCGAAGCCCTGTCTGGACGAGAGGGGCTGCCTGGCGGTGCTGCCCCATGAGAGCGGCTTCGACGGCGCCTTCGCGGCCCGTCTGAGAAGGGTGGACTAGATGCCGGAACTGGGCGGCTCGATCCGCCGGCGGAGGTCAAGGGGCAGGAGGGGCAAGCGACCGCCGGACAAGGCGGTTCGGGAGGGGATTCCCGCCTGGAGGATCGGTGGAGGCCGTCGCAGGAGACGGCGATGGAGGCCGGTCTCGAAGTCAGGCGGGAAACCGGACTGGAGACCCGGGCGATCCCGGGGGTCGCCCGGACGAGGCCGGCTGCCCCGGGGGGCGACGCTTCTGCGCGCGCTGGGGTTTGTCGGCGCGGGGCTCGGGACCGGATACCTCGTGTCCACCGTCTTCGTCTTCCCTTCTCCCGCGCCGCCTCCGGGCCTGCAGGGGGTTCCGAACCTGCGGGGCATGGCCGTCGAGCAGGCGTTGGTGCTGCTGGCGGACTCGGGCCTCGCAGCGGGACGGGTCGACTCGGTCCGGCATCCGCGCGCGCCGGCGGGGTTGGTGATCGGCCAGAGTCCGCTGCCGGGGCGCACCGCTCTGCCGGGAGCGGAGATTCGCCTGACGATGTCCCTGGGGCCGGAGATCCGCTCCGTTCCGGATGTCACCCGCCTCCGCGGGTTGCGCGCGGCCGCGGCGCTGGAGGCCGGAGGTTTCGTCGTGCAGGTGGACACGATCGAGTCGGATATGCCGGCGGGCCGGCTCGTGACGATCGACCCGTCACCGGGAACCCGGGTCACGATGCCCGGCAATGTGCGATTGGTGGTCAGCCTCGGACCGCCCACCTTTCCCATGCCGGAGCTGTCGGGCTTCGGCGAGGACGCGGCCCGGTCTCTGCTGAGCACCCTGGGGCTGGTGCTGACGACGGTTGAAAGAAGGTACAGTATCCTGAACGTGAACCGCGTCTTCGGCCAACATCCCGCACCCTACACCGGTGTCCGAAGCGGTACCGCGGTGCGGCTCATCGTCGGGGAGGACGTGTTCAGGTTCCGCTTTGACCCGATCGGCACGGCCTCCTCCGCACCGGGGCCGGATCACGGGCCGCGCGGCTGGGATTGAGGGGCGATGTCCCGGCGACGAGGCACGAAACGGGTCGACCGGGGCCGCCCGTGGGTGTGGCGACGGCGTCACGGGAGGGTGTCCGCGTGATCGGCGCCCGCGGTGCGGCCAGGGTCCGCGCCCTCACGGCGCTCTTCGGGGCCGGGGTCCTGGCTCTGGCCTGGTTGTCCCGGCAGGGTATCCGGCCCGTGGTCTCCGGCTCTCCGGCACCGGACTTCGCCGTCACGCTCCCCGACGGCGAGCCCGTGACCCTGGACAGCTACCGCGGCAGGGTCGTCCTGCTGAACGTGTGGGCCACCTGGTGCGCTCCGTGTCGTGAGGAGATGCCGTCCATGCAGCGGCTCTACGACCGGTTCGGGCGCGACGACTTCGAGATCGCCGCGATCAGCATCGACGCACCACGCGAGCGCCGGGACGCCCGGGGGAATCCGGGCGGTGACCCCGTGGCCTTTGCGCGCGAACTGGGACTGACCTTCCCGATCCTGCTCGACTCCTCGGGCGGCATCCAGCGGACCTATCGCACCTCCGGCGTTCCGGAGTCCTTCCTCATCGGCCGTGACGGGATCATCTACAAGAAGGTGGCGGGCCCGACGGACTGGGACTCGAAGACGAACGTCGATCTGGTTCGGCGGCTGGCGGAAGCGGGATAGCGATGTCCTTCCCGGGTGTCCTCGTGCGCAACTGGCGCCTCAAGATCACCGCTCTGGCGCTGGCGGTGCTGCTCTGGGTGACGATGCGACTCACCGACGACCGTATCGACCGCCTCAGCATCCCCGGCGTCGAAGTGCGCGTGGAGCATGTGCACCGGGACTGGTTCCTGCGGCAGCCGCCCTCTCCGGCTTCCGTGCAGATGAGCGTGACCGGCCCCGTGGGCGACATCCTCCGGGTGGCGATGTCCCGTCCCGCCATCGTCATAAGGGTGGACACCGTCGCGAAGGAGGATACGGTGCTGACCCTCCTCCACGACTGGGTGACGAACATCGACAGGAGCAGCGTCGACATCGAGAACTTCCAGCCCAGCACGGTCCGCCTGCTCTTCGAGCGCAACCAGGAGGAGGAGATACCGGTCTCGGTACGTTTGACGGGTGAGTTGCCGGACTCGCTGGCCATGGTGAGCGAACCCCGCGCCAACCTTCTCTTCACCCGCGTGCGGGGCCCGGCGTCGCAGGTGGATGCACTGGAGACCGTATTCCTGGAACCCTTCGATCTGAGCCGCGTCACCGGCCCGGGAAGGTTCGAGGTACCGCTCGACACCACCGGGCTCGGCGGACTCGTGGTGAACCCGACGACGGCCACGCTTGCCGTGGAGGTTGCGACCAGGCGCAGCCGGGTCCTCGCGCCGCTCCCCGTGGAGTTCCGGGGTGGGGACGGGACTCTGGAGCCGGATCCCGCCCGGGTGGGTGTCACGCTGTTTGGAGCGGAGGAGGTCCTGAACCGGGTGGACACTGCGGGAATCCGTGTTTGGATAGGGGCGGAAGCGGCGGCGGTGCGGGTGGTGGTGGCGCAGGAGGGCCTGGCTCGCGTGCCGTTGGTGCTGGGCGGGCTCCCGGCGCGGGTGGTGGGGACGGTCGAGGTGGACTCGGTTACCGTACGCGCAGGCGAAGTCCCGTGAACGGGTTGATCCTCGGCATCGAGACGACCTGCGACGAGACCTCGGCGGCGGTCCTCGACGAGCGTGGATCGATCCTGGGTCTCGTGATCCACTCCCAGGACGTGCATCGGGTGTACGGTGGCGTGATCCCGGAACTGGCCGCCCGCGACCACCTCAGACGCATCGAGCCCGTCGTCCGGGCGGCGCTGCGGGAGGCGGGCGTCCGGAGGCGAGACCTCGCCGCCATCGCGGTGGCGGTGGGTCCGGGGCTGATCGGCGCGCTGCTCGTCGGCGTGACCTGGGCGCGGGCGGCGGCCTGCGCACTCGGCATCCCGCTGGTCCCGGTCCACCACATGGAGGGCCACCTCTTCGGTCCCCTGCTGGAGGATCCCGACGCCGTGCCGCCCTTCGTCGCGCTCCTCGTGTCGGGGGGGCATACCCTGCTGCTGTGGGTTCCCCGGTGGGGTCGCTACTTCCTCCTGGGCGAGACGCGGGACGATGCCGCGGGCGAAGCGTTCGACAAGGTGGCGAGGATGCTGGGACTGCCATATCCCGGCGGGCCGGCGATCGAAGCCGCCGCGGCGTCGGGAGACCCGCGCAGATACGCGTTCCCGCGGCCACTGCTGTCCAGGGGAACCACGCGCACGAAAAGCGGAGAGGGGCGTCCCCGGAGAGGCCGCGGCGGCAATGCGGGCGCCTTCGACTTCTCCTTCTCGGGACTCAAGACGGCGGTCGCCCGCGCGGTGGCCGACCTCGGGCGCGAAGAGTCGCCGGGCCCGGTTCCGGCGGGGGTGGCCGCCGAGGGGTCCGGGTCCGCCGCGGGGGAGACCCGCGTGGCCGCGGAGCGCCCCCACCTTGCCGCCTCGTTCCAGGAGGCCGTGGTCGACGTCCTCGCCGGCAAGACACTCGCCGCGGTCGCGGCCACGGGATGCAACCGGGTGCTGGTGAGCGGCGGGGTGGCCGCCAACCGGGCCCTCACGGCGCGAATCCGCGACGGGATCTCGCCGGAGGGACGCGTGTTCGCGGGATCTCCCCGGCTGTCGATGGACAACGGTGCCATGATCGCCCGGGCGGGGCGGTTCCGCCTTCGGGCCGGGGACTTCGGCGGGCTCGTGGAGGCTACCGCCCGTGCCCCGATCCCCGGGGTGCTTCCTTGGAGCCCCGGCTCGTGCGACGATTCACGCCGTCCCCGGCCTGTCACCACAACCCCCAGCTGAGGAGGCCAGACCGCCGTGTACCCGAATCTCTTCCAACTTCCGGAGTGGCTTCCCGTGCTGGGAGGCGCCCCCATCACCTCCTTCGGCGTGATGATGCTCGCGGCGTTTCTCACGGGAGGTTACGTCCTCAAGTGCGGGATGGTGCGCCAGGGCCACGATGCCGACAAGGCGTGGGACCTTCTCTTCTGGGCGGTGATCGGCGGCATCGTGGGTGCCAGGGTCTACTACGTGCTCCTCAACTATCCCCGCCTGGCCGCCGATCCGCTCGGGATGATCTTCTCGCGGGGCGGGATGGTGTGGTACGGTGGCTTCCTTCTGGCCGGGGCCCTGGTGCTGCGCCGCATCCACACGACCGGCCTTCCCATGGGCAGGACCGTCGACGCCGCGGCGCCGGGGCTGGCCGTTGCCTACGCGGTGGGACGCGTCGGGTGCTTCCTCGTGGGCGACGACTACGGACGCCCGACGGACTCATGGGTGGGAATCGCCTTTCCGGACGGCAAGCCGCCCAGCACCGCGACGTCCATAGCGGCGAATTTCGGGATCGACGTCGATCCGGCGCTGATCGAGAAGTACGGCGAGGTCCTTCCGGTGCACCCCACGCAACTGTACGAGACGGGGCTCTCCACCGTCATCTTCGTCGTGCTCTGGTCGCTGCGCCTGCACCGCCACCGTCCGGGTTGGCTGTTCGCGCTGTGGCTGGTGCTCGCCAGTGCCGAGCGTTTCCTGGTGGAGTTCTTCCGCGCGAAGGATGACCGCTTCTTCGGCTTCCTCACCCTGGCCCAGGTGATCTCGGTGATCCTGGCCGCGGTGGGCGTCGCGTGGATGACCAGGCTGCGCCTGGCGGGCGACCGGCGGTGAAACCCGGCATGGTGGCTCGAATCCCCCATGGCCGCGGGCGGCCATCCCGCAGGGCTGAAACGCGCCGCGTCGACCGGTGTCGTTTCACGGAAATGTCGGGAGCCTCTCTTCCGCGGGCTTCCGGGCACCCCGTTGCCAGGTGACCATCCTTCACGCATCGGACGTTCACTTCGGAAAGCCGCACCTTCCCGAACTCTCGGGGGCCCTGGTGCGCTTCGTGCATCGTGAGCGCCCGGACGCCGTGGTCGTCTCGGGCGATCTCACCATGCGGGCCAAGGCGGCGGAGTTCCGGGCCGCGCGGGTGTTCCTGGACGCTCTGGCACCGTACCCGCTGATCGTGACGGTGGGGAACCACGATGTTCCCCTCTATCGCGTCTGGGAGCGGTTCGTGATCCCATTCGGCAACTACCGCGGCCATATGGACCGCGCGCTGGACACGGTGATCGATCTGGAGGAGGGGGCGACACACGGCGGTGCCCGCTTCGTGACCCTCAATTCCTGCGCGCCTCGCCGGGCCATCGTGAACGGCCGCATCGGCGCCGGCCAGTTCGCGTTTGCGGACAGGGCCTTCGCCGCGGCCCCCGCCGGCGCCCTGCGAATCCTGGTCGTTCATCACAATCTGGTGGAACCCGCGGACGGCGTGTACGGCCCGCCGCTGCGCGGCGCCCACCGCGTCCTGCGAAGGCTGCCGCGCTGGGGCGTGGACCTGGTGCTCTCCGGGCATATCCACCGCACGCACCTGGCCTCGAGCGGCCCGGTGGAATCCCCGGACACGGCGGCCGGCGTCCCCATCCTGATGGCCGGGACCGCCACGTCGGACCGCGGCCGGGGGAGGGAGCTGGGGAAGAACTCCTTCAACCTCGTTCGCGTGGGGGAATCGGGCATCGATGTCGAGGTGTACCTATATTCGCGGGACGCCGGGGACTTTCTGCCGGGTTGGGGGCGCCGATACCCCGAGGCGTCCCCGTAGCGGTTTCCTGGCGCGGATCGGTGGATCAGGGGATTATCCTGGCGGTGAAGACGGCGCACAACCGGTACAGACGCGAGCAAGCGGTGGTCCCGGCCGTCGCGTTGGCGGTTGTCCTGTGCGGGATTCTCACGACCGCCGACCTTGCGGCCCAGACCGTCCGCGAGGAGATCGTCTCCGTGGCGTTCGCGGGCAACCGGACCTTCTCCGACGCGGAGCTGCGGCGGGCGGTCCTTACGCACGCATCGAAATGTCCCCGCCTCCTGGCCGTCACCTGCGCACTCGGTATCGACTGGGGGCGGGATCGCGCCTACCTGAGCCGGCGCACCCTGGCCGTCGACGCGCAGAACCTGCGCATCCTGTACCAGGCCCACGGCTTCCGCACGGCCGAGGTCGAACCGGAGGTGGAGCCCCGCGACAACGGAACCGCGGCCGTGACCTTTCGGATCCGCGAAGGACTCCCCTATTGGGTGGGGGCGGTCACCCTGGAGGGAGACCCCGTACCACCGGAACTGGAACTGGAGGACGCGCTTCCGTTCGGGGTGGGGGATCCGCTGAGCCCGCTGCTTCTCCTGGAAACCACCGATACGCTGACGCTGCGGCTGCGCAACGCGGGGTACGCTTCGGCCGAGGTCTTCGAGGGCTTCCGCCGGGCCACGGGGAGTGACACGGCCTTCGTGAGCTACCGGGTGGAGCTCGGGCCCCGCGGCACCTTCGGGCCTGTAAGGGTGACCGACAACGAGCTGCTCGACAGGGGCGTCATTGTGGAGCGTCTTCCCTTCCGCGAGGGCCAGCTCTACAGCGAGCGCCTGCTTCGCGAAGCGCAGCGCAATCTGTACGAGCTCGACATCGTGGCACGGGCGGTGGTGCAGCGGGACACCGCGCGCATCGAGACGGATTCGGTCATTCCGATCCGCGTGGCGGTCGTGGAGGGGGATCTGCGCCGGGTGCGCGCCGAAGGGGGGTTCAACAGCGCCGAGTGCATCAACTTCGAGGGGCGCTGGACGAGCCGGAACTTCTTTGGCGGCGGGCGGATTCTCCGGGCGCAGGCGCGGGTCTCGAACCTCCTGGCCTCCTCGCTTCAGTCCACGTTCCTGTGTGCCCAGGCGGGGACCGGTGACTACGGACGCGTCAACTGGCTCGCCCGCGTGGACTTCAACCAACCCGCGTTCGTGTCCCGCCGGACCAGCCTCTCGATCGGACTCTTCGCCGAGCGCCAGTCGCTCAAGAACATCTTCGTGCGTGACGCCCGCGGGCTGGAGTTGGGCCTGAGCCGTGCTCTGGGCGGCAACTCGTTTACCAACTTGCGGTTCCGTCCTCAGCTCAACCGGCTGGACGCCGCCGAGGTCACCCTCTGCGCGACCTTTCTCGCCTGCACTCCCGACGACATCGAAGTGCTCTCCGGAACGAGGTGGGTGGCCCCCGCGGGCCTGTCCATCAACCGGGACGTGACCGACGACCTCTTCAACCCGACCCGCGGATTCCGTGCCCTTGTGGACCTGGAGTGGGCGGATGTGGTCACGGGGTCCGACTACTCCTACGTGCGGACCCTCGCTGACGCCAGCTTCTACCGGGAGATCGACCGCCACACGGTGCTCGCGGTCCGCATCCGGGCGGGCAGCCTCAGTCCCGGAGGTTTCGTAGGCGAACTGTCGACGACGGAGGGTGGGGCCTCGGAGATCGTACCATCGGAGAAACGCTTCTACGGCGGAGGAGCGAACAGCGTCCGCGGCTTCGCGCAGAGTACGCTGGGCCCGCGCAGTCTGTCGATCGCCGTCGAGGAGTTGCTCAGACGACGCGGTGCCTCGGGGGAGCCCGCCTGTCTGCCGGCCACGGTTCGCGACCTCACCTGCGACGCCGCGCCGCTGGCCGGATCCGACCTCTTCCAGGTGAGGCCGGTTGGCGGCCTGGCCACCGTCGAGGCGAGCGCCGAACTTCGCTTCCAGCCGACCGGCGGCATTTGGGGTGGGGCGGCCTTCGTGGATGTCGGCCAGGTGTGGCCCCGGAGTATCTCGCTCGACAACCTCGAGCTGGCGCCGGGCGTGGGCGTCCGCTACAACACCCTGTTCGGTCCCATCCGCCTGGATGTCGCGTACTCGTTCCGCGGCCGGGAGCCGCTGCCGGTGGTGACTTCGCAGATCCGCCCCTTCGATCCCGCAAGGGACTCCGAGTCGGACCGGATATACGCTGGGGGCGGGGACGGCTCCGGGGAGTTCCTCGACTGGGTCGTCTCCGATGACCTCGCGCTGCTGGACCCGCCGGTCCTCTTCGGCGACGACGCCGGATTCTCGCTGCGGCGCTTCCAGCTCCACTTCTCCATCGGCCAGGCGTTTTGACCCGTGTGCAAGTCCTCGAAGCACTCCGGCGGCGATGCTGCCGCGCCCCGCGGGCGGCTGCTCACGCTTCTGAAGTGCACCGTCGTCGCGGCCGGCGGGCTCGTGGCGATGGGCGTCGCGGCCGCCATGGTGATCAGTCACACGACCGCGGGACGCGAGTTCTCCCTCGCGTTGGCGCTGGAGCGGCTGCGTCCTTCGCTGAACGGCACGCTCCGGGTCGGGTCGATGGGCCCGGGCGGCCTCCTGGCCGGCGCCACCCTGTACGATGTCGAACTCAGCGACAGCCTCGGCCGCCCCGTTCTGGTGGCCGACTCGATGCGGGCCCGCTACTCGGTTGCGCAGCTCTTCGGGGGGCCCCCGGCAATCGCCGACCTGAACGTCTGGTCCCCCGTGGTACACCTCGAGCCCGAACCCGGCCACCCGGTGACGCTCGCCGGACTCCTCAAGGGGACGGGGATGGAGGCGCCCGGGGACACTGCGGTCCGGCCGCCGGATGAGGCCGATTCGCCCCTGTTCCGGATCCGCGGCGCCAGCGTTCACGACGGCACCGTGATCATGCGTGACACCGGAGGTGCCGAGGAACGGGTGGAGGGCGTCGAAGCGGACTTCGCGCGGGTCGACATCGGACCGAGCCGCGAAGTCGATCTGGCGGCCGAGATGAACGACGTGGCCTTGTCGTATCCGATGGGACCGGCCGGCCGGCTGGATCTGTCCGGCCTGCGGGGCGAGGTCGAAGTGGGCGCGGACCACATCGTGGTGCGGGCGGAGCGCTTCCGCCTGCCCGGGTCCGAAGGGAGCGGCCGCATGCGGGTCCACATGAGCGACGACCCGTGGCTCGCCGTCTTCGACCTCGACGTGAGCCGGCTCTCGCTGGCGGACCTGGTCTGGCTGGACGAGCGGCTCGATTCCGGCGTCGCCCGCGGCGGCGTGCGCGTCGCCATCAAGGGCGACGATGTACACGTCGACGTTGCGAAGGCCGAGGTGGACGTGAGTTCGGGGAGCCTCGCCCTCTCCGGCGGCGTCTCCATCACCGACCGGGTGAGCTTCCGCGGTCTGCGTGTCGGTCCGCGGATGTTGGCCACGGCGGAGATCGAGCGCTGGCTGCCGGAAACTCCGCCCTTCGCCGGAGCCGTGTCGGGCGACATCCGCCTCGAAGGCGCACCGGGACGCCTTCGGGTATCGGGCGGCCTGACTCTGTTCGACGGCACCTCCCGGACGGTCCGGGCCCGCGCGACCGGCGGGGGGACGGTGTTGGGGGTCCGTTCGTTCGAGGGAATGGAGATCGAGTTCGCCGAACTCGACTACACTCTTCTGGAGTTCTTCGCCCCCGGTGTCCCGTGGGGTGGGGAAGGTGACCTCGTCCTTCGGGCCGACGGCGAACTCGGCACCGGCATGGCCGTACGGATCGCGGCGAACCACTTCCTGGGCCCGGGACCCGGCAACACGCTCATGGTGGCGGGGACCGTGTACGGCGATACGGCGATCTCCGTGATCGAGGTCGACGCCACCTTGAGCCCCCTGTCCCTGTCGACGATCCGCCGGCGCTGGCCCGACTTCCCGATGAGCGGCTCGATCAGCGGCTCGTTGTCCGTGAACGGCTCCCTCGAACAACTCGGCTTCGCCGCGGAACTGGAAACGCCCGCGGGCCCGCTGTCGGCGAACGGCCGGATCAACGGGCGCGACCTGGCGGCAGGGTATCAGCTGACCGTCTGGGGCGAGGACTTCCAGCTCGCACAACTGCTCGGCGGGCTGCCCGACTCCACGGTTGTCTCGGGGCGGGCACACGTGAGCGGACGAGGTCTGGACCTCGAGTCCGTACGCGGCGCCCTGGCCCTTGCCGCCGGAGCCTCGCGCGTCGGTCCGCTCCGCGTGGACACCGCCGCGGTGAGCGTGTGGGTGGATGACGACGGGCTCATGCACCTCACGAGCCTTCACACCGAGGCGGGAGGGATCGTGGTGGAAGGACGGAGAGGAACTCTGGGGGTGGCCTCCGGAGTGACCGGCAGCGGGGTCAACCTGTCCGTGTCGTCACCGTCGATCCGGTCGCTGCGCCCCGTTTTCATGAGCGGCAACCTGGTCGCGTGGGACGAGCTGTCACCCATCGACCGGGAGCGCTTGGAGTTCGCCGGCGCGGATCCCGACACCTTCCCGACGGTGGACGAGGTCCGCTTCGACGGCACCGTCGACGGCAAGATCCGCCTGGAGGGCGGCCTGCGCGACCTCTGGGCGGAGGCGGTCGTCGCCCTTGGGGACCTGGAGTACGGTCTTAGCGCGGCCGGGGCGGTGAATGTCCGCGCTGCGGCGACCGGCCTGAGCCTGGTGGGCGCGGACACGGCGGCCGCGTCCCCGGCGGGGATCGTGCTGGAAGGAGAAATGGACGGCGATTCGGTGGTGGTCTCGGGCCGGGAGTTCCGGTCCGGACGCCTCGACGGCCGGTTCGAGCTGGGTGAGGGGGGTCGGCTGCGCGCAGTGGTGAGACGGTCGCCGCGCGAGACCTACGAAGCGCAGGCCGTGGTGAGCCTGGACGACGGCGGGGGCCGGATCGATCTGGACCGCCTCACTCTGGTCTTCCCGGACCGACGCTGGAACCTGCAGGGGCCCGCCAGCTTGGAGTGGGACGCCGATTCGGTGGTCGTCAACGACTTCGGCCTGATCCGGCCCGGCACCGCGGGCTTGCGCCTGTTCGCGGACGGGCGCCTGGCGCGTGGCCAGGGCGATTCCGACTTCGAACTGCGGCTGGCCGACCTCGATCTCGCCATGGTGGCCCGGGTGCTGCAGCTCGACGAACCGCTGACCGGGGTGGTTTCTGCGGCCCTGTCCGGGTCCGGGACGGCCGCGAACCCCGTGTGGCAGGGTTTGCTGCGCGTGGACGGGGCCGTGAACCCGACGCTCCGCTTCGACAGCATGGTCGCTACGGGTGACTACGCCGACGGCATCCTGGCCAGCCGGGTCGAGACATGGTCCGGTGACCGGCGCTCGTTGCGTTTTGACGGCGCGGTTCCAATGGATCTCCGGCTCACAGGGGTGGAGGATCGGATTCCCGACGAGCCCCGCCGCATCGAAGTCGTGGCCGACGCCTTCCCGGCCGCCATGGTCCTGCCTGCTCTCACCGATCTCGATGAGGTCGGCGGCACCGTCTCCGGGGTTGTCACGATAGCCGGGACAAGATCAGCTCCGCAGGCTGAAGGGAACCTGCGTCTGGAGAACGCCTCCGGATACCTGGAAGCCCTCGGCATCCGGCTCTCTTCCGTGTATGTCGACGCCTGGGTCGGTCCTGAAGGGATCATTGCCCTCGAGGGCACGGCCAGGTCCGGAGCGGGGACCATGCAGGTGAAGGGAACGGCTGACATCGGCCAGGCCGAGATCCTGCCCCTGGACCTGGCCTTCTGGCCGCGCGAATTCGAGGTGGTGGACCGCCCCGACATGGTGGTGGCCGTGTCCGGCGACTCGATCACGCTGACCGGGTCGTTCAACTACCCGCTTGTCGAAGGACGGGTGGAGGTGAACGACGGAACGGTGTTCCTCGAGGAGTTCCAGCGCGCCGCCGAAAGGATCGACTTCTACGACCCGGCGCTGTTCAGCGCGGCAACCGTTCAGATCGGGTCGGGCGACGGAGGAGGCGAGGTGGGGGCGGCGCTGCGGGCTCCCAACCCGTTCCTGCAGAACCTGCGTGTTCTGGTGGACCTTCACGTGGGTCCGGGCAACTGGCTCAGATCCCGCGAGATGAATGTGGAGACCGAGGGCGATCTGACGGTCACCTTCGACCGCCAGAGGGGCGAGCTGATCGTGCAGGGGGATGTCGAGGTCGTGCGGGGCAACTACAGCCTGGGTCCGCGAACCTTCCGCATGACCGACGGGTCCTTTCGGTTCGTGGGCACGCCCGGCTTCAATCCCGGCATCTCGGTGTCCGCCGAGAACCGCCTGCGCACGCGCGAAGGTGAGCCGCTGGTCATCACGGCCGACATCTCGGGCACGCTCCTGACCCCCCATCTCTCCCTCTCCAGCGATTCGGAGTACGCGATCTCGGAGGCCGACCTGTACGGCTACATCCTCTTCGGCCGTCCCACTTCGGCGCTGATCGGCGAGGGCGGGGCGGCATCGGTCGGCGCGGGGCGGGATCTGCTTGTGGGTCAGTTCGTGAATCAGGTGGGCTACCTCCTGGCCCAGGAACTGGACCTCGACCACCTGTCCGTTTCGCAGGCGGACCAGAGCCAGGCCAACGCGGCCTTCGGGGCGTCGTCGCTGCAGGTGGAGCTGGGCTGGTACGTTTGGGAGAGAGTCTTCCTCACCGGTGTCTACCAGCGCGGCTTCTGCGCCGACCCCACTCTGCCGGTGGGCAGCGGGGGGGTGCGGGTCGAGGTGGAGATGCCCGGGGACGTGACGCTGGAAGGCTTCCTGGAGGGCCGGTGCACGAGGCAGCGGTACCGGGGACTCGGCGACCTGTCCCTGGAGCTGGCGCGCATCTGGGGCCTCCAGATCTTCCGCGAGTGGGGGTACTGAACCCTTGCGTCCCGATGCCCTCGTCATCCGCGGAGCACGCGAGCACAACCTCAGGGACATCTCGCTGGAGATCCCCAGGGAGCGCCTCGTGGTGATCACGGGGCTGTCCGGGTCCGGCAAGTCGTCGCTGGCCTTCGACACGATCTACGCCGAGGGCCAGCGCCGCTACATAGAGTCGCTCTCGGCGTACGCGCGCCAGTTTCTGGGGATGATGGAGAAGCCCGACGTGGATGCCATCGAGGGACTCTCGCCGGCCATCTCGATCGAGCAGAAGTCCGTGTCGCGAAACCCCCGCTCGACCGTGGGCACGGTGACCGAGATCTACGACTACCTGCGCCTGCTCTACGCCCGGGCGGGGACGCCCTATTGCCCGCGATGCGACCTTCCGATCCAGCGCCAGCCCGCCACCAGGATAGTCGGGCAGCTGCTCGAGATGGAGGAGGGAACCCGGATCCAGGTGCTGGCCCCCCTGGTGCGCGGCCGCAAGGGCGAGTTCCGGGATGTCTTCGAGCGCGCCCGCCGGGAGGGATTCGTGCGCGCCCTGGTGGACGGCAGGGTCTACGACCTGCGCACGATCCCCCGCCTGAGCCGCTACGAGAACCACGACATCGGGATCATCGTGGACCGGCTGGCGGTGCGCGAGGAGGACCGGGTGCGCCTCTCCGACTCGGTGGAGACCGCGCTACGCGCCGCCGACGGGGTGGTGCAGATCCTCGAGCGGCGGGACGGCCGCGACGTCTCCCATCTCTTCAGCGAGCACTACGCCTGCGCCGACTGCGGCGCCAGCTTCCCCGAGCTCGAGCCCCGCGTCTTCTCCTTCAACTCCCCTCACGGGGCGTGCGCGGAGTGCGGCGGCCTGGGCACCACCAAGGAGGTGGAGGGCGCGCTGCTGGTGGGGAGTCCGTCGCTGTCGGTCCTGGAGGGCGCGGTCCTGCCGTGGGGCGATCCCGGCGGGCACCTGAGAGGCTCGGTGATCCCGGGTCTCGCCAGGGCCTACGAGTTCGATCCGCGGACGGCCTGGCGCGACCTGCCGGAAGAGGCGCGCGCGGGGATCCTGCACGGATCGGGCCGCATGAAGATCCGCTTCCCGTACAACGCCGGGAAGATGCGGGGGCACTACGAGGACTACTGGGAAGGGGTGGTGGCCAATATCGAGCGCCGCTACCGCGATACCGGTTCCGAACACGTGCGGTCACAGTTGGACCGGTACATGTCGAGCCGGACGTGCCGGGAATGCGCGGGGTCGCGGTTGGGGCCGTTCGGGCGGGCGGTGCGTATCGGCGGCGTGCCGATCAGCAGCGTGGTGGAACGTCCCATCGGTGAGGTCCTGGCGTTCATCCGTTCGCTGCCGGTGACGGGTGAGACGCTGCCGTCCGGCGTGGAACGCGCTCCGGGAGAGCCGCTCGCGGGGGAGATTGCCGGGCCCATCCTGCGCGAGGTGCGGGAGCGGCTGGGCTTCCTGCGCAACGTGGGGCTGAACTACCTGACGCTGAGCCGTTCCGCGGCGACGCTTTCGGGGGGCGAATCGCAGCGCATCCGCCTGGCGACGCAGATCGGGAGCCGTCTGGTGGGGGTCCTGTACATCCTCGACGAGCCCTCGATCGGGCTGCACCAGCGCGACAACCACCGCCTGCTCCGCACGCTCGGGGACCTGCGCGACCTGGGGAATTCGGTGGTGGTGGTCGAGCACGACGAGGACACGATCCGCGCGGCGGACTTCGTTGTGGACCTGGGGCCGGGGGCGGGGCGGGCGGGGGGTGAGGTGGTGGCGGCGGGAACCCTCGAAGACGTGATGGCGCGGCCCGAGTCGATCACCGGGGCGTACCTGCGGGGCGAGAGGGAGATTGTGGTGCCGAAGCGCCGGCGCGCGCCCGATTCGGGGCGCTGGCTGACGGTGCGGGGTGCTTCGCAGCACAACCTCGCACACATCGACGTGGCCTTCCCGCTGGGCTGCTTCATCGCCGTGACGGGGGTTAGCGGGTCCGGCAAGTCGACGCTCGTCAACGGCACTCTCTACCGCGCGCTGGCGCGCCACTTCCACCGGAGCCGCGCCGTCGCGGGGGAACACGACCGGATCGACGGCCTCTCGGGGGTGGACAAGGTCATCGAGGTGGACCAGTCGCCGATCGGCCGCACGCCGCGCTCTAACCCGGCCACCTATACCGGCCTCTTCACGCCCATCCGCCAGCTGTTCGCCGGCGTTCCGGAGGCCCAGATCCGCGGTTACCTCGCGGGGCGTTTCTCCTTCAACGTGAAGGGCGGCCGCTGCGAGTCGTGCAAGGGCGACGGCCTGGTCAAGATCGAGATGCACTTCCTTCCCGACGTCTACGTGTCGTGTGACGTCTGCCGCGGGCGCCGGTACAACCGCGAGACCCTCGACATCTACTACAAGGGGAAGAACATCGCCGACGTGCTGGAGATGACCGTGCACGAGGCGCTGGGCTTCTTCGACGCGGTGCCGCAGATCCGGCGCCGCCTGCAGACGCTGGCCGACGTGGGGCTGGGCTACATCCACCTGGGCCAGAGCGCGACCACGCTCTCAGGCGGCGAGGCGCAGCGGGTGAAGCTCTCCTCCGAGCTGTCCAGGAAGGCCACCGGGCGGACTCTGTACATCCTGGACGAGCCCACCACCGGCCTGCACTTCGAGGACGTACGGATTCTTCTGCGCGTGCTGCACCGCCTGGTGGAACGCGGCAACACCGTCGTGGTCATCGAGCACAACCTGCACGTGGTGAAGACGGCGGACTGGGTGATCGACCTGGGTCCGGAGGGGGGGGACGCGGGGGGGCGGGTCGTCGTGGTCGGCCCGCCCGAGGAGGTGGCGCGGGATCCGGCCTCCTACACGGGGAGGTACCTGGGGCCCCTATTGACCGGTCATGATGACCAGTCAGATTGACGAGGCCGAGTCCACGATCCGCCGTGATCAGCGCAGCCGCACCGCCTCCAGGATTCCCGTCGTAGTCACCACCTCCAGCCCGTCCGCGTCGCCCAGCGCGCCCGGCAGCGCCCGGTCCCAGTCCCGCAGGATGCGTCCCGTTGCCGGATCGGTCACCACCGTGATCGCGCGGCGGTCACCGGAATCCACCGTCACCGCACCCTCGGGACCCGTCAGGGTGATCCGGTCGAGCGTGTCCTGCCAGTCCTCCTCGATGGGGATGGCGAACAGGAAGTACTTGTTGCCGTACACGTCCTCGCCCGGCGTGAACGACAGGGAGAACTCGATGCCTCCGCCGCCGGCGATCCCCTCCAGAGTGTAGGGCCCGGCCTCGTCCGGAAGCATCGGGGACGTGTACATCCGGTGCACCGGCTCGATCCGCGGCTCGCCGTCCACCACCCCGCCCCACAGCACGAGCATCCGCCCCCCGGGTCCCGCGCCGCCCATTCGCTTCTCCCCGCCCTCCTTCTCCTCCCGCGCCTCGATCACCTTCTCGAAATAGTAGTCGCTCAGCCAGGATGTCCGCTCCCCGCGGTAGCAGTACCCCATGACGTCGGGGGTGCGCCGCGGGGACAGGACGTGACCTTCGCGGGAGTCGTACCCCCACATCCCGATCATCCCGGTCGGATATGGGAAGTCGGGGTCCACACCGCCCGCGCCGCCGCACGGTGCGTGGCGCAGATCGAGGTTGTGCCCCACTTCGTGTGCCAGCTCCGCGTCCTCCGGCTTGCCCATGCTCACCCATCCGTTGAGCCGCGCAACCCCGCGCACGTACCCGTTCCTGCTGAGTGCGGCTCCGTACCAGTACCCCGTGGCCTCCTCGTCCCTGCGCACCCGCTCGAGCTCCAGGACCAGGTTCCACTGGCCGCTACTTTCGGTGAGGTCGAGCGAGGTGACGTACGCCTCCCGGTCCGTGGCGCTGAACTCCGAGAACGGGAACGAGTTTCTCAGCTGGCTCACCTGCCGGCTGTCTTCGTCGATGCCGTCGGTCCAGTCGAACACCCCCGAGTCGGGGTCCTCGGCCTCCAGGACGGGTACCACGGTCAGCTCCATGGGCGGCACGTCGATCACGTCGAGCGAGGCGGAGCCCGTCTCGGGGAAGCGCGTCCGGCTGCCCGCGGCGCGCGGTATGATCCCGGCGCTGTCGGCCACCACGACCAGCTCGGTGCCCTCCACGATATGCCTGGCGGGGATCAGGGCGTTGTAGGACCTGACGAGGCTGCCTTCGTCCGCGAGGGTGGGGATGCGGTCCTGCTCGCTCGCCATCACCGCGCGGTGGACCTCCCCGCCGTCGCGTGTGAAGGTCGCGAAGACCTCCGGTTCGAAGAAGGCGTTGTCCTTGTCGCCGACCAGGAAGACACGGAGCAGCGCCGCCCGGTTCGAGAGGAGCGGGAGGTCGCCCTTCGGCCTCTGGATGGCCTGCGTGAGGTAGACGATCGGCAGCGACAGCCTGACCGAGTCCGCCCTCCGGCAAGTTGAGCCATCGGCGACGTCGAGCCCGTCGATCCATTCCTGGAAGGTCCCCGACGGAGAGGCGCACAGGCCGGTCTCCGCGTACTGCAGCGCCCGGAGCTCCTCCATGTCGATCATGCCGAAGGGAAACGGGCCCTCCATGTCCTCGTTGCCGCCGAGCCTGATCGTGTCCAGCGCGTCCATGGTGACGACCGCGTCGGGAAACCCCGCACTCAGCAGGTTGTCGGAGAGGTCGAACGTCTCCAGCTCTCTCAGGTTGGCGATTTCGGGAGGCAGCGGTCCCTCCAGCCCGTTGTCGGGGAGATCGAGCCGCACCACCAGCGAGTCTCCCACGGTCACCCCGTACCAGTCGCCGACCGGTGCGTCGCTGTTCCAGCCGCTGTTGTCGGACCAGAAGTCCCCGCTGGTGGCGGCATGGAGTTCGGACAGCGCGAACCGTTCGACCAGGGTCGTGGGGCAGATCAGGCCGTACGCCCTCGGGACGTGGCGCAGCCACTCCTGGAAGATGTCGTCCAGTTGCGGACACACGTCCGTGCTGCCGATGTCGAGATAGGTGAGTCCGAGGTTCATGAAGCTCCTCGGCAGAAGTCCCTCGAGATCGGGATTGCCGTACACTCGCAGGTCGCTCAGGTTGCCCAGCTCGCCGAGTTCGGGAGGGAGGGTGCCGGACAGGTTGTTGTTGTGGAGCGCCAACTTGACCAGCGACGACATCCGGCCGAACTCCGGAGGGATGCGGCCGCTGAGGCGGTTGTTCTGGACTCCGAAATCCTCGACGGCGGACAGCTTTCCCAGCTCGGCCGGCAGGAAACCGGACAGCTGGTTCTCGCTGAGCCAGAAATCGACCACGCTGGACAGGTTGCCGAGTTCGGCAGGAATCGTTCCTGACAGGTTGTTGCCGTACAGACTGAGGCGCACGAGGTTCGACAGGTCGCCCAACGTCGGCGGAATGTTCCCCGACAGCTCGTTTCCGGACAGGACGAGACTTTCAAGGGAGGCGAGATTCCCGAGTTCGGGCGGAACTAGATAGCATATGTCCCGTGCAGTCCAAAAGAGTACATCATGTCATCCATAACACGTTATTAGACAGATACTTCCAAGAACACATCCGAGTCGCATCGTCCCTTGCCGTCCGCCGACATCCCGTGTATTCTTCCTTGTAGAGTGATTTGTCATGTGATACACAACCACGGAAGGAACCCGCATGACGAAGCGACCCAGGACGCTCACCGCCGCCTTCGTTCGGACGGTCGGCCGCCCCGGTGTTTACGGCG
>JAPPGI010000202.1 GCA_028874985.1 Gemmatimonadota bacterium | reverse complement strand
GTGAATCTCCACCTCGCCCCGAACCCGTACCGAGCCCTCGGCGAGGGGGGTCGCTACCGCCACGGCCCGAGCCGCTGGTGCGCCACGGGCGACCCGGCGGCGGAGCCGCAAGACCTTGCCGCGCTGCGGGATGAGCAGGAGGTCCGGTGCGCACCGCCGGAGACGCGAAGTGCGCATCGGACCCCCATGTCGTTTCCGCGCTCAGGTACGGTCATAAGTCGAGGGCCGTCCATCGGTTGGCACCGGCCGACGAGGTGCTCGGTCTGCCGCTTCGCACCTACCCCGACCGGATTGCCTTCGACCGGTACTCGGGCCGCGGGAAGACCCGGGCGACCCTGCGACGGCTATTGCGGCGACCGTGTGAATCTTCGAAGCTCCGGACTGTGAATCGACCCTCCATGTCTTTTTCACACTCCGGTGCGGTGGTAATCAGCGTAATTCCGCACCACCGGGTTAGCTTCGAACGAACCGCTCATGGTGGAGAGCGTGGCGAAGATTGGGAAGCGCGAAGTCTGTAACACTCTCGGGTCCCTTCAACGGAGGTGGTCCCGCAGGCTCCACCAAGAACGCCACGAGACCCCCGGGTGAAGACGGGTACACTGAAGCGGTGTCGCTTGTCAGCGACCCAACTCCGCTAGCTTCGCCCTCGCCAGTCGCGCCGACTCATAATATTAGTAGGCGTTCTCCCACACGGCAAGCGCGCTCTGCAAGTGCTCCACCGCCACGCCGACCTCCCCCCGCGTCTCCATCAGCAACGCCATCTCCAAGTGCGCGCGGGGATTGGCCGGAGCCAGACGCAGCGCTTCCTGCAACTCGCCTTCCGATTCGTAGGACCCCGTGCGGCGCAGCGCGCTGCCCGCTCCACGGAAGTATCTTCCCTCCGGCGACAGGGCGATCACTGCCCTCAAGCTCTCCGCCGCCCCCTCGTAGTCCCCTGCTTGGTCCAATACCAATCTCAAGTCATCGAATTCCTGCAGAAGGGCAATCGCCTTGTCGGTGCGGCCTGCGTCCAGATACACGAGGGCGTCCCCGATCGCCATATCGAGAGGCGTCTCGAATGCTGACTCCTCCCTCCTTCTCTCGATTCCCTGGATCGCGGCTGCAATCTCTCCACGCCGATGGTGATAGTGAGTGAGCCGGGCCAGCGCCTGGGCGCGCTGGGCTGGGGTACGGGCCTGTCGCAATGTACGCTCGTAACCGGCGCGGGCTTCCTCCATTCGCCCTACATCTAGATCGAGGTCCGCGAGCCGCCGCACGGGTTCCGGCGCCAGTGGTTCCAGGGCGATCACCTGCTCTAACACTTCGCGCGCGCTTTCGTACCGGCCGCGGCGCTGGTGGTAGTCGGCCAGTCCGTAGTGTCCCGATAGGTCTCCGGGGAACCGCTCCACGTACTCGGCCAAGAGGGCCAGAGACTGGTCATAGTTGCCCACGTTCTCGTATATCCGGGCCATGGCCGGGATTGGTCGGCCATCCAGGGGATCGAGGCGGCGAATCGTGGCCAAGGTCGCTAGAGCACCCTCCCAATCATCATTCTCCATTTGTATCCACGCCAGGGCGCGTAGAGCGATCAGGTCATTGGGGTACAGGCCGACCCACATCTCAACCACAGCGGCCGCTTTGTCCGTCTCGCCAGTCTCTGCGTAGTACTCCGCCTTGATCTGGAAGCTGGAGCGTTCCGGCACTCGGTAGAGGTGCTCCATAGCTGCCACCAGCGGGGCTGCGGCGACGGTCTCTTCTGCCTCGGATCCGCGCAGCACCAAGTGAAGGGTGTATTGGGCGATGGTGAAGCTGGGATCGAGTATTGTCGCGGTGGTCAGGTATTCGGTGGCTCCCTCGGCATCCTGGTGCATGCGGTAGCGGAAGAACCCCTTGAAGAACGCCTCCACCGCGGCAGTGTCGTCGGAGAGCCGCCCGCGCACGGGCAGGTCCTCGACCGCGTCGCGGACAGGAATCTCCAAGGCGTTTTTCACGGGTCCAGACATCTCGTCAACGAGTGCGAGTAAGTCGGTCCCTTCGTGGAAGCTCTCCCCTGCGAGCGATCCGTTACCCGCTCTGTACACACTGAGTGTGACGCGGAAGAGGTCGTCTGCCCGGTCGATCTCGCCGACCGCCATGAACCCCGCGAACGATTCCTGTGCCATTTCGCGCTTGAGGGTCAGTGGCGTCGCGTCGAAGCTCTCGAATCCCCGCTCCCTCAACTGCGACTCGGAGCGATAAAAGGAGATCGGCACGAAGAACTCGTCCGCCAGGAGGTCGAGCCTCAGCGCCTCCGGGACCGCGTAGGATACCCACGCGTCATCTTCTGCCATTCCGGGTCCGAGATCCAGCGGAAAGAGCGCCATGGTCTTCGTGAACTCGGGGGTTGGCACCTCCCGCTCGATGGTCTCCCCATCCTCCGTCTCGACGGCGACCGTGGTCATGACCGAGCCCAGTCTCTCTCCCCCGAAGAGCGCCGTCAGCACGACCACGCACAGCACGAGATTGGCGGGGATGCCGACCTTCTCTGCCCGCGCCAACTGGTCTCGTTCACGGCCTGGTTTGCCGTGAAACCAGGCCAGCAGGAAGACGCTTGGCAGCGCGATGAGCAGGGTGACCATCACCATTCGCGTCCAGTGCGGCGAGATCAGGAACTCGTCCACGGCGAATGCCGTGAACTCGACCAGACCCCAGGATGCGCCGGCGTAGATAGCCAGAATGTGCGGCACGCGCCGTTGGATCAGGTCGCGTGGCAGGCTCGCCCGTGACGGCTGTGAGGCGGGAGAACTTTCCGGCGTGTCCATCCCATTAGGCTAGGTCAGCCGTATGACCGTGGCAATTGTCGCTGGCCGTAGCGAGCCTTGTCGGCAAGACCCCTGGCTCACCCTCTCTAACGTACTTCACCCAGCAGGTGTCGCGTCACGCAATGGCTCAACCGTCACATCCAGCGCGACAATGGCGTCGTCAATCCATGCGAGGTACCGGCCGTCCGTTCCGGTCGGGGTGATGAATTCATAGGAGTCGGAGAATCGGGTCTTCGCCAATATGTCTCCCGTCGGTGACACGACCACCCAAAGCCCCTGTCGGGAACGCCGCCGGGGCGGGTAGTATCGGACGATGGTCAGGATGTTCCCATCGCGCATCTGGTCTATGAAGACCGGTCGGTTCCATTGGGACGCGAAGTTCCCATTCGGCAGCGCCCTTTCAAGCTCATCCCGTGGGACGACGGTCTCATCCTCGACGACTACCATCGCGCTGTCGCCCCGTCCGCCCAGATAACGAACGATCCGAAAAGGAGGCACTATTTCCGCCAAGAGGAGGTCTCCCTCCGGTGTCGCCGTTATCGGACCTCCGGTCATTTGCGTCACAACCTCCCAGTCGTCTGCCGGAAAAGCGGGATGCCAGCTCTTCAGGTGGCCATCGAGCGAGTACAGGTGTAGGGCGAACCCTACATGAGGGTCGTCCGGATACTGGCCGTAGCTCAGCACATACTGGTCGTTCGTAAGAGCCGCGATGCCGGGCACGCGATTCCGGTGCATCGCCCGGAACCGTCCTGCCGTGCCGTCCTTTCGGGGAAAGAGCGTGGAGCCGTTTCGGCTCACAAGCACCACGCTGCGACGATCCGGCATTGCAAGCAATGCGAGGGCGGACCCTCTGCCCGTAGCCGCGGCGGGTTCCGGGATCGCCCGCAGGGACTCACCCTGCGGGCTCATCTCCCAGATCCTTTCCCTGCCCCCGATCCAGATCGCGCCGTCCTCCCAAACCGCCATTCCTCCGCGGGCGGCAACCTCCTCATTCAACTCCCGGCGCCACACTTCGTGGATCCGGACGGACATGGGACCGGCTTCCTCCACCGGATCGACCTGCCGGCCTCCGGTAACGGGGGACCGGGCCTGCGATTCGCAGCCGAAAGGGACGGTTCCTATAGCGAGTACACCGACCACCAGAGCTGGGATTCGTGCTTGACCGGTCATTGCGCGACCTCTTCAAGCTGCGGGATTCTCGATCCGCCCTCGACCCACTGCCTGATTCCGGACAGCCCGTGGCGACGAACCAACAGCCGCTCGTTGCGAACTGCCCTGTGTCCCGCCTCCACAACCACGCTCCGAGCGAGCACCAGCACTTGCGGCGTGGCGGCAGGTCCGGTTAGCTCACCGTGCAGGTACTTCATCAGGCCGACGTTTCGCCACCCCATTCCCGTCACGATCTGATCGAATCCGCCAAACCGCCCCAAATGCTCAACGCCGCTCTCCGGTACGACATCGGTGGTGAGGCCGATCGCGGCGAAGCCCATGGACGCCTCTTGAGCCCGGGCGATCACCGCTGTCCGGGCCTGCTTGACCAGGGACGGCAGCTGCGGGTCGTTCGACCAACGGCAGCGCGACGAACCGATGAAGACGAACACCAGTTCATCACCGGAGTCTTGCCGCGCCATTGGCACATACGGGTCCTCCGCGAGCAGCGGGACGCTCCAGCGGACCTCCACTGGCCTCGGAAAGACGCCCAACAGTCCGACCATCGCACCGCCCGCTACGGCCAGCCATGCCCATTGCGTTCCGACGCGCTTCATGATTCTACTCTCCTTTCGCCTTGTTTCGGGGTGCGAGCCTGCGCACTTCCACCCTCGGAATCCCCGTGACCCAATACCCCAGGATGTGGGTGTCGGTCACATCCGACACGATAGGCAGGCTGGTGGAAAACAACGCGCCGTTGCCGCTGGCCGCGTCTACCAAGTAGCTTCGGATCTCCGCTTCGTCCGGAGCCGCTCTTTCGCCCCGACCGGTTTGGTACAGGATGTGCTCTCCCCCCACCCCCATAGCTGCCATGGCGACGTCCTTGAGTCCCGACAAGTACCCCACCGAGCCCGTGCCGCGGTTCTCGACGATCTGCCCCTGCATGTAATCTGCGACCACAGCCGTCCACAATTCAGCTCCGCTGTCCGCGCTGTAGGACCGCAACACGGGCAACTGCTCGAACGCGAAGACGATCTGCACCGGATCTCCGAAGCAGCCGATCGGTCCGTCCGTCAACAGACGCTGCACCAGTGGGTAGCGAGCACCGTAGCCTTTTCCGAAAGATCTCGCCACACCCTTCGAAAGCAGTGGAACCTCATGGATCACCGCGTTGCTCTCCTGTTCCCACACGGACAGAAAGAGGCGGCCGCCGATGTGGCACACGCCTTCACGTATTCGGAGATCGGAAGGCACAGGTTGTCGGCCAGCGTAGACATATCCGCTGTCCTCCCTTGCGAATATCTCTAGGTGGCCACGGCGATCGGAAACGACGATGCGGCCGCCGGACAGGGTCGCGAGTCCCACTGGATCGCGAAACTCACCGGGACCGTCACCAGTGCCCCCGAACTTGGTCAGGAAACGGCCAGCGATATCGAAGACTCTGACTTCCTGGGCCATGCGATCCAGCACGACGATATTCCCATCGGCGTCGAACTTGGCATCCGCCACCCACCCGAAGACATCCGTTTCGTCGTCGCCGACCTCGCCCAGTTTCCCGATGGTGACCGCCACTTCGGATCGGCGGAGCGCATCCCGCGCCCCGAGCCAAGCATCCAGTTCCGCCCTCGCAAGTCCAGTCGGGATTTCCGATGCGTCAACCACCGAACCGTCGACAGGAATATTGTCGGGCGTCGGGTGGCTGATCTCCATCGAATCCGCTTCGCAGCCTGCCGTTCCGAAGCAGGCCACAGTGTACACCAGAACCGCCCCGAAGTGGCGACGGATATACGCGGCCATTCGCCGGAGGCCCCGAGGCCGGGGGGACGGCTCCTGCCCGTCCCCCCGGCCTCCGATGTTGGCTCCGCCCGCGCCGAGTGACGGCGCGGATGCCCCGCAACGAGCGCTCGGCTTCGCCATCATCTTAGTGGGTATGCCCATCGTCGGGACCGTCCTCGTGGTCGCAAGGAGTAGTCTCGCAGTCCACGTTGGGGACATCGTGGTTGCAGTACGTGGCGGCGCCACTCTCGCCGCTGCACCAGTCAATGAACCAGAGGTTCTTGCAGGTGTCGTACTGGCACGGATGGGGAAGGGCGTTCGCCCGGACGGCGGTACTGCTAGCCGCCGTGCCGACGACGAGCCCGCTGACGAAGAACATCATCGTCAGCCTGAGCAACTTCTTCATCGCGTCCATTTGAATCCTCCTTATTCTTGGAGTGCCGGTCGCGACCCCGGCCAACTCCGTGGTTCGGGTGATCCCCCCTTGGGATCGTGCCCTCGCCCTAATAGACGGTGCGAGCGAGAAAAACGTCTCACCGGCCCAGAAGCCCCGATTCGGCAGTTTGTTCGGTATATTTTCGGCAAATCGCGCCGGACGGGAAGTTCTTGGCACATTTCGGGGCCGATTTCGGGAACCTTCTTCCCGACCCGACGGGAAGTTTCTGCCCTGGCACGGGAACTTCTTCCCGGACCACTCGGGAACCTCTTGGCACCAAAGTCGTGGAAAAAGTACCCTGTCTGCGCGCTCGTCCCACCGGCAGCTTTAGTGTGCGCTTCGGCCAACGAGGCGCGAATCTCGTGCCGAAAGGAGCGGACGGATGAACCGCAACGGCGGGCGCAGTACCCGGGGGGACGGGCGGTGCCGGGACGACGACCTGCTCAGGCGGGTCGAACCGCTTGTCCAGTCGGTCGCCGTGCGATTCGCGCGGGACCGGACGACCGCCGAGGAACTGGCGCAGGCCTGCCGCATTCGAATCCATGAGAAGCGGAGACAGTGCCGCGACCCGGAGGCGTTGCTCGGATGGGCGAAGACGCTTTGCCAGCGTGTCTGCACCGACGCGGTCGGGCGGGACCGGATCGAGCGGGATCGTCTTGTCGAGACCGACGGCGAGGTAACTGCCGCTGCGGACACGGCTCCAGGTCCCCTGGCCTCCGCCGAGACCGCCGAGTTGCGGGATCGCATTGGACGCGCCCTGGCCCGCCTCCCGGACCAGCAGCGGCGACTGCTGCTCCTCCGCTACTGGTACGGGCTGAGCGCCAACGAGATTGCGGGCCGCGAGGGCCTCCCCGCTTCCACCGTGCGAAACAAGCTGAGGCGCGCGTGCCTG
>JAPPGI010000191.1 GCA_028874985.1 Gemmatimonadota bacterium | reverse complement strand
CCCTATGATTCAGCTTCGGATCCTCCCCACCCACCACGACAGGTGAAGAGCCTCTGGAGATTGCCGAGTTGCGCGCGACACTGGTGTCGCTGTCGGACTCGCTCGGCACCCTAACTGACCGGGACTCGCGGATCGCGAGTAGCATCCGATCGCTGCGGACGGAAGGGGAGGTCCGGAGCGGTGCGTTGGCGACCCGCCTGGATGGTCTGGTCGGTGATCTCGCTGGCGTAGAAACCGACATGGCCACTTGGCGGGCACAGGTCCTCGACAGCCTGCAAACCGCGCGAGACGCGATCGCGGCCGAGCAAGAACGACGCCGGACCGGCGATTCTCGGAGTGTCCTTTGGGCGATCTTCGCAGCCGGAGCAGTGCTGAGTGTGGTTGGATTGGCGTGGTGGCGCTCCCGGGCGGGTACGGCCGCCGTGGACAGCCGAGTCGAGGCGATGAAGTCTGAACTGGACCGGAAGATCGCGAAGGCGGAGGAGGTGGCCGGTTCGTCAACCGAAGAGGCGCGCGAACTCCTGCGCGAGCAGTTGGCCACGCTGGAGCGCACGAGTGCCACCCTAGTGGCCCTGGAGGAGGCTCGCGCCGCCGATGGCCCGCAATCTCCCGAACCCGACCACGACCTGGCGCTGGGCGTCTGCAACGAACTGAATCGCATCGAGAACAACCTTCTCGCGATGGACTCCAAGGTGAGGGGCCACAAGCAGCTGCGGGGCTGCGTCCGCCGAATCAAGGAGAACCTGCACGTCGAGGGCTACGAGATTACCGAGCTGCGGGGGTGGCGGTATGACGGGGGCATGCACGTCAACGCCGATCTCGTAGAGGACGAGAGCCTGGATCCCGGCCAGAAGATCATTGCCCGGGTGAACCGCCCTGAGGTTCGCTTTCGGAACAGCATCATCCAGAACGCCGACGTCAAGGTCTCGGTGGGGTTCTGACCATATGACCTCCCAGTCCATTCCTTTCTGACCGGAACATCGAAATGGCATCGAACCGACTCAAGTACGGCATCGACCTCGGGACCACGAACTCGGCGTTGGTGCGAATGGAGCGTGGGGAAGGAAAGGTCGTCAAGAACGACATGCAGGGCGACACGACATCCAGCGCGGTCGCGTTCGGACACCGGGGATCGACACGCGTGGGAGCCCGCGCGTATAATCAGCTTGGCCTCGATCGGGTACGAGCCCTAAAGCAGGATCAAGACATCCGGAACGCGTTCGTCGAGTTCAAGCGAACGATGGGGTCCGAGGACATCTACGTACCCTCCGTCGACCCGTCTGCCAGCTATACATCGGAGGTGCTCTCGGCCGAAGTCCTGAAGGAGCTCCGGCGCTACGTGACGGACGACGATGTCAGCGCGGCGGTCGTGACCATTCCCGCGGCCTTCAAGGTGCCGCAACAACAGGCCACGCTACGGGCCGCCGAGATGGCCGGCATTCGACAGTGTCACCTCCTGCAGGAGCCGGTGGCCGCCGCCATGGCCTACGGGTTGACCGCGGAGAATCGCGACGGAAAGTGGCTGGTCTTCGACTTCGGGGGCGGCACGTTCGACGCGGCGCTGGTGGTGATCGAGGAAGGCCAGATCACCGTGAAGGACACCGAGGGCGACAACCACCTCGGGGGGAAGGAGCTAGACGATGCGGTCGTGGAGGAGATCATCTTCAAGGAGGCGGCGGCAGACTTCGATGCCGAGACGTTCCTGGCCGGAGATCCGCGACGCGAAAGGCGCCTCACGGACGCACTCAAGCGGTGGGCCGAAGAGGCTCGGATCGCTCTCAGCTTTCGCGACTCCTACTTCGTCGAATCGGACCTTGACGGGATCGAACTGCCCGACGGAGACGCGATCACCTTGGATTTTCGCCTCACGCGGGAGCGTCTGCGACCTGTGGTCGAACCGTACTATCAGCGGTCGATCGACAAGTGCCACACGCTTCTCGCCCGTCACGGCCTAAGTAGTTCGGATCTCGACGAGCTGATCCTCGTGGGCGGCCCGACCCATTCGCCGATCCTGCGGGATATGCTGTCCGCGCAGATCCGCCAGCCGAACACCTCGGTCGATCCGATGACCGTCGTGGCGCAGGGGGCGGCACTATACGCCGCTACGATCCCACTCGAAGCCGAGAGTGAAGGCGGGAAACGGACCACCGAGTCCCGCGACCTCCAGCTCCGTGTCGAATACGAAGCCACCTCGCTGTCCGCCACGGAATGGGTGAATGTGCAGTGCCAGGACGCGGACGCACGCGGGCGGCTGGAGGTCGAATTGCAGCGAGTCGGTTGGAGCAGCGGGAGGCACCAAATGGACGAGCGGGGCGCGCTGCTGGAGGTCACGCTGGAGAAGGGAAGGGCCAACGTCTTTGCCATCCAAGTCACCGATGCGTCTGGTAATGCGATTGTCACCAACCCCTCCGAAATCACGATCATCCAGGGCACCAGGGTGGGTGGCTCACCGCTCACAAACCACCTTGGCTTGGAGGTGGAGTTACAGAGTGGCGATCACGTCTTCAAGCCGCTCAAGGGTGCCGAGCAAAGCAGGCCCCTTCCGGTGACAGGAATCTCCAGAGGCCTTCGGACCCCGAAACAGCTTCGCCCTGGGGTCCCCACGGATGAATTGCTGATTCGAATCTTCGAAGGTGAGAGTAATGCGCCCGCCACCAACATCCTCTATTCCCAGCATTTTATGACCCTGAAGTTGTCGGGAGCCCAGGTGAACCAGGTGATTCCGGCGGGTTCGAGATTCGATCTGACGCTGAAGACAGACGTGACGAGCGCGATGCCAGTGCGCGTAGCGTTGGCGTTTGAGGCGTTGGACGAAGAGTTCGAACTCCCCATCCCCGACGGGAGCTTGCCGACTCACACCGACTGGATCGAGGACGAACTCCGGGAGGGGCGCGCCCGCATCGTCGAGCTGCACCAGGCGGGTCATGCGGACGAAGGCGAGCTCGCCGGAATCGAAGAAAAGATCACCCAGGCCGAGGGACCAGTATTCGAGGACGCCGCCGACCCCGACGAGACGCGGAAGGCGGTCAACCTCCTGCAGGAAGCCTTGCGGGAGCTGGATCACCTTTGGTCCAAGAGCCAGTGGCCGAGGGTAAGGGACGAGCTGGACGAGGTCTGGGCCGACCTCAGGAAGGCCAATCGGGAGGAGGGCTACGCCGACACGCGGCGGGAGATGAGAGAGTGGAAGGGGAAGCATGATCAGGTGGTCCAGGAGGAAGACGCGGCGCTCGCCCGGATGCTGATCGCCGATCTGCGCGGAGCCACCTTCTTCCTCAAGCGTTGCGAGTGGTCCAACGAGATCGTGCAGTGGGCACGGGCATACTTCAGTCGGATCGCGTGGAAAGACCCGACCGACGCGCGCGAGGCCGTCAACGAGGGCGTGCAGGCCCTCTTGGCCAATCGACCGTGTTCGGAGATGCTCGATCATGCGCGGCGGATTCTGGGTCTGGTCTCGGAGGATCACGCCCCTGAAGACCGGGCACCGCGGCCGCCGGTTCCCATCAGCGAATTCTGATCAAGATGCTATTACGTAACGGCAGCCGCCCCCTCCCCGGTTGGGAGATCCGCTTTCCGGTCAAGCAGGCCGAAAACGCGGACACCTACCGGGTTGCCGACGAGAAGGGCGCGCTCGCCTTCCTCAAGGTGTTCCACCCGGACAGGATCGGGGCGGACCGCTTCACCCCGGACGGTAAGCTGCTTGAGATCGCGATCATGGAATCGCTGGACCACCCCGGCATCCCGCCGATTCGCCGATCGGGCGTGCTGGACGACGGCCGACCCTATTTCCTGGCCGACCTCGTGCCCGGCGAGACACTCGATCACAGGCTCGCGCGGGTCGTCGCGATTTCGGCGAATGCGGTCGGATCGTTGATGCGAGAACTGTGCGCGGCCGTCTCCCACCTTCATTCGCTGCCCGATCCGGTCACGCACAACGAACTCACGCCGTCCAACGTGGTGCTGGACCCCGGTGAGCACGATGACGACCGGCCCGTCGTCATCGACTTCGGACACGCCCGCAGGGCAAGCGACGGAGCAGCTTCGCACCTTTCCCGAGTCGACCCTCACTACCTGCCGAACGAGTGCTACGAGGCGCCGGTCTCGGCCCCCGCCGCCGACGTGTTCGCGCTCGGGGCCATCTACTACCGAGCGCTCTTTGGTATTCCTCCCTGGTATGCCGCCAACGCGCCGGGTGGGCAAGCCGATCTGCGCGAGACGCTGTTGCGGGCGCGCCTGGAGCCGTTGCGGCTTCCGGAGCGGGCCATCGGCGGCAACCCCGATGCAACCGCCCTGTCCGTGATCAGGAAGGCGCTGAGCCTGCGTCCGGAGGACCGATTCCAGGATGCCGGCGCATTGCTGGAGGCCCTCGGCGAGGGCATCCGCGCGAAGTCATCGACCGATCAGGACCCGCACCCAAAGCCGGTTCTCGGTCCGGTCGGGGGAAAGCGGGGATTCGACGCGATCGCTGGGCTCGACGACCTTAAGGCAACCCTTCAACGAGATGTCATCGATGTCCTCCGGGATCCAGAGAGGCATCGTCACTTCGGTGTGCGGATCCTGAATGGCCTGCTGCTGTACGGCCCCCCAGGGTGCGGCAAGACCTTCGTCGCCGAGCGGTTCGGGGAGGAACTCGGATTCGTATTTCGGAAGGTGCGTCCCGCCGACGTGGCGAGCATCTATGTGCATGGCACCCAGGAGCGCATCAAGCAGTTGTTCGACGAGGCGAGGCGGCGCGCGCCGTGCGTTCTGTTCCTCGATGAGGTGGACGCGCTGATGCCTTCCCGCGACGGGAATCTCCATGCCGCCTACGCCAGCGAAGTCAACGAGTGGCTGGCCCAGATGAGCGACTGTGGCAACGACGGCATCTTCCTATTGGCTGCAACCAACGCACCGCATCGGCTGGACGTGGCCGGAGGCCGCACCGGCCGCTTCGACAAGACAGTCTATGTCGGTCCACCCGACTACGGTGCTCGCAAGGCGATGTTCGAAATCCATCTGGCCGACCGACCCGTGGAGCCCGACATGGATTGCGGCGAACTGGCACGCATGACGCGCGGACGGATCGCCAGCGACATCAGCTTTCTGGTCAACGAGGCCGCCAGTCGCGCGCTCGCAGGCGGGGCCGGTGCAATCGGCATGGAACACGTCGTGACCGCGATTCGCCGGAACCGCCCGTCCGTCAGTGCCGATCAGCTTGAGCGATACGAGAAGTTGCGGGAAACGTTCGAGGCCGGTCCGCGGTAGCGGCGGATCGGATTCTGAACTGAACGGGAGACCCCTATGACCGCGATGAGAAAGGAAGCCGGAATGACACCCCACCCGCTGTTGCCTCACTTCCTCCGAATCGCCTACGAGTGCATGGGATGCGACGGCGAGATCGCCGATTCCGAAATCTCCTGCCTCCGTTCGGTCGCCGTGCAACTGGGGCAGCCGGTCGAACAGGTCGACGGTTCCCTGGAGACCATCCGTGCCGAGTTCTCCGCCGACGCCAGGAGCCCAGGGACGCGTGCCCGGACCCTGTTTCGCGACGCGGGCATGGCCATCGAGGACGCGATGCTCCTCTTGGATCTTCTCGTCCAGATGGTGGAGGCGGACGGCAAGGTGCACCTCGCCGAGAGCCGTTACATCCGCGATCTCATCGACGGACTCGGGCTCGACCGCGCCGCGTTGCGCCGAGAGCGTCCGGAATGGCGATCCTATCTGGTTGAGGGGTTCGGAGTCGTCAGGGAAGTCGGTCCCTCATACGCGGGCCGACTCGCCGACACCACTGGCGATCTCCCGGAATTGGCCCCGAAGCCGCCACGGGAATGATCCTCGACAACCCGTTCCACGTCCTCGGCCTTCTTGCCGACGCGAGTGTTCCCCAGAGGGCTGGCCGCGAGGGACAGATAAAGGCATTTCTTCGAGCCGGCAGACCGTTGGAGTTCGACGACGACCTCTTCTTTCCGGGGTGTCGCCGCAACCAAGGTACCGTGGACCGCACGCTGCGCGACCTTCACGATGCGAAGGATCGCATCCGATTCGGGCTGTTCTGGTTCACGGGGAGCGGCGGTGTGCTCGACGACCACGCGCTACGTGTTCTTCGCGGTGGCGATCTGCAAGGAGCAATCTCGGTCTGGGCACGAGTAGAAAACCGACCTTTGGATGCCCGGATTGCATCGTGTCTGAACAATCTGGGCACCGCCTGTCTGCTCGCCGGGATGACCGGTCTTCCGCCTGGTCAGCGATGGCCTGACGGATCCCGCGAGCGGGCCGAGTATGTGCGACGCGGCCTGACGGTGAAGGCTCGATTCGTCGGGAGTCTCGGCGGGACCGATCTATCCGCGTACTGCAAGACCTTCGGCGACGACATTGCGGCCCGCGATCCGGACGGAATCGGCGAGTTGTTCGGCGAGGGGCTGGAGCAGTTTGCGGAAGAGGCACGGAAGTTCGGCCTGAACGTCCCCGCCGCGGTGCTCGCGCAAGCCGTAAGGGACGGTGGTCCACGCACTGCGCCGCTGGCCGCCCGCTTTGTCGGAATGTCACGCCGCGAGCTTGAACGGGCGTTGGTTGCGTGTGAGAACGCTGAACCCCGGGATGCCGGGTCGTCCGGGACACGGCTCATGATGGTGGCAAAGGAGCGTCTGCCGGAAGTTGCAGCCGTGCTCGGAGAGACGAGTATCCAGTACACGTCGGTGACAGACCGGGTCTGCGATGCCCTGCTCAATTCAGCCGTGACCCACTGGAATCACTACAACAACGCGTCTGCGGAGTCGTCTCTTGAGGCAGGGTTGAAGGTCGCGCGTAGCTGCCAGTCTCTGGTCCGGTATGCCAAAAAGGTGGCGTGCGGGATTGCCGCGCGCGAGCGGGCCGGTGAAAACCTGACCACGGTGGACGGAATCATCAGCGACCGGGAGATGGCGCTGGTGCGTTTTCCGATCAAGGAATGGCTGGACCAGGCTTACGCGCTCTTGAACTCGCGCGCCCGGCCCCAAGCGAGAATCGACTTTGTCCAAGAATCGCTTCAAGAGGGGACCTCGAATAATGGCTGATTCGCGGGAATCGAGGCACTTGCAACGCCAA
>JAPPGI010000107.1 GCA_028874985.1 Gemmatimonadota bacterium | reverse complement strand
GGGTGGGGTTCGCACCCACTAGGAAGGCGCGCCTTTCCACGGCGCACTGTATACTATACATAACATAATGTAATGCTGTCTTTACATCGTGAACGGAGGACGCGAAGCGACCCGGCGCGGATGCATCGCCGCTCGAATCTGCAATGGCCGCGAGCGGCCACCCCGGGGGCTGCAACTTGCGGCGCGGAGCGGTGCTTCTCTCACGGAAATGCCGTGAGGGTTCTTCCACCGGCCGCTGCGCGCCGGAAGTCCGGCGCCGCCCCATTCCGGGTAGCCGTCGCGCTGAGCGCACCTCTCGCGGCGCTGGCGGGCTGCGCACCCGATCGGGAACCGGAGGTCGTCCCCAGCGCAGTGATCGACGACCGGGGCAGACCGCACGACGTCTCCGCACCGCGCACCCGCGTCGTTTCGCTCATCCCCGCCGTCACCGAAACGCTCGTGGCGATCGGCGCGGCGGACCTGCTGGTGGCACGCACCCGCTACGACGAGGCGACCGAAGTGGCGGAGCTGCCATCCGTGGGCGGGGGCATCGACCCGAGCGTCGAGTTCCTGGCGGCGCTGGCTCCCGGGCTGGTCGTCCTGTGGGCGTCGGGCGCCAACGGCCCGCGGTTGGAGGACCGGCTGGATGAGATCGGCGTGCCCTGGTACGGCGCGGCGCTGGAGACGGTGGACGACTTTCGTAGGCACGCCGGCAACCTGGGGCGCCTGGTCGGTCTCGCGGAGCGGGCGGACTCGCTGATCGCCCGGGTGGAGGAACAGCTCGAGGCGGCGGCCGGGTCATGGGCGGGCAGGGATCCCGTGAGGGTCGTGTACGTCGTGCAGTCCGATCCACCGATGACCGCAGGGGCGGGTACGTTCCTGGACTCGGTGCTCGATGCGGCCGGCGCCGTCAACGCGTTCCGAGACATTCGCGGGAACTGGCCGCTGGTGAGCATGGAGGAGGTGGTGCGGAGGGATCCGGCGTACCTGATCGTACCGGTTCAGGGCTATGGCACACCCGTGGCCCCTCCCGGCTACCGCGACCCGTCGGCGGTGTGGCTGGCGGCGCGGCCGGGCTGGTCTGCGGTGGCGGCGGTGGCCGCGGGCCGGGTGATCTCGGTTGATGCCTCGCTCTTCGGCCGGCCGGGTCCGCGGATGGGAGAAGCCGCCATGTACCTGGCCTCCAGGCTTCACGGCGCGGGCTGACGGCCCGGGGCAGATACGACACCGCGCCCGGAGGATTCAATGACCCGTTCAGTCGCCGCGGCCGCGCTCGCCGCGGCCGCCGCCGGAACCGGGACCATCGCCTGCGACTCCGGCCCGGAAGCGCTCCCACTCGCCACGGCCCATCAGATGGGTCCGGTGGCGTATCGCGACCCGGTGGGCGGGGTCTCTCCGGACGGCCGGCTACTCGCCTACACCCAGGGCCGGGAGCTGCTGGTCCGGGACCTCGGCGCCGGCGAAGTACGGAGCCTCGGATTCGCCCCCAGCCAGCTGCGCTACCTGGCCTGGCACCCGGACAGCGACCGGGTCCTCGTTCACGAGAGCACCTTCGACCGCCGCCGCCAGGGCTGGTTCGTCTACGACATCCGGACAGGGAGGAAGCGGACGATGTGGGGCGGTCGCTACTCCCGGGGTCTTCCTTCCCGATCCCGCCTGTTGGAGCTGAACTGGGCGCCTGACGGCAAGTCGCTGGTCGGAGTCGTGCGGGACGGGCGGGCCTCACGGGTGTGGCGGGTCGAAGCCGATGGAGCTTCCGGAGAAGTCATAGGCGAAGGCCGGAGCCTCTCGTTTCCCGTGGTCTCGCCCACCGGCCGGGTCGCCTGCATCGAACGGTACGGGGGCGTGCAGCACCTTCGCTATCCGTGCGCGGGCCCTCCGGTGGAGTGGCTGGAAGACCAGGAGCCGTACGGCCACGTGGCATTCTCCCGGGACGGAGCCGCGATCCACTACGCCGCCCCCAATGCCGATGGCGTCCTTGAACTGTGGACACGGCCGGTCGGGGGTGGGACCGCGCGGAAGCTGGCCGGCGCGGAGCGGGACGTGTACGCGCCCGCCGTGACCGCCGATGGCGACATCGTATATCGCAGCCAGCACTACCTGGTTGCGCTCTCGGCCATCCCCGCGGGCGGCGGCCGGCCCCGGCGCATCACCTCCTTCCAGTCCGAGACCCCCGCGTGGAGTCCGGACGGCACCGAGATCTCGTTCACCTTCGGCCGCTGGCGCATCGCCACGGACGACGCGGGATATCCCGACATCGATCAGGACATAGGGATCGTGGCGGTGCCCCGTTTCCTGCCGAAGCATGCACCGGACCGGATCGTCCGCCGTTCCTACTCCGGGGACCAGGGGATGCACTGGTCGCCCAACGGCCGCTGGATCGCCTACCACAGCCATGTCGACGGGACCGATGACATCTACCTGGTTCCAGCCGGGGACACAGCGAGCCCGCGCCTCGTCTCCGACGCCGGCCTCGAGACGGGTTGGCCCCGGTGGTCGCCCGACGGCCGCTGGATCGTCTTCCCCACCTACACCCGCGACGCCAGGGGAGCGCGCAGGAGCTCCGTGTACGTCATTCCCGTGGACCAGGAGACCGGCGAGACACTGCCCCAGCGCGCGGTCGACCTGGGCGACTTCCGCCACGATGCGCTGCAGGCGGAGTGGACCCCCGACTCGGAGCGGCTGGTCTTCGAGGCGGCCGAGGGGGCGGGCCGGAAGGGGCTGTACGTCGTTGCCCGGGAGGGAGGCACGCCCGAGCGCTTTCACGAATGGGCCTCCGAGCAGGTGCATTCGGGGATCTCCGTGTCCCCGGACGGAGAGTGGGTCGCTTACATCGCTCCCGACAGTGCGGGGCTGTTCCAGGTGCACCGGGTGCCCCTGGGCGGGGGAGAGACGGTGCAACTCACGGTCGACCCGACGCGGAAGACGCAGCCGGCGTACGACCCGACGGGTGAATGGCTGGCGTATACCGTGTTCAGCTACGAGGTGCGGTTCCGGCGCCTGGAGTCGACCCTCGTCACCACCGCCGCACCTTCCCCATCACCTCCACCTCCACCCTGACGCCCCCCTGCGACCGGGGCATTCTAGCCCGCAACCGGGGGTCGTCGCGTTCCAGGTAGACCTTGACGCACGGCTTCCCGTCCTTGAGGCCGATCGCGGTTCCGGTCACCCCGTCGATCCCGATCACCCTGCGGGTGACCTCCGCGCACGCCTTCTCGATCCGGTCCTTCACCGCGTCATCCTCCGTCGATCGTGACATCGAACCGCCGCAGCACCGGGTCGATGGGGTTCGCCAGCGTGCTCGTCCGGCTGCCGGCGAAGAGCAGTCCCACCGGGCGCCTTGCCATCGGGCCGCTTCCGCCCGAGACGATCAGCGAGCCGGAATCGCCCGGGCCCGAAAAGCCGCCGTCGGCGACGACGATCTGCCCGGCGAAGCGTGCGGTGCCGTCGCGGAAGCCGACGTTGATGGTGGCGTTGATGCCGCTGATCCGGCCGGTCGTGTGACCCGTCGTGCGGCCGTACTTCTGGACCTGCATTCCGAGCCGTGCCGCCGCGGTGTTGCTGCGCGGCGTACCGTAGCCGTTCGCCGGCGTGCTGTTGCCCAGCTGGTCGGTGGTGGTCGCGGCGATCGCGGCGTCGATGCGGTTCTCGGGGCAGGTGGGGAAGGGGGAGCAGAACCGGATGGGCTCGAAGTCGTGCAGGGCGCCGATCGCGTCGTCGGGATTGACGCCGCCGTCCACGGTTCCCGGCTGCAGGACGTGGTCGCCCGGTTTGGCCGCGTTGCGGTTGGCGTAGACGTGGTTGTTGCTGAGGGCGAAGACGTCGTCGCCCGAAACGACCCGTGCCGCGATGGTGCCGGCGGTGACGTCGACCTGGCCGGTGGAAACTCCGATCGGTACGGGGCGCGGAAAGGACCTCCTGGGGTCGGTTTCGTCCCCCGCCGCCACCGGCCTCCCGCCGGCCGCGGTAGCGGTCCGATCGATATCTCCCAGAGCGTGGAATTCTCCCGTGACTTCGGTCAGGAGCGCGTGCCCGTCGAGGGTGGCCGGCAGCCCCGGGACCCCGCCGTGCACCAGGAGGACCTTGACCACGGGACGCCCGTCAGGGCCGATCGCCACGGCGGTGCCCGCAACCCCGGGGATGCCGAGCAGGTCCTGGTTGTGCCGTTCCTGGACCGCGATCGCGGCCGCGAAGTCCCCGGGTGCGAAGACGAACAGCTCCGCCGCGTCCGAGGCCGGATCGCCGGCCGGCCGGAAGAGGACGATATCCAGCGCCACCGCGGCGGCCAGGGCGGTCAGTCGGATGAATGGCTTGTCGGGCATGTGCGTGACCTCGGGCGTCCGCGCGGTCCGTGTCATGTGTTCGGTACTCCCATGGCAACCTGAAGGTTTCCCTTTGGGAGCCCCGGCGCCAGCCTCACGCTCAGGCGCCCTCCGGGAAGAGTTCGCCCTGATGCTCGCCGGCCCGGGGAGGAAACCGGCGCAGTGCGGCCCGCCGGCCGTCCCAGCGGACCGGCATGGGGATGTCCACGTAGTCGCCGATCGCAGGATGCGCGCACCGGCGCAACATGCCGGCGGCCTCCGTCTGCGGATCGGCGAGCGCCGAGGCGACGGTGTGGATGGGGGCGGCGGGGACCCGGTGCCGGCGCAGCAGCCGCAGCAGGGCCTCGGTGGAGAAGCGCCGCGTCCGCTCCGAGAGGATGGCCGCGAGCCGCTCGCGGTTGGCCACGCGCATCGCGTTCGACCGGTAGTCGGCCCGGGAGGCCAGATCGAGATCGAGGGAATCGCACAGACGGCGGAAGATATCGTCGTTGCCGGCCGCGATCATGACGCTGCCGTCGTCACAGGCGAAGGCCTCGTAGGGGGCGATCATGGCCAGCGCGGTTCCCATGCGCTCGGGCGGGACGCCGGTGGCGAGGTAGCTGGTGAGGTGGTAGGACATCCATGCCAGCGAGGTGTCCAGCAGGGAGGTCGTGACGTGGCACCCGCGCCCGGACCTCTCCCGTTCCATGAGGGCGCCCAGCACCGCGATCGCCGTCCACATGCCCGTTCCCATATCCACGACGGACGTACCGCTCCGCGCCGGGTTCCCGCCGGGGTCGCCGGTCACCGACATGAGTCCCGAGCGCGCCTGCATGAGGGGGTCGTACCCCGGGTCGCGCGCGAGGGGGCCGTCCGGCCCGTGCGAGGTGACCGATACGTAGATGACGGCGGGGTTGGCCGCGCGCACCTCCTCGTACCCGATGCCCAACCGTTCCGCCGCCCCCCGCCGCAGCGCCTCCAGTACGACGTCGGACTCCGCCGCCAGCTCCAGCGCCCGCGTGCGCCCGCCGTCCGTCTTCAAATCCAGAACGACACTCCGCTTGTTGCGGTTCACGACCTGGAAGAGGTGGCTCTGCCCCCCGATGAACGGCGGTCCCCATCTTCTGGCCGGATCACCGCCGGGCGGCTCCACCTTGATCACATCGGCCCCGAGGTCCCCCAGGATCTGCCCGGCGTACGGTCCCGCGAGGTTCTGGGAGAAGTCGGTCACGCGCACCCCGGCAAGGGGGGTGATGGCGCGCCGCTCTCCGGCATGCGCGGACGCGGCTGCATCGCGCCCTGCATCCGGAGTACCGCGGCCGTCCGTCGCCGGCGAATCGGTCTTGTCGTGGAACACGGTGGATCCCTGTCCCTTGCCGGGGTACGAGGGGAGACACTTCATTAGGGGGCTGGCAAGGTCCGCGACCCCCAACGAAACGCGGCAGGATGGAAGATATGGAGACGATTCGAATCCCGAACAGCGCGACGTACTCTCCGGTTTCGCTCACCGACCTGATGTTCGCGGCGCCGCTGGCCTCCCGTCTCATCGTGGGCGCCACCCTGCCGGGCCGCCTGGTGCAGGCCGCCGCCGCGGGAATGTACGCCGGCAGCGTGATCAGCGACTGGGCCAGCCGGCGGGGCGTCAGGAAGATCGACTTCATGGCCACCTTCGGCTCGGATGTGAAGCATATGGACGAGATGCCGCCGGCGCGCCGGGAGGAGGACGTCCACCGCTTCTCCGAGGAGCTGATGAGCGTCTACGAACCGGTCACGCGTCGGCGCCGGGTCCTCGCGGGCGACGTGAACGAACGCCTGACCTCGTACATCGCCGGGATAACCGGGCAGCGGGTGGAGACCAGCAGCTCCGTTCGCGAGATGACCCTCACCCGTCTGATCATGCCCTTCGCCTCCGGCAGCTGCGACATACTCTCCGGAGACATCGCGGTGTTCCGCGCCACGGGCGTCTTCGAACCCCACATCCTCGCGCACGAATTCTGCCACCGGAAGGGCTACCTCATGGAGCTGGAGGCGCAGGCGCTCGCGTACCTGGCGCTGTCACGCTCTCGCGATCCGCAGCTTCGCCAGTCGGCGCTGGCGGAACGGGTCTACCGCAACCTCCGCGTTCTGGACGGCGACGACCCGGTCCGCTACGGGGAACTGCTGGAGGAGACCCCGCTCTCGGGTCCCGTCCTGGAGGACTTCCGGCGGCTCCGTCCCCCCGGCCAGCGCCCGGGCCCGGTCACCACCGCCATGAGGGAACTGTACGATTCGCGCATGAGGCTCACCGGACAGAACGGCCTGTCGGACTACGACCGCGGCTTCACCAACTTCCTCTACACCTACGAACGCGCTCGCGCCGGCAGCCGGCGGACCGGCGGCCCGTGGACAGAATCCCCCCGGCATTCGAGCGGCGGCGGAACCGGTTGAACCTGTCGCTGCCAGCCCGAACTGCGCCCGTACCTAACGCCCCATCCGCATCCGCAACCCCAGCTGCACACGCCACTGCGAGGACGGCACCTCCGGGGCCCACGGCCGTAGTGCCGTGCCGATCACGCCGGGTTCCCGGCCCCGGCGAATCCCACCCAGATAGTAGACCTCCAACGGATTCGGTGCGCACGGTTCCACGGGCCATCCCGGGCACGGGTTGTCGGGGCTGGGTCTGGATCTGTGGGCCCGCCAGATCCGGACGACCGGGTTCGAGACCTGGACGAGCCCCCAGGAGGGGTCCAGGAAGTTGAGGACGTTCATCATGTCGAGGGTAACGTCCGCGGACACCCCGAGGGCCTCGACGGTCTGCGAGAGGCGCAGGTCCAGCCGGTGCGACCACGGCGTTTCGCAGGTGTTGCGGGCCAGAATA
>JAPPGI010000147.1 GCA_028874985.1 Gemmatimonadota bacterium | reverse complement strand
CCTACTCTAATCATTTTACCCTCCCGCGTCTCCCCCCGCGTTGGCAGATAGGGTAACGTATGGGGAGAAATCGCGAGCTGCCACTTTGCCCGCTTGCCAACGAACATGATGTCGGACATGGCCTCGATGTCTCGAGCTACGCGCTGCTTGGCGTCAGTTGGTACCGACCCGCCGTCATAGATCTGCTCGCCGTGATCGAGCATGAAGTTGACCACACATGTGTCCAAGAAGACTCGTCTTGGTACGCCTTGAAGAGGCGCCATGCCTAGCGGCACGCTGCCGTCGACCTCGCGGCGCAGGGGCAACTGGGGATCGCGACGGTTGGTGCGGGAAGGAGTAGATCGAGGTGGCATTTCCGATTCTGAGGAGAAGACACTGGTGATCGGGGCAGGCGACCGGGGCACTCGAAGCATATCGGTCAACCTGTGAGAGCGGAAGGCCACATCGGAAATGTTCCGAACTCCGGCGGCTGTTGGACTGGGAGCCTCCACTATCGGACTCGCCTCCAGAGGGGGAGCTTGGCTGCGAGACGCGGCTTCTTGGGAGGAGAATGGCGGGTCGGATCCAGGGTTGGGGTAGCCACGAGTCCTCGGAACCGCCAGACTGAAGGGCGGTGTTCGGATACCCAGCGTCGGCTCTCCGGTACCACCCCGATTCCCGGCTCCTCTCTAGAAAGGACGATTCGCCTTGGCGGTTGTTGGTCGCGCCCCAGCCGAGCTGTACCTCGATCCCGCGAACCCGCGGCTTGCGGACGAAGGGCTCTCTGTCGAACAGCAGGATGATATCCTGCTCTGGCTCTGGCGAAACAAGTCGGTGAACGAGCTGGTCGACTCCATTCTGGCGAACGGTTTCTGGCAGCATGAGGAGCTCTTCGCGACCAAGGAGGACGGCCGTCTCATCGTAGTCGAGGGCAACCGACGGCTCGCGGCGGTCAAGATCCTCTCGGATGCTGATCTTCGGGAGCGGCTCGGGATCGCGCTCAAGGAACATCCATCGGAGGCGGTGCTCGAATCAATCCGAACGCTCCCGGTGATTCAAGCGACGAGAAAGGAGCTTTGGGGTTTCGTTGGCTTCAAGCACGTCAACGGCCCGCAGGCTTGGGATTCCATCGCCAAGGCGGATTACGTGTTTGGCGTCCGGCGGGACTTCGACGTGAGTCTCGCTGAGATCGCGTCGGGGATCGGAGACCGCCACGAGACGGTGGCGCGCCTGTACCGAGGATATGTGGTCCTCCGGCAGGCGCAGGAACAGCTCGATTTCGATACGACAGACACCCAGCACCGTCGATTCCCGTTCTCCCACCTGTGGACGGCGCTCGGCTATGTGTCCATCAGGAAGTACCTGGGAGTCGACCCCGAAGCGCTGGAGAACGAAGAACCGGTTCCCCAAAGCCACCTGCGGCAATTGGGATTTCTGATGCGATGGCTCTTCGGGAGCCAGTCACAGAACATCGACGCGACGGTTCGCCGCCAGAACCCGGACCTTCGTCACCTTGCCCAGACTCTTGAGGTGCAGAAGGGCATCGACTTGCTGGAGAGCGGAAAGTCCCTTTCGGTCGCGCTGGACGCTTCACTCGGCGACGCCCACCTGTTTCGGACGGCGCTCACCAAGGCCGAGGCCAACGCGAGGGAGGCCATGAGCTTCGTTTCGACTGGGTTCAAGGGCGAGGAAGAACTGGTGGAAGCGGGGAATAGCCTCCTCAGGCAGGCCAAGTCACTCAAGACTCTCATGTCGCGCGACGAGTCTTGACCGTCGACGCGAGTCTGGCGGTCGAGGAAGCTGCCGACCGCCTGGAGTGGACCTGCTTGGTGAACTCCACCGGCTACCTCGCGTGGGCCGATGTGATTGGCCAACTCCGGCGTACCGTCTCTGAGGAGGAAGCGACCGCGACCTACGCGGAGCGCGGGAGGGAACCACCCGAGGCAGGATGGCAAGACATCGAGCCATTCGAGACGCGACTGGACGAGTGGATCCAAGCGCTTGGCGACCGGGCTCAAGCATGCGGACCCCGTGACGCCTACCCGTTTGACGTCAGCCAACATGGGCTTCGGCTTCGTGGCCGCCCTTCGCCCTACTTGTTTCAGTTGCTCGTGTCTCTTGGCTTCACCGATGACCACCACGATGGAACCACGGTCTACAAGCTCTTCGAGGAGTTGAGCGCGACGGCTGCCGGTCGGTACCTAGGTGACAGTAGCCCCGCGGTCGTGTTCGGATCGCCCCGGCGCAACCTTCCGGCGGGCTTCCGTGAAGCGGTCTCCCATTTAGCCAGTCTCTTGCGCGAGGGGAAGGCATGCGCGGATCAGGAGAATCTGAATCGGAGCCAGGACGATGGTCTCGATGTCGTGGCGTGGAAGGAGTTCCCAGACAGGAGAGCCTCGAAACTGATCCTGTTCGGCCAGTGCGCGGCCGGCCGACATTGGAAGAAGAAGACACACGAACTCCAACCGCGACGCTGGTGCAAGAGGAACTTCGCCGGATCGATCGCCGTGGATCCGATTCCGGCATTCTTCGTCCCGCGAGCCTTGTCGGAAGGGGACGCGAGCGACGCGGGGACCGATCAGATCCTGCTCGACCGATGCCGTATCTCGGCGCTATGCTTGGATACCATGGACAGTCAACTTGATGAGCGGCTCCGAGAGTGGATCGAGGCCACACTACAGGGGCATCGCCCTTGAAGCCGACCACGATCCGCTGGGGACGGCACCGGGCGGCTGGCTTACTCCCGCCCGAGCGCCGCTCGCATGCGAACGATGGCTTCCTGGTAGGGGTGTCGCGAGATGGGGACTGCTAGTCCTCTTCGGTATCCCGGAGGGAAGTCCGCGATGGCGGGGCTCCTGAACCGCGTGCGGGTCGCCAATCGACTTCGAGACCGAGATTTCGCCGAACCGTACGCGGGTGGCGCTGGGGCGGCGTTGACGCTGTTGTTTCGCGGGGAGGCGCCGGCAATCCACATCAACGATATCGATGAAGCTGTTTCGGACATTTGGTGGGCGGTCCTAGAGCGGATCGACCAGTTCTCGGAAATGATCCATACCGCGCCGCTCACGATAGGCGAGTGGCTCCGCCAGCGGGCCATCTACCGTGATCCTAGCTCGGCGTCACGGCTGGAACGGGCGTTCGCAGCGTTCTACCTGAACCGGTGTAATCGCTCTGGGATTATCCGCAACGGGGGTCCAATCGGCGGAATCAAGCAAGCCGGGAAGTGGCGCCTTGATGCTCGTTTCAACCGGCAGGGTCTAGTGGAGCGCTGTCAACGAGTCGCTCGACGGGCGTCGCGGATCCACCTATCCGCGCTGGACGGCATCGATTTCATTCGGAGTCTCGCGGATGCTGGCACGTTCTTCTTCATCGATCCGCCGTACTTCGGGAAAGGACCTACGCTGTACCTGAATGCGCTTGACGCCCCGTATCATGCGCGGCTCGCTCAGGTTCTGAAGACGATGAACGGCAGCCCGTGGGTGCTGACCTACGACGACTGCGCGGATGTGCGAGCGCTTTACGACGATTGGGCGGCGGTCAGATCCTATTCCCTCCGCTATTCGGCGTCCAACCGCAGGCGCGGAGGCGAGCTTCTGATTGCCCCTCGTTGGATGATCCTCCCTGCGGACACCGGCTCGGCGTCGATTCGCTGGCACTCGCCCTAGCGGTTCGTTCGTGCGTTTCCTCGGATGGCCACCAATGATCGAACGTATCGACTCGCCTGAACATCAGCTCTTTCGCCAGTTCCGAGGCGTTCGTTTTCCCGCCATTCGATGCGATTTCCCCGCTCTTTTAGCCGAGAGAGATCAGACACGGCCTTTCGGCAAGAAGCGCAGATCGTGCAGTCCTGTATGACTTTGGACGATTCCTTGCCTTGATTCACTCCCCCCTTGACCCTGACGTAACGTCGGGGCCTGTGTCGGGCGCCGGCGTCAGGCCGGCCTCACCGCCTCCTCACCGGCACCGCCACCGCTTCACCCGGGTCGGGCCGCAGGTCTTCGGGCAGCACCCTGGCGAACAACAAGGGCAGCCTCTCGGCCAGGAGCACGTTGACCCGCTCGATCACGCCGGGCAGCCGCTCCCAGGAACGGTCGATCGTCCAGAGTTGGTCCGCGGTCGGCGCGTTGGTTGCGCGCTGTATCGCTCGCCACACCGATGCGCCCCGCCCGGCGTCGTCCAGGTCCTCCTCCACCTCATCCAGCTCGTTGCGGAGGGTATCCACCTCTTCCCGCAGATCCGCGGGGGGCTCGGCGGCCTCGTCGATCCGGTCTTCGATTCCGTTCAGATGCCCGTGCATGGTCTCGATCAGCTCCCGGGCGCCGGATACCGCGCCGGACATGCGGTACGAGTCCAGCATCGCCTCCTGGCGGGCCAGCAGGTCGGCCTGCGAGATCTCGGCGCGCGGGTCCAGCCGCACCTCCAGCGTTCTGCTCATCGTCTCTTCACCCATCGCCAACGTCACGGTGTAGGTACCGGGCAACACCCGCGGGCCGGCATTCAGGGGCTCCCCGCCGGCATCCTCTTCCACGAGTCGCAGGTCCCACGCGACCTCGTTGAGCCCTTCGTCGGCGCTTCCGTCCAGCTTGCGCACCACGACCCCCGCGGCGTCGGTGATCCTGATCGTCACACTGTCGCCCGCGGAGCCCAGGTGGTAGCGAATGCGGGCCCCGCCGGGGGAATTGGGCGCCGCGAAGATCCCGGGGGTCCAGCCCTGGGGGCGATACGGATTGTAGGAGGTGGCGCGCCTCACCGGGTACAGGTGCACGGCCGAGGCCGGCACCTCGCCGGACAGATCCTCCAACGGCGCAATGTCGTCCATGATCCAGATGCCGAGGCCGTGGGTGCCGATCACCAGGTCGTTTTCGCGCGGGTGAACGACGATGTCGTCCACGGGGACGGTGGGCAGGCCGTTGCCGAGGCGACGCCAGTTCGCGCCACCGTCGATCGAGACATGCACGCCGACCTCGCTGCCCGCGAAGAGCAGGCTGTGGGTGGTGGGGTGCTCGGCGAAGGCGTTGAGCGACGTGTGGGGGAGCCCGTCGACGATGGGCTTCCAGCTCTCGCCGAAATCGTCGCTGTGGAAGATGTAGGGGCTGAAGTCGTCGTTCCTGTGCCCGTCGAAGACCGCGTACACGCCCCCGGCCTCACCGCGGGAGGCCACGATGCGGGTGACGTAGGTGTGGGAGGGCAGCCCCTTCAGGTTCCGGGTCACGTCGGTCCAGCTGCCGCCCCCGTCGCGCGTGACGTGCACCCGCCCGTCGTCGCTTCCCGTGTACAGCACGCCCGGGTCGAGCGGAGACTCGGCGAGTGCGGTCAGGTTGCCGTAGTTGGCCTGCCCGTCGTTGCGGGACATCTGGGGCTCGGATCCCTTCACGCGCATCAGCTCCAGCGTGTCGCGGTCGATGGCCCAGGTCAGGTCGGGGCTGATCTCCGCCCAGCTCCGACCCAGGTCCGGTGAGCGGAAGAGGATGTTGGAGCCCGCGTACACGACCTGGTCGTCGTGCGAGGAGAGCAGGATGGGCGTGTTCCAGTTCCAGCGCAGCCGGCGCCCGTCGTCGTCTTCGGCGGGCCGGGCCAGCGGCCGGATCGAGGCTCGTTCGCGCGTCGCCCGGTTGACCCGCGCCAGGAACCCGCCCTGGGACTCGACGAACATGATGTCCGGGTCGGCGGGGTGCATGACGGTGAAGAAGCCGTCGCCGCCGCCGACGTTGTACCAGTCGCGCGCGCGGATGCCCTGGCTGGAGAGGGTGTTGGAGGGCGCGCACCACGAACCGTTGTCCTGAAGCCCGCCGCAGACGTGGTAGGGGTCCCGCATGTCCACGCCGATCTCGTAGAACTGCGCGATCGGCAGGTTGCGCAGCTGGTACCAGTTGTCGGAACGGTCCCGGCTGACCGATACGCCGCCGTCGCCCGCCAGGATGAGGTGGTTGGAGTTGGCGGGGTCGATCCAGAGGGCGTGGTGGTCGGGGTGGACGCCGCTCGCGCCGTCGGAGGTGAAGTTGCGCCCTCCGTCCGACGAGCGGTAGAGAGAGGCGCCGCCCAGGTAGATCCGCTCCGGGTCGTTGGGATCGACCCATATGTGACTGTAGTACATGGGTCGGTTGTTGGTGGTGCTGATGTGCTCCCAGGTCTCGCCGCGGTCGGTGGAGCGGTAGACGCCGTTCCTTATGCTCCTCCGGCCCCCCCCACCGGGACTGCCCTGCCGGGGCCCGCGCGCGTCGGCCTCGACCAGCGCGAAGACCAGGTTGCCGTCGCCCCTGTGGATGGCGAGGCCGATCCGTCCCTTGTCTCCTTCCGGCAGTCCCTCGGTCAGTTCTTTCCAGGTGTCGCCCCCGTCGGTGGTGCGGTGGATCCCGCTCCCGGGACCGCCCCCGTTGAAGCCCCATGCGCGCCGCCGCCGCTGGTACGTGGCCGCGAAGAGCGTCTTCGGGTCGGCCGGATCCATGGCCAGGTCGACGGCGCCGGTGTCCTCATCGACGAAGAGCACCAGATCCCAGTTCCGGCCGCCGTCGGTGGTACGGTACACGCCCCGCTCCGGGTTCGGGCCCCACAGGTGCCCCACCGCCGCCACGTAGGCCACGTCGGGGTCGCGCGGATGGACCCGGATGCGCCCGATGTGGTGGGTGTTCTCCAGCCCCAGGTGGTTCCAGGTGCGCCCCGCGTCGGTCGAACGGTAGACGCCGCCCCCCCACGGGGAGCTCTGCCGGTTCTGCGGCTCCCCGGTGCCGACCCACACCACGTTCGGGTTGGACGGCGCCACCGTGACGTCCCCGATGGAAGCGGTCGCCTCGTCCTTGAAGACGTGGGTGAAGGTGATCCCGGCGTTCTCGGTCTTCCATACGCCGCCGCTCGCTGTTCCGACGTAGAAGGTGGCGGGGTCCGACTCGACGACGGCGAGGTCCGCGACGCGCCCGCCCATGATGGTGGGGCCGATCGTGCGGAAGCGGAGGGCGGCGGTGGCGCGGGCGAAGGGGTCGTCGGGTGGTTGCTGGGCGGTGAGGGGGTGGGGGGTGGGGAGGGGGAGGACGGTGGCCGCAAGGAGGAAGGTGCCGAGAAGGGGTGCGGTGGGGCGGGACGGGTGGGTGGGGCGGAGCGCGGTGCGGTGCACGGTGTGACTCTGGAGTGGAGGGGACGACTTGACAACGTGAACGATGACCGTAACCTCAATGGAGAACGCCGGATCGGATA
>JAPPGI010000009.1 GCA_028874985.1 Gemmatimonadota bacterium | reverse complement strand
TCCCATAATGAAAGGTAACCCCATGATCCCCTTGACGCAAGGGCATAATCACCGGAAAACCGGGTTTGAATGGCGGGAATCAGAGCGGGTCCTTCGTCGCCTGTTCGAGGTCGTCATGTAACCGCCTCGGGCTGTTCGCTACAGGCGGTTCCCAAGCCGGGCGGTTACGACCAAATGAGCTCCGCCCGCATTTTTTTTCGGATGTTCCAGTACCTCCCCAGCGACCGAATCCATTGGAGCCGGTCCAGTTTTGCGTATCGGGACTCCGCCCCGTACGTTGTCGGCATCACAGCACCAGTGGGGCCACCGGCATTTTCGCCGGGTCGCCCGCTGATCTACAAGAGCCCGACGTGGCAAACAGGCAGGAAGTCGAGCGAACGCATATGACCATTTCGAGCCTCCGGCGGCGATCGTCGTTCGGGACATCTGGGGGCTTCGGGGAAGGGTTCCCCATGTGCCGTAACATCCTTCCGGCGTGCCGTAGCAGCCTTCTGGTCGCCGTATTGGTCGCCACCACCATCCCCGCGACGGCAACCGCAAGCCAGTGGACAAAGGTGGGCGGCGACGTGGACCCGATGGGTGAAAAGCGCCCAGTATCGTTCCAGCGCCTAGGTGAACCGACGGGACGCCGTGCCGACCAGCGGACACGCCATGACGAGGTGACCGCGCTCGTTATCGGATGCGTTGATCCCCGTCCTTCCGTCAATATCGTCGTCATTGGCGGCCCACAGCGGGCGGTCGACGGTCGGCGGTACTTCAAGCGAGTGGGCGAGTCCGGCACCGATCATTTCGACGTTCTGCCCGGAACAGCCCGTGTCGACGACGGCGAGGTCCACGCTGTCGAGTGGCGGGGGTTGGGGGGACCGTACCGCTCGGGGATACACTTGACCGGGGAAAGCCACGCAGTCGCCCAATGGCTGACCGTTCGCGATGAGTTGCGGGTTGGCGAAATACTGACGGTGGCAATGCCCACGCATGCCAATGGAACGTTTTACTGGCGGTTCCCGTTGAGCGGATTCGCCGAACACGAAGCCCGGTGCCCTGTATCTGAGCCCCCGCCGATTCGGCGTGAAGCGTCGGCACAGACACCCGACCTGCAAGTCGAGGTCCACGACAAGGCAGGTGCGGGCGGCAACCATCACGAAGTTCGAGTCCGTCCCACATGGGGCGGCACTGGGCGTCCTGGCCCAATGTTCGGAACCGACATCGGGCAGGCTGACCTCCATGTCTACATTCCCGAGTCGCTGCCAGCGACAGAGGTGGCCGACTATCTTGCTGGCTGTCAGTACCTTAGCGTCAAGATACCTTGGGGGACCGATGGGTTCGTGGCGTTGGCGTCGGATGCGCTGTGCGAGAAATACGCCGATGCACCAGAGGTGGCCGACCTTGATGAAATACGCGCTATGTGGCTCGGCCAGTGGCTTGATTGTCCCGTGAACAGAGCGGTCTCGCGCAACCAGCCCAAGGGGGTGCGGACGTACTGGTGTACGTTCGCGGGGAATCCCTGACGGTTCGTAAACCGGACGATCTCCCGTCCCCAAGCGAGTTTCGCCGGTTCGCCCGCCCCCTCGTCCGCTCCGCCGCCAGGCACCTCGGAAACCTTTCGAGCCGGGCGGCGTTGTCAAGCGTTTCGCGGGCGTCCGTGGGGCTGGCTGAGCCACTTGTTAGGTGGCTCAGCCAGCTTACCCTGGGTATAACCCATGGGCTGGCGAGGGACTCCGCCCCTTCGAACCCCGGCAGCGGTCGCCGAGGGGATGCTGTCATCCGCTTCGAGGATGTCTGCACCGGCCGTGGCTGCGACCATCTCCTCGCCCTTCCCGGTGCGATGCTCGGCCGACACCCAGCAGCACGCACGGCGACACACTGCCCAGCCCGTCCCGCCCCCCGACGCGGGGTTACAGCCCCGCCTTCAACACCGTTGACAAATGGTGGGCAGTCCCTTGTGGGTACAAACGGGCTGACGAGGGGTGGCTGTTGCCCCCCTTCGATCCCCCTCAAAAACACTTGTTCTCGGCGGAGTCCCCTGCCGACGGCGCTTTCGTAGCCTTCAGGCCTCAGCATTCGGGTCCGGGGGGCCGCAGCGGTGGGCCAGCACGTCCCGATTTGGCCCCCGACGAGGCTGCGGTATCGGCTTTCTCCGATCGGTGAACAGGCCGGACCCGTCCGACCGGGCTAACCGGAATCGACCGCCTCCCCCAACTCATACACAGCCACGCTATGTTCATCGAATTCGCCACGCTCCAAGAGCAGCACCCAGTCCGGGCCAGCGTCGAGTAGCGTCGAGCGCGCGGGGATAACGAGGCGACCGACCCACGCGCCGTCTCGGTTCAGCAGGTGGAGTTCTTGGTCTGGTGCCCGCCAGCCGAAGGTCGTCACCCACAAGCCGCCGTCCGGCAACGCCATGAGCCCGTCCGTTTCGAAGGCGGGGAACCGCTCCGGCAGGTCCTCACGAATGTCCGGCCATCTTTCCCTCTCGAAGCGCCGACGTTCCGCAGGAGTGTCGTACCGGGCCAGGTAGGCGCGCAGGTAGCGGTCCAGATGCTCGGTCGTGACCCCGAGGTCCGGTCCGCTCCACCGTGCGATACGGCTGACGCGACCAGCCCAGTCGACTTGTTCGAGTTCGTAGTCGTCACCCGACCCGTACCACACGCCGGTGGCCGTTACCGCAAAGACCATCACCTTCCCCCACTCCCTCGGTCCGGTGCCTCCGCCAGAAAAGAAGCGCTCCGTGCCCGGTATCCCGGAACGCAGGGCGATCACGCTGTCACCCCGCGCCCAGTTCACCGCCATGCTCCAGCGGTAGATCTCGCCCACGGTCAAGGACGCGTAATCCGTTTCCGGCCACGGCGTGAATACCAGGCTGCCGTCGGGCGAGCACAGGGGCTCGCTGTACGGATTCACTCCGGCCGCGCTGAGCCCCCGCGTGTCGATCACGTTGCCATCCGCATCAAGCTCGGTAAGCCGGTCCAAGGCCCAGTCGAAAACTGTGATTGCCGCTCCTGGGCAGCCCCTCAGCAACCGCAGTCCCTCGTACTCTCCCGGCCCCTCGCCTTCCCGTCCGCGCGTCCACATGTGCCGACCACCGCCGTCGAACATCCGGACCTCGTAGCTCTGCTCGTCCACGACGACCACACTCCCGTCTTGCAGCCGAATCGCGCCGGTTACTTCGCCGAACATGTATTCCATCGGACCATCAAGGATACCGATGCGCACCAACGGCTCGTCGGACAGGGACAGGTCCGGGCCAATCGTATTCTCACTCTCGACTACCGTCTGAGCGGCGAGCGTGGCGGCCCAGACATGGGCGGCCAGGATCATGGCGGCTTGGGTGGCTCGGTTTAGTAGAACATGCCTTGGGCTGTTGGAGTTCGCTGACATGGAGTGGTTCCCTTTCGCGTGACGTAGGAAGCGCGCGGGGTCTCGCGCCAACATGAAAGATAGATTGATGGTGTCGGCAAAGAGTGCCTGAGGCTCCACGAGGGGTTCGCGATCCCGTAACGGACGCGACCGGCTCTTCGGCGGGGACGTGGAGGGATCAGCGCATCCCATCCGGCAACCTCTTCACCACCACGTAAGGCACGTCGAGGTCGTCGGTCTCCACGAAAGCAACCAGCCCGTCTGGGCCGAAGGCCGATGGCATCGCGGTTGAGCCGGGCGCGAAGGTGCCCAGATAGCGGCCTTCCGGCGTAATGAGGTCGATGCGGCTGCCCTCAGTCCCCTCGTCACCTCGGTGCCACACCCAGATGGTGCCTTCCCAGCTCGTTTTCAAGGCGAGGACAACCGGGACCTCGTCGAAGAACTCCATTGCCTCGATCTGGCCGCGGCGGAATTCGATCATTCGTTGCCGCATCGGGTCGCCACCCCCGTCTCCAAGCCTCTCCAGCCGACGTTCCAGTTCGGCGGCCTTCATGGCTTCCGTAACGCGGCGCGGTTGGAACGGACGGGTCAGGATTCGAGTCACGCCACCGCTTGGCACCGCGAATTTGATCGCGTACGCAGAGGAGTCCGTGTACACCACTGCCCCGCTGGGCAGCACGCCCGCCGCCAGCGGGGGCTTGAACGCCTCCGGATCGCCGGACGGCCTCCATCCCGCCGCGACAGAATCGAGGCGGACCTGATCGCCGCTCAAACCGTAGCTCAGGACATACCGGAACGAGGGTACCGACGATTCGTCGTCGGGACCGGGCTCGGTCCTCCTCAGATAGCTGACTTCGGTGGTGGAGAGCACCCGCTCCATGCCCGGGAAAGCCTGAATGCCGCCGATCATCGGCGTGTGCGTCTGCGGACCTACCAAGGGGACCGTGCGTTCGAACTCGCCGGTCGCGTCGAAGAGGGCGAATGCCATTCGCCCGATGTCGTAGACAGCCACCCGACTGTCCCGCATGACGGCGAAATCCATCCCGGCTGCATAGTTGCCCCCGAACTCACCCGGACCCTCTCCTTCCCCGATGAATTGCCGGACCAGATTGCCCTGCTGATCGACGACATAGATTCGGACCGCCCCCGAGTCGAAGATGTAGAGGTTCCCGGCACCATCGAAGCCTACGCCGACGATGTTACCGAATGTCTCCCACCCACGCCCATCCAGCGCGCCCAGCTTGTAGATCTCCTCGAAGTCGGCGTCGAGGCGGCGGTCCGCGGCGGGGAGTTCGATCACATCTTGCGCGGGGAGCGGGAGAGCCGCCATTGCGAGCGCCGTGATGAAGGCCGCCGTGCCCCCCACGATGCGCTTGGCGTGGTGCTGTGTTGTCAGCCGATGCATGGTACGTCCGCTCCGTTGAGTTCGGGGCTCCCCCGACCCGACGCCCTTCGGCGTCGCTCAGTCTGTTGTCAGTCAGCAAGATACGCCACGGACGCAGCACCGCGCACCTCCGTCACCGCGCAACGGGTAGACTGGCAGATCGTGCGGCTCCGGCACCGGCGTTGGGACTCGGGCTACTGGGACGGGCCATGTCGGCCGGCCTCCTTTGTGGCGCGGGGAGGTCATTCGGGGGTCCGGGGGATGGTCCCCCGGCCAGAGGTTTTTGTGAAACAAAAGCACATCTGGCTCCCCGGAAACCCCGCAAAAAACGGGGCCGCCACGGAACCGCCGCGTCAAGCCCCCTGGGCGGCGACGGCGGCCGCCCGAGCCGCCACCGCGCCCCCGGCGCGAGAATCGGGACGCGAGTGGCGGAGAAGCCCCCTCTCCGCGATACTTCGTTCGCGCAGATCGTGCAGTCCATCGAGAGAGGAATCGAACGATGGCACGCACGAAACGAAACCGGCGCGCATACAGCGCCGGCGAATGGGGCCGGAACCGGGTGAGGGTGTTCCCGGATCCGAAGACCGGCATCCTCCAGATCGAGTGGCGCGAGAACGGGCGCAGGCGCACCCGGTCCCTCAAACACCGCGACTGGTCGCGGGCGAAGCGGCAGGCCGACGAGTTTGCCGCAGGCTTCGAGGGGCTGGAGCCGAACGGCCGGAAGGAGGCTGAGCCCGAGCCGCTCACCCTGGGGACGCTGTTTGAAATCTACGGTGAGGAGGTGACGCCCTCCAAGGGCAAGACGTCCCGCCTGCACGACCGGGCGGCGACGGCGATGTTCCTCGACTTTCTCGGACGGGACCGAAGACCCGAGACGCTGTCGCAGAGGGACTGGGACCGCTTCATCCGGGAGCGCCGGGCCGGAAGGATCGGCCCGAGCGGAAGGCCCGTGACGAATTGCACCGTCGAGCACGACCTCAAGTTCCTGATCGCGGTTCTGAATTGGGCCGGGAGGTCGAGGGACGAGCGGGGCCGCCTGCTCCTCGACAGGAACCCGCTCAAGGGCCTCAGAAAGCCCACGGAGAAGAACCCGACACGGGTGGTGCTCAACGAGGAGGAGTACCGGGCGCTCCTGAAGGTGTCGAGCCGGGTGGACTGGCGGTTCCGCGTTGCGCTCGTGCTCGCCCACGATACCGGCCACCGGATCGGCGCAATCCGCAAGCTTCGGTGGCGCGACATCGACTTCGAGGGCCGTGAAGTTCGGTGGAGGGCGGAAAACGAGAAGACCGGCTACGAGCACGTCACGCCGCTGACCGACGAGGCCCTGGCCGCCTTGGAGGAAGCACGAAGGATGAGCCTCGGGACCGGGAACGCCCCGGTGCTGCCCGCGCCAAGCGATGCCGCGCGGTGCCTGACCCGCTTTCGCACGTTTCGATGGTGGAAGAAGGCGCAGACGCTCGCGGGGCTGGAGCCGAAGCGTGGCAGAGGCTGGCATTCGCTCAGACGCAAGTTTGCCAGCGACCTGATGGACCTGCCGCTCAAGGTGCTCTGCGAGCTTGGCGGGTGGAAGGATGCCACGACGGTGCTCAGGTGCTACCAGAGGCCGGATGCCGGACAACTCCGGACGGCACTGGAAGGCCGCCCGAGGGTTCGCGGCTGAAATCCCGAACAGCGGGAATCATTCGGCGGGAATCCGGCCTTCTAGATCGCTAAGTTCATCGGATTACACCAGTTACAAATCCGATGCAACTTGCCGCGAGGGGATGCTGCCCGGTCGGGCGAGGCGGGCGAGGGGGCCGGTCGACGAGGAGCGCGTCGACATGGAGGCCTGGCGGCGTGCCGAGGAGCGGGCTTGGGAGCAGGTCGAGGACGGGCGCTGGCTGGGGTTCTGGCGCTTGGAGACCCGGGCGCGGAGGGAATGGGCCGACCTGCACAAGCGGCAGGAGGAGATGCGGCAGAGGCTCGACCGGGAGAGCCGCACCGTGCTCGGGCGGCTCCGGATCTGGCGGCTCGATCGCTCGCTCAGGGAGTTGGCCGGGGCAGTCCGGGGCCGGGAGGACCTGGTCGAGGGCTGGCGCGCGGATCTCGACCGGCACCACAGGGACGAGCGGGCCGAGTTGGGCAAGGCACACGGCGAGAGCGCCCGGGAGATCGAGCGGAAGGTGCGCGAGGGCTACCGAAGAGGGCTGCGGGAAGCGGAGCGGTGGGCGCGGGATGTCAGAGCGCGCCAACCGACATGGGGGCGGGAGCCCGGACGGACCATCACCCGCATTGTCGTACCGCGCCCGCCCCGGCCCAGAGGTCCCGAGCGCGGCGGAGGAGGGTTCGAGCGGTGAGCCGTGACTTCTCCGGTCATCGCCACGCGGATCGTCCGAAACGGGTCGATCCGGAGCGGTTTCGGTTCATCTACGGGCTCTAGGATCGCTCAGAATCGACGATCGCCTACCTTCGAGGGGTATGGGTCGGGTGAGAATCGCCTTCAAGCACAGCCTCCACGAGGAATCGGGGGATGCCGAAGCGAATCGCGATGGCCGCCGGACTCTCACCCCGAGCCGCCCGCTCCCGGATGTCGCAGGTGAGGCATACGGCTTCTTCGCGGGGACGGCCCACGTAGAGCTTGCCGCAGGACCCACACCGCCCTTTCCCCTGCTGCCGGGGCCACGACAGCGACCGCAGCCGATCCGCCATCTTTAGCTCTCTGAAGGCCGGGGCACTTGGAGGTCCTTGCAGATCTTTCTGGCGAGGTCCCGGTTGATC
>JAPPGI010000113.1 GCA_028874985.1 Gemmatimonadota bacterium | reverse complement strand
CCCGATGGCCTACGCGCATGACCTGCTACCCACCAGAAAAGGGGAAGAACCCGAGTTTGTAGCCCGGGATACGGGCTCGGGTTACCGCTCCCATCGTGAGGTGCCGTCCGGCCCAAGCGGTAAGTTTCTTGGGGATTCCCTTGGGCACCTCGAACAGGTCCGTGAGCAGGCCGTCGATACGTGGAATGCCGTCCCACTTTGGCAGGGATGCAAGCCAGTCGAGGAAGGGATCTACGGCGGAGTCTTCCGAAAGCGCCCGAACTGAGCGCACCCATGTGACAGCGCCGAACTGTGCGCGGCCGGTTGATTCCGACTTTTGATTGTTGGAGCGGAACCGGCACGCTTCGGCCACATTCTCCATCAGCTTGGCTTCTGCCTCGTCGGTGAGTGCCTTCCACCGTGCGCCGCCGCTCTTCCGGATCTCGGGTTCGGCGGCCCGGGTGTTATACCGGAACTGGATGCCGAGATGGTCTAGCGCACGCCTGAGTCCCTTGCTGTCGCGGGTAATAATTGGGGGTTTAGGCGCCTCCTCGCTGTTGCCGGTGCGTGGCTGCTGCTTCTTCCGTTTCCTTTTCCGTTTCGAGGAGTTGTGTGTCTTCGGCTCAGGCGGGTCGTCGGCTCCAGCCTCGGGGCCGGTGCCGTTGCGGCTGTCGGTGGTGGTGGTGACGGCCTCGGACGCCTTCGCCGGATCCAGCCATTCGCGCACCACGGCCAGATTCGTGAGCTGCCGCAGATCGTCGTAGTCGGTCGGCTTCGTAGACAGGTCGGGAAAGTCCGGAACGCAGTACGCGGCGTTCAGTTCCTTCGCCGCGCGGCTCGCGGCCCACACGCCGGGATTGACTTCCCTGCCTTCGCGCGGGACCAGTTTCCAGCGGTCGTTGTCCGCGGCGAAGATCAGCTTCGCCTCGGGATACTTCTCTTGGAGGATCCGGCCGATCGTGAGCAGGCCGCCGTCGAAGAACGCGACGATCACGGCGCACCCGGTCGCCTTCGAGATCGACCATCCGGTCGCCCAACCCTCGCAGACGAAGAGCGTCTTGTTCTCCATGTAGCGTTCGCCGGCGATCGTCTCGTAGAGACCTCGGGTGCCGGCCGCTTGCGGCATGTACAGCCGCCTCCCGTCGGGCCAGATGCGTTGGAGGCACATCATTTCGCCCTTCCGGTTCCGCATGGGAATCAGGAGCATTTCCTGTTCCGTCTCGGGATCGATGATCGACCGGAGGAACACGATGTGGCCGGTGATGCCCTTGGCTTCGAGGTACGGATGGCCGCGGTCCCCGACCGGCTTGGCGCGGTCCCACATGTCCCGGATCTGCTTCGTGTGTTTCTTCGCGTCCCTCGCGCGGCGCTCCTCCGCCTCCTTCTTCTTCTTCCGCACCTCCTCGGCCGACAGCGGCTCGAGGTGCTTCATCTTCTCCTTCCACAGCGGGTTGTCCTGCGGCCACCGCCACTGCTCCTTGGTCCGCATGTCCATGAACAGCGCGCCGCGCTGGTCGGGAAAGGCCCGGTAGCGGCCGTTGTCGCCCCTGGTCTGGTCGATACCGGGAAAGCGACGCCACCGTCCGTCCCAGATGATGTTCTTCGGGTGCAGGCCGCACTCGGCCATGGCTTGGAGCAGTTCGGCGGTCGGATCGGTCAGTCCCATGCCCGCCCCCTTTTCGCGAATCTGTTCGAATACGGCGCATCCGATAAAGAAAGATCGGCCGCCGCGTCGAAACGCGGATGGCCGATCAGGGCAGCAGCAACCGTGCTAGAGGTCGCTGTCGGGACGAGTCTCGGAACGTCGGCGTCTGAGTCGCCGTCGTCACCACTTGCTCGATCCCGACACCCGTGATCGAGAGTGCAAAGCGGCTCCGAGGTGACGCACGCTGCACTTGCCGGTGGGGTTGGAGGGCGGGACGCAAGACTTCGCATACAAATGATCCCCACACTGATCCGGCTGACCTGCTCAGTCACCGAAAGATGCTTGATCTCGTCGACATATTCTCGGTCCTTAAGGAGCGATTCCGTATACGATATTGCGTGGGGGGCATCACTCGTCGACTCATAGATGCCGCGCACGAAAGCTGGGCGATCGCTCTCAGGCAAGCTCCGGACGTGCTTGAAAACGGTGGTCCGACCAAACAGCTCGCGCACCCACGACAGGGGCGGGTCCGAATCCCTCGTTGTCGAGCCTCGGTCGCCAGCTTTTCCGAGCACCGGGGCGAGCACCAGGTCTTCCGTGAGGAAAGCGGCCCACCGGGGGAAAGGTGACAGAATCATGACCTGAAGCTCCAATCCAAACCAAGGTTCGCGAAATCAGGAGTCCGATTTCCCCCAGCGCCAACTGGAAATCACAGACTCGCCTAAACTGCATGTGAAACATAACACCGGCGCGGCGAGCGTAGCGAGCCGGGACGGGGCGGCGGATGGCCGGATTTTTCCGAGAGGTAGGGGTAGGGTGGAGTCTGCTCGGCGGCCTCTACGGACGGATTCTCGGGCCGTGTTTGCCTGCGGATCGCCCGAAGGAGGCCGTCCTGGTTCTGATCCAGCGGTTTCGGAGGGGTGGGAAGGCTCGTTGCCGGGGTGCAGGACGGCCCTTGGCGCCTCAGAGGCGTGTCTTCGGCCTTGTGCGGGGACAGGGCCGGTGTCTTTCGGACCTCGTCATGGCGTTTCCGTCCCTTTCCCTTTTCTTCTTGCCGCCCCGCTTCCCCGCCTCTGCCCGCCTGGCCGCGGCGGCCGCGCGGCGGCGGTAGCTCTCGACGTTGAGTTCGAAGATGTGGGAACGGTGGACGAGGCGGTCGACGGCGGCGACGGCCATGGCATCGCTGCCGAAGATCTTGCTCCAGGCGCTGAACGGTTCGTTGGCGATCACCAGCAGCGAGCGGTTCTCGTAGCGCGCCCCGATCAGCTCGAAGAGAACGCTGGTCGCGGCTCCCTCGGAGGTGACGTAGGAGAAGTCTTCGAGGATGAGGAGGTGGTACTTGAAGAGCTTGCCGATGGCGGCGTCGAGGGCGAGGACCCGGCGCGCCGCCTGGAGCTTCTGCACCAGGCTCGCCGTGCGCTGGTAGAGGACCCGGAATCCGTTCTCGACGAGTCTCAGCCCGAGCCCCGACGCCAAGTGGCTTTTCCCCGTGCCAGGCGGGCCGAAAAGAAGCGTGCTGGCCCCTTACTCAAGCCAGATGTCGCCGCTCGCCAGCACGCCCACACGCGCCTTCGAGACCGTGAAGTCGAAGTTGTCGAGCGTCTTGCCGTGCGGCAGCTTCGCCTCGGCCCGGTGCCGCTCGAAGCGCCGCCGCTTTCGGTCGGTGACCTCCTGGGCGGCCAGCGCGGCGAGCAGGCGCGCCGAGGACCAGCCCTCCCGGTCCGCGCGTTTTGTGAAGCTCCGCCACAGGGCACGCATGGTGGGCAGGCGCAGTTGCTTGAGCAGCAGGTCGACTTGTGGCCGGGTCCACGACGAAGTGGTCGTTCATGCGGGTGCTCCGTTCAGGCACGTGTCATCGAATAGTCCGACATGGACGGCAGGGTCACGCCGACATTCCGGAATGCCCTCCGGCTTTGCCACGAAGCGCTCGCCGAGGACCGCCGGATCGGGAGTCCGCCGGCACCGAGGCAGACCCTCGCGCAGCGCATCGAAGGCGCGGCGGTAGGCGTCTCGGGGAAACAGGCCTCACCGGGATCGCAGCCCGATGGGGTTCGAGGGCCCCGTAGCTCAGTAGGATAGAGCACTGCTTTCAGAGGCAGAGGCCGCGGGTTCGAGTCCCGCCGAGGGCCGCTTCAGCGAAGCTATGCGGCCGGACGTAACGTGTCAACCGCCCACCCTCGCTGACGAGCGGGCGAAAACCCCCTCTTGCGTCACCCCGCCACGCTCGTTAGCGTGCCCTCGTCCCAACTGAGCGGGAGACCAATGTCGGGTCGCCTGCTGAATACCAACAGCCACTCATACCCGGCCGAGGGGTCGCCCCCCGAGGCCCGGCGAATAGGCAGGACAATCCACTTTCTCCTGTGAGGTTGGGACAAACGGCCCGGCTCCATGTCGTGGAACCGGGCGACTTCCTCCAGCCGAAAGGAACGGAAAAGATGTCGGGCAATGGATCCCCACCGTCCACCGAGAAGATTGTTCAGCTTCTCCTGCAGCAGCGTTCAGGCGGGCCGTCTCCTGCCAGCGGCGGTACAGCCGCAAAGGGGGCGGGCCAATGAGCGAGACGATCCATTATGTGCCGTTCTACGTCGAGGGGTTGAAGGAACGGCCCAACCCTGCGGGGGTGGTGTGCGGGAAGTATTACCGTGGCTTCGGGGCCACCCACAGTCCGGGCCGGGTTACCTGCAGGCGTTGCAAGGCCACAGGCGCTTTCCGGCACGCAGCGGCGAATCTCGGCATCGCGCAGGACAGCCCGCCCCTCAGCAGCATCACCACGGAGTTCTGATGGGGCGCTCCCCTCATCGCCAAGCGGCGCTGGCCGGCAATCCCTCGGCTCGTCACCACGCGTTCAGCGCCCCCTGCGGACCCTGAACTCCAACGCCTTCGCGTAGTGGTAGCCCGAGATCCACACCCCGTAGTGCGGGTGGATCTCGACCCGCCGGGGATCGCAGTAGGTCATCAGGTCCGGCGTGTTCGGGCGGCACGAACCGCGGGTACGCGAGGTTGTGGCCCCACGCTCCGGTCCGGCCGAATTCGTGGGGATAGTCCGGGTCGGAATCGGTGACGCCATCGCACCACCGTCCCTTCCGGTCCCGCGCGTCCGGAGGATGGCGGAGACCGAGGTTGTGGCCGAGTTCGTGCTGCATGGACAGCGAGGTGGCCCAACTCACATGCCCGCCGACCTCGGCGAGTCCCCCCGGCCCCGTCGCCCTCGACGACGCCCATCCAGTAGCCGGTGCCCCCTTCGGCGCGCCGGATCTGACGTACGGGCGTCCAGGAAGTTGCCGGCGCTGTGGACGCGGCGGCCGGTCGTCTCGACGACGCCCCGGATGGGATGTGTCTTCGCATCCACGTCGTGCGCGGGCAGCAGTTTGAATCCCCACTCGTTCAGGCCCTCGGCGATCCTGCCGACGTTGTGTACCAAGAGTTCATGGGCACCGTCCCGGGTCGGGCCTCTTTAAGACCAGCGGAATCAGCGTGAGCTTGAGCGGCGGAAGCCGCACCACCTCGACGGCGAGCCGGCCCGAAGCGGGAAACCGGCCGTCGTTCCAGTCGACCGCCATTTCGAGTCCCGGCTTGATGACGGACGCGGGGATGGTGGCCGACGGGGCGATCGTGTCGGCGAGCATGTCGAACGCGATCCCGCCCACATGCGCCACATGGACCTCCCGGCCGTTCAGGTGGAACCGGGCGACGATCGGCGGCGCCATGTCGAACGTCCTAAGCACGGCCTTCCTGTCCGCGACGAGCGGCACGGTGCCGTCGCGCGTCTGGACCACCTGGACGAGGTGCGCCGACCCGGAGCACCTGCGTACCCGTGCCGGTGACCATCCCATGGTTCCGACGAGCCAGTCGCCGAACCGCCGCGGACATGACGCACACGTCGGTTTCCCCGCCCGTCTGCCATCCGGGAGGCTCGAAGTCGTAGGCGTGGATCCGGAAGTGTTCGAGTTCGGGCAGGTCCCTGAGTCCGGAGGGAATCGGGCCCGAAAGGTGCCAGCCCCTCAGATACAGCGACTCAAGGGCGGCGAGACCGCCGAACTCCTTCGGAACCGGGCCGGTGATCCAGCCGCCCAAGGCCAGAACCTTGAGGTTGCGCAACGATCCCAGTTCGGGAGGTATCGGGCCCACCGACCCGGCACCGACGTTGAGCCGCTCCAAGGAATCGAGGTCGGCCAGTTCGGGCGGAACGGAACTCACGAGGTTCATGTCCTCGTTCGAACACACGCCGAGGCACACGACGCGTCCGGCGTCGCTGATGTTGATGCCGTACCAGTCCCCGAGCGGCACGTCCGGCAGCCAGTTCTCCGGCGGGTGCGTCTGAGACCGGGTGGAAACGACGAACGTGTCGCGCAACGCCGTGAGCAGCGTCCGGTCCGGATTCTCGATCACCGTAATGGGAATTCCCATAACGGCCTCGAGACCGTCCGGATCCGTGGCCGTCACCGTGCCCCGGCCCGGTGCCGCGAGGCTCACGACCGGGCCCGGATGGAGCACCGCCGTCACGATCGCCGTGTCCGAGGACTCGGCCGCGTACGTGAGTTGGTCGCCGTCCGGGTCGCTGAACGCCCCCGCCAGGTCCACGTCGACGCGGATCGCCTCGTGCCACAGGGTCTGCGCGGGGACGTGAGCCGTGAATACGGGGCCTCGTTCGGCGGCTCGCAGTGGATTCCCGGCTTCCAGACGTGGAGCCGGGCCGTTGTCCCAACCACGCAGGAGAAAGGTGGATTGTCGCTCTTATTCGCCGGAGTCTCGGGGAGCTACCCCTCGACCGGGTATCGGTGGCTGTTGTATTCGGAGCGCAGCCCGATACGGGCTCCTGTTTGGTTGGGACGAAGCTACGGTAACGAGCGGTGGCGCACGGCGCAAGAAAAGCGTCTCGGACGCTCACGAGCGGGCGGAAACGGGGCGGGCGGCATCCAGCCGGTACGCCATTGACACGCGGAAAAGGGGACCGTAAGCCTTCTGACGGCCTACGGTCCCATCTTGAAAGCGGCGGGCGCTCCGGCCGACCACCCGGAACGCCCGCGAACCCGACACCCTACCAGCTCAGCTAAGGAGGAATCAGATGTCGAGCCCCCTCCAACTCACGACCGCACAATTGGCGGGCATGGTAAATGCCCTACGCAAGGTGCTGTACTTCACGACCGAAGCCTTGTCGCCCGACCAGAAGAGGGTGGTCCTAGCGAAAGTCCGAGCGGAAACGACGGAGCTTGAGAACACATCCCGGCTCCAAGAGGCGTTCACTGAGACTGAGACGCTTCGATCCTTCCTTCGCCTTCTTGGTGGAAGGTAGCGTACGCTTCTCGTCACGTTCCGATCGACTGGCGGGCTTCGAGGCGGTAGCTGTAGTACTCATGGCTTCCAAGCTAACCGCCGGACCCCTCACTCCGCCACCGCCGACAGCCCCTTGTCGGCCACGAGGTCCCGTACGTCCGCGTGACCGTGCCGGCCGACAAGCCCGTGGAGGGCTTGAGCGTGGCCTGCCCGTAGAAAGGGACCGCGAGCCTCTGATGGCCCGCGGCCCTGCCTGAAGCGGCGGGCACCCGGCTGCCACCGGATGCCCGCCTATGCCCGACATTCCAAAGGTGCGTCTGGCAACGGTTGGCGGCTCTTCACCTCTTTGTCTTGAAGCATGACAGGTGAAGAAATCCCGTTGCCCGTATTCTCTTTCATGCACCTGGGCGCCCCATCTCGTCCACATGCCACAGCGTCCCCTCGCCTCCGCCCCAACTCTTGACCGCAGATCCCGCACCGTCCACGCTCACGAGCTAACGCAAGACCACCCGTACTCCCCCACATCACTCACACATGGGATCCCGCACAGGGCGCCTATTAGTGTGCGTGTGTGCCGACGGGGACCCCGCCCACCGGAGTCCCAACCCCCCGTTTTCCCGCCTACCCCGCCCCCCCGGCCCGCCCCCCCGCTGGCCGTCGGCGCGACGACCCGCCCGGTGCGCCGCCGGGACGCGGGCACGACCAGCGCCGCCCGGTGCGCCGCCGCATCGCCGCCGCATCGCTGACGGCTGTTACCCGGCATGTAAAGTTTCCCTGAAGTCGGCATGTAAAATGTCCCAC
>JAPPGI010000160.1 GCA_028874985.1 Gemmatimonadota bacterium | reverse complement strand
CTGGGTGGGGTTCGCACCCACCAGGAAGGCGCGCCTTTCCACGGCGCACTGTATATTGGACATCACATAATGTAAAGTGTGGTTTACATTGTAGACGGGTCAAGCGAGCGCCCGGCCCGGATGCACCGCCTTTAGAATGCCGGGAGGATTTTGTCAGCGGTCCAACGCGGTTATCGTACATGGCCAGGGCGCATGCGTGTTCAGGAAACTCACGAGGGGAGGCGTTCCAATGAGATGGTTCATGATTGTCGCCGCCGGGTTGCTTCTACCGGTGCCTGCGACCGTGCAGGGCCAGGTCGCGCTCACCGTCACCGTCGGCCCCAGCCTCGTCACTTTGACGGACGACGAAACCCCGTGGTCCCTGAATGGGGAAGCCCCATGGTCCCTTTACGGGGGGGCGGTCGGGATCTTCGCCGGGTTCCCGATCTCCGACCGATGGGGCATCGAGGTGGGGGGCGTCTTGTCAATCAAAGGCAAGTACGAGGAATACGACACGGAAGGGTGCGAGTATGGCTGTGTGGTATCCAGCTCCAGAGATATTCCCTTTTTCGAGTCCACGATCCTGGCGGACAGAAGGGTCGAGCTCGGCAGCCATGGCCTGCACCTTCTGGCGGGGGCCTTTCTGGGATATGCGCATGGCGGCCACCCTGTGATCGACATGATCGAGCGCTTCGATTTCGGTGTCGCCGGTGGAGCCCGGTTCGATGTGGGCCTGGGCGGCAGGCTGGAGCCTTCGCTCAGCATGCTGTACACCCACGGGCTCAGGAACATAGGCGACGACGTAGGCTTCGGCGCGACCCGGGCTCTGAACCTGAGCATCGGCCTTTCCCACTCGATCGACTAGCGGTCCGTGGATGGCTCGCGGGGCAACCGCGCCACCCCCACCATGCCGATCCGCCTCCCCGCCGGCCTGATGGTCAGCGTTTCCGGTTTCAGGGGGCGTGTGGGAGAAAGCGTGACCCCGGAACTGTTTGCCGGCCTGGCCGCCGCGTACGGCTCCTTCCTGCGGGCGGAGGGTGACGGCGACCACGTCGTCGTGGGGCGCGACTCGCGCACATCCGGGCCGATGCTGGCGCGGGCCGCCGTCGCGGGACTGCTCTCCGCGGGATGCCGGGTGACCGAACTGGGGATCGTGCCCACGCCGACGCTGATGCTGGCGGTGCGCGACACCGGGGCGGCCGGGGGGCTAGGGGTGACCGCGAGCCACAACCCCGCCGAGTGGAACGCCCTCAAGTTCGCCGTAAAGGGGGGCACCTTCCTGCCCCCCGACCGCATGGCGCGCTTCCAGGCCCGGGTGCGAACCGAGGACCCCGCCCGCGCCCCCTGGAACGGCATCACCATCCCCGTCCGGGACGATTCCTGGCCCGGACGCCACCTCGAACGCATCCTCGGCCTGCCCTTCCTCGACCCCGAACAGATCCGCGCCCAACGGATTTCGGTCGCGCTGGACTGCGTGAACGGGGTGGGGGGCGTGATCATGCCCCAGTTGCTCGCGCGGCTGGGCTGCGAGGTGCACGGCATGGGCCTCGAACCGCACGGCCGCTTTCCCCGCGACCCCGAGCCCACGGCCGCGAACCTGAGCCGGCTGGGCGCTCTCGTGACTGACAGCGGGGCCCGGGTCGGCCTCGCCGTGGACCCGGACGCGGACCGTCTGTCGCTGGTCGACGAACGGGGCCGCCCCCTGGGCGAGGACCTGACCCTGGCTCTGGCGGCGGACGTGGTGCTCGCGCGGCGGCCGGGAACCGTGGTGACGAACCTGTCGACCAGCCGGGTGCTCGACGACGTGGCCGCGAAGCACGGCTGCCGCGTCATCCGCGCGCCGGTCGGCGAGATCAACGTGGTCGTGCGGATGATGGCGGAGGAGGCGGTGGTGGGGGGGGAGGGGAACGGCGGGGTGATCGTGCCCGCGCTCCACCACACCCGCGACGCGGCCGCCGGGGCCGCACTCCTTCTCCAATTCCTGGCCGGAGAGCCCGGTGTCCCCCTCTCGGAGCGGATCGCGCATCTTCCCTCATACCACATCGTGAAGGAGAAGGTGAGCTTCCCGCGCGACCGCCTCGAAGACGCCTACGCGGCTCTCGTTCGCGACCTCCCGGCCGGCGACAGCGACCGCAGCGACGGCCTGCGCCTGGAGTGGCCGGCGGAGGCCAGCTGGCTCCACGTGCGCCCCTCCGGCACCGAGCCGGTCGTGCGGCTGATCGCCGAGGCCCGCCGGCCCGCCTCCGCCCGCTCGCTGGTGGACGGCGCCCGCGGCACCCTCCGGACCGTGGCGGCCGGCTGACATGTGCGGCATCATCGGCTACGTGGGCCCCCGTCCGGCGGGCCCCATCCTCATGGAGGGGCTCAAGCGGCTCGAATACCGCGGCTACGACTCGGCCGGCCTCGCCGTCCTCACTTCCGCCGACGCTCTGGAGGTCGAGAAGCGGCCCGGCAAGATCTCCGAACTGGAAGACGCCCTCAACGGCCGGCTTCCGGCCGGGCACTGCGGGATCGCGCACACGCGCTGGGCCACGCACGGACCCCCCACCCGGGCCAACGCCCACCCTCTACTGTCCGGACCCCGCGACATCGCGCTCATCCACAACGGGATCATCGAGAGTGCGGCGCACCAGCGGCCGTGGCTGCGCGACATGGGGTACGAATTCCGCAGCCAGACCGACACCGAGGTGCTGGTGCATCTCGTCGACCTCGCCTTTCGCGACACGGACCTGCTCGAGGACGCGGTGGCCGCGGCGCTGGCCCGCATCGAGGGGACGTACGGGATAGCGGTGGTGAGTTCGCGCGACCCGGGGAAGATCGTGGTCGCGCGCAACGGAAGCCCCGTCCTGCTCGGGATCGGCGGCAAGGACGAGTACTTCGTGACATCGGACGCGGCCGCCGTCGTGGCCCACACCCAGCGCGTGGTTCGGCTGCGCGACGGCGACTCGGCCGTGCTGAGCAGGGACGGCTACCGCACCTTCGACCCGGCGCGGCGCGCGGTGCGGCGTGGGGCGCACATCGTCACGTGGAGCGCGGAGGAGATCGGGAAGGGCGGCTACGACCACTACATGTACAAGGAGATCCGGGAGCAGCCGTCCTCGCTGCGCGACGTCATGCGCGGCCGGCTCCTGGAAGAGGAGGGGGGATCGCGGCTCGGCGGCCTGGCCAAGGCGGAGAAGGGCCTGCTGGCCGCGGACCGGATCGTGATCACCGCCTGCGGCACCAGCTGGCACGCCGGCCTGATCGGCGCCTACATGCTCGAGGAGCTCGCCCGGATCCCGGTCACGGTCGAATACGCATCCGAATTCCGGTACCGGAACGCGGTCCTGACCCCGGGGACCCTGGTGCTGGGGATCAGCCAATCCGGCGAGACCGCAGACACTCTGGCCGCGCTTCGCGAGGCGCGCCGGCGGGGCTGCCGCACCATGGGGATCGTCAACGTGGTGGGCTCCAGCGTCGCCGCCGAGACGGACTTCGGCGTCTACCTTCATGCGGGACCGGAGATCGGGGTCGCATCCACGAAGGCCTTCTCCAGCCAGATCGTCGCTCTGGCGCTCTTCACCCTCTACCTGGCGCGGCGCCGCACCATGTCGATCCTGGAGGGACGCGAGATCGTGCGGGCGCTCAGGGCGTTGCCGGAGCAGGTTGAGGAGACGCTCGAGGTCGACGACCAGATCCGGAAGCTCGCCCGCGTCTACCGGGACGCGCCCAACTTCCTCTATCTGGGCCGGGGCTACCAGTTCCCGGTTGCCCTCGAGGGCGCTCTCAAGATGAAGGAGGTAAGCTACATTCATGCAGAGGGTTACCCGGCTGCGGAGATGAAGCACGGACCCATCGCTCTGATCGACGAGAACATGCCGGTGGTGGTGCTGGCACCCCGGGACGCCGTCTATGCCAAGACCCTGTCGAACATCGAGGAGGTGCGCGCGCGGCACGGGCGCGTCATCGCGGTGGTCAACGACCGGAACGACGAGGTGACCGCCCACGCCGACGAGAGAATCGTCGTCCCCCCGACCATACCGGCGCTGATGCCCGTCCTGGCCACCGTGCCGCTGCAGCTGCTCGCGTATCACGTGGCGGTGCTGCGCGGCTGCGACGTGGACCAGCCCCGCAACCTGGCCAAGTCGGTGACGGTAGAGTGAGGGTCGTCCTGCAGCGTGTCTCGGAGGCGTCGGTGCGCATCGATGGCGAGACCGTGGGCGCCATCGGGCCGGGGCTGGTCGTCCTGGCGGGATTCCACAGCGGGGACGACGGCGGCACCGTGGCGTGGATGGCCGAGAAGATCGCCAACCTGCGTGTCTTCGGTGATGACGAGGGGCGAATGAACCGCTCGCTCCTCGACGTCGGCGGCGAGGCACTGGTCGTGAGCCAGTTCACGCTCTACGGAGACGCGCGCAAGGGGCGCCGGCCGTCGTTCATCAAGGCGGCGCGGCCCGAAGTCGCGGTGCCGCTGTACGAGGCCTTCGTTGAAGCCCTGGGGAGGATCCTGCCGGACCCGGTGCAGACCGGCAGCTTCGGGGCCATGATGGAGGTGGCGCTGGTGAACGACGGGCCGGTGACGCTGCTGATAGAACGATGACGATCGCCGACGGCGTGCCGGTGGTGCTGGCGTCCGCGTCACCGCGCAGGGCCGATGTGCTGCGCATGCTGGGGCTCAGGTTCCGCGTGGTGCCGGCTGATGTCGAGGAGCGCATCGGGGCGGTCGAGTCCCCGCACGACTACGTGGAGAGGTTGTCGGGGGAGAAAGTCTCGGAGGTGTTGGCTCGTTGCCCGGGCGCGCTGGTGGTCGGGGGCGACACTGTCGTGGTCCTGGACGGGCGCGTGTTCGAGAAGCCGGCAGGCCCCGCCGAGGCCGTGGAGATGCTGGCATCGCTGACTGGGCGTACGCACCGCGTGTACAGCGGGTTGGCCGTGGCCGCGAACGGGAAGGTGGAATCGCGGGTCGCACGGGCCGGTGTCACCTTCCGGCCCGCCAGCCGGGAGCTGATAGAGAGGTACGTGGAGACCGGGGAGCCGCTCGACAAGGCGGGCTCGTACGGGATTCAGGGGTACGGCGCCGCGCTGGTGGACCGGATCGAGGGGGACTACTACACGGTCGTCGGGTTGTCGGTGGCCGCCCTGGTGAGCGTGCTGCCCCGTGTGGGGTTGGAGTACCGGCCGGGGGCCATCGTGCCCTTGGCGCCGCCGGGAGAGGACGGGGACCCGTGAGCGGGGGGGCGGTACTGGCGCTGGACCAGGGGACGACCGGGTCGGCGGCGCTGGTGGTGTCTGCCGATGGTGAGGTGCTCGGGCGGGCCTACTCCGAATTCGCGCAGCACTTTCCCCGTCCCGGGTGGGTCGAGCACGACGCGGAGGAGATCTGGAGGGTGACGGCGAGGGTGGCCCGGGAGGCGGTCTCGGCCGCGGGGGTGGAGGTGGCGGCGGTGGGGGTCACGAACCAGCGTGAGACGGTGGTGGTGTGGGATCCCGAGACGCTGGAGCCGCTCCGCCGGGCGATCGTCTGGCAGGACCGGCGTACGTCCGGCTTGTGCCGTCGGCTCAGGGAGGCCGGGCACGAGGAGATGGTCCGCAGTCGTACCGGACTCCTCCTCGACCCGTACTTCTCGGGCACCAAGCTGCGCTGGATCTTCGAGGACGATCCGGATCTGGCCCGGCGGGCCCGGTCGGGAGCGCTGGCCGCCGGCACGATCGACAGCTGGCTCGTCGCCCGCCTGACCGGGGGCGCGGTCCACGCGACGGACCCCACCAACGCGTCGCGCACGCTCCTCTACGACCTGGAAGAAGGCGACTGGAACGACGAGCTCCTCGACCTCATGGGGGTGCCCCGGCGAATCCTGCCTCAAATCCGGCCCAGCTCCGGGGACTTCGGCGTGACCGACGGCGACGCGCTGGGAATCGAAGTCCCGATCGGCGGTGTCGCCGGCGACCAGCAGGCCGCCCTGTACGGCCAGGGCTGCTGGGAGGCGGGCACGGGGAAGTGCACCTACGGAACCGGCGCCTTCCTCCTCTTCAACACGGGCACGGAGCGCGTCTCGTCCGGCCACGGCCTGCTCACGACCGCCGCCTGCGACGCACGGGGAGGCCCGGCCTTCGCCCTGGAGGGGTCGATCTTCGTGGCGGGCGCGGCGATCCAGTGGCTGCGCGACGGCCTCGGCATCCTGGAGCACGCAGCCCGGAGCGAGGAGATGGCGCGTTCGCTCGATGGCAACGACGGCGTCTACCTGGTGCCGGCCTTCGTCGGGTTGGGGGCGCCGCACTGGAGGCCTGACGCCAGGGGCACGATCACCGGGCTGACCCGCGGGACGACCCGGGCGCACCTCGTCAGGGCGGCGCTGGAAGCGATGGCGTACGGGACCCGTGAGGTCATGCACGCCATGGAGCGGGACGCGGGGGTGCGGGCGGGGGGGCTGCGGGTGGACGGGGGCGCCGCCAAGAACGACTGGCTGCTGGAGTTCACGGCCGGGATCCTGGGGCTTCCGGTCACTCGGCCCGAGATGGTCGAGACGACCGCACTGGGGGCGGCCGGTCTGGCCGGACTGCACGGCGGAGTCTGGGGTGGGCCGGAGGACTTCGCGGCCGCCTTGGCCTCGGGGCGGACCTTCCAGGCGCGGCTGGCACCGGAAGAGCGCGAGAAGCTGATAGCAGGGTGGGAGGCGGCGGTGGGGGGGGCGCTCGAGGTGGCCGCCGAGAGCTGAGGCCTCATGAGAGCTGCCCGTTTCCTCGCCCTCGCCCTGGTCGGTAACACGGCCACGGCACCCCTTGGCGCCCAGGAACCGGTACAGGTGTCCGGCGAAGTGACCTGCGCCGAATGCGTTATCACGCTCGACACCGTCGTGACCATCGGCGGGCTCGACGGACCCGGACTGGATGCGGTCTCGATTTTCTCGGATGTTGCCGTTGACCGGCGGGGCCGCATCCTCGTGTATGCGGCCGAGGCGGAGATCTCGGCGTTCGACTCGACCGGCCGGTACCTGCGAACCGTTGGACGACGGGGAGAAGGGCCCGGCGAATACGGATCCATTTCGTACATCGGCGTGGGTCCACGGTACATCCACGTATTCGATCGCCATCGGGGTCGGACCATGCTCGACCACGATTTCGAGGTGATCCGCACCGACCGGTTCCCGGGACAGATCCTGTCCGCGGCAGTCTCGAGCGATGACGTTGTGATGTTCGTGGCCGATGTCCCGACCCCCGTGTCCGTCGGTCACACGTTCCACGTACTGCGGCCCTCCGGAGAATTGGCCTCGCATGGTTACGATGGCGGGGTGTATCCGTCCGAGCTGCAGCCCTTGGCGATATCGAGTACGGTCGCGGCCGGAAAACGTGGCACCGTATGGAAGGTGCCGACGGAAGCCAACCGGATTGTCCGCTGGGATCTGGCACCGGAGCCGAAGGTGGGCAGGGTGTTCGACCGTCGTGTTGCGGAGTTCGATGAAGGCGGGGACGAGTTCATGCCGGCAACTCTGGGCTCGGCCCTAGTGGATGAACGGGGACTGTGGCTTGTGTGGCACACGGCCGACCCGGATTGGGATGGGCCACCCCCGTCTCTAGAAAGCCTGAAGCCGTCGGCAAGCGTCATCAGCCAATTGCGCGACGGCTGGCTGGATCTGGTGGATCCCGCCACCGGGCGGACACTCGCCCGATATCACCAGGACAACCCGCTCGGAAAGTTTGCCGGGAACTCCGGCTATCTGGTCGGTGTCAATGGGCATCGAAAACGGCACACTTTCGGGCATTGAAAATGGCACAC
>JAPPGI010000134.1 GCA_028874985.1 Gemmatimonadota bacterium | reverse complement strand
CAGTTGCTGGGTGGGACTCGCACCCACCAGGAAAGCGCGCCTTTCCACGGCGCACCGAGAACGCGGGTGACCTTTCGGGCGACGTTCGAGGTCACCGACCTCTCGACCGGTCTCGTGGCCGCCTCGCGCACGCTCGCCTACGAGCCCGAGACGACCGTTTCCAGCGTCAAGGGGCTCCCGGAGTTCCCGTCCCCGGGAGTCGTGGCGAGGCGAGCCTACGAAGGAACCATCGATGACGTCGCACCGTTCGTGTTCGGCTGGGTCGACAAGAGGAGGCTGGTCTTTTTCGACGACGAGAGATGCGGCCTGAATCTGGCCCACCGCGCCGTGAAGTCCCGCGACTACGAGCGCGCGCTCGAGATATCGATAGCGAACGCCGGTTCCTGCGAGCCCGATCCGGGGGCGGACATCACCGGCAGGGATGTGGCGGCCGCACACTACAATGTCGGCGTGCTGTACCTCATTCAGGGAGATTTCGATTCGGCCATGGCGAGCCTTGAGCGGGCCCGGGCGGCGGATCCCGGCAATGGCCTCGTGCGAGAAGCCATCCGCGAGACCGTCTCCGCGGAGGCTGTCGCCGCCGAGTTGCGCAGGGTCGAGGACGAGGCGGCGGCACGGGACGAGCAGCGACGGGTTGAAGAGGAAAGCATTCTTCGGAACGCCGACATCGTCGCGATGGTCAAGGACGGCCTCGCGGACCAGGTCATTCTGGAGGTGATTCGGACATCCGCGGTCGATTTCGACGTGTCGCCCGCCACACTGGCCGAGCTGGCCGAGGAGGGCCTGAGCGCAGCCGTGATTGCGGCCATGGTGCGGCGTGCCGGAGGTTCCGACCCGGAGGCCGGGATTGCCGGTGGATGGAGGCGTGCGTCATGAATCGGCGAGGCGGTCTGGCAGCCGTGCCGTTTCTGGTCGCCGTGACCGTGCTCTCGGCGTGCGGGGATTCGGCCGGACCCGAGGAGAGCGCCGCGGGATTCTGGGACCTCTGGGCGGTCGACGGACAGGCGCCGCCTGTTTCGGTCGACATATACACGATTCACACCGGGTCCCTCGACCTGCGTGGCAACGGCAGCTACGCATTCGCACTCACGGGCGTAGTTCTTGGGGAACCTTGGGGCGAAACCGAGTCCGGCGAGTGGACCGCGACGGGAAGCTCCGTTTCCCTGACCCCGAACGACGGGTGCACCAATACCGCGGTTCTCGAGGAAAGGGACATCCTCAAGATCAGCTCGCACTGCGCCGAAGGGTGGGAGCTCGTGCTTGTGCGATAGATGCCTTCGACGCGAGTGGCCGGCTTGTGAGAATCATCCGGCTCGCACGCGAGCCCGCCCCGGAAGGGAACATCTGGGCCGGCAGATCGGAACGGACTTCGTTCTCGGAGGCGTGAGGGACGATCTCGGCGTGCAGTACGTTCACCTGCACCGGATCGAGAAGTGAAGGGGACAACCCGGGGCGGACGGTAAGCCCCGGGTCACGCCGTCCCGCCTCCGCGAGGCACAGTTGTCGTTCCGCAGGCTGAACCTGTTCGCACCCGCATTCTCCTCCCGGCCGGCGGAATACCGAGCGCCAAGCAATGTGTCTAAATGGTAACACGTTTCATGTGGGCAATTTGTAACGGATTGGCAATATCGTACGTTTGTTGGTGACTTCCGTCACAAGACTCGCTACATTTCATTCTTCAGCGGGCCCCGGTATGATCCCGCGGCGAGGAGTGGAGCATTGAATGACCGAGACCTGACGGGACCCGGGAGCCGGGCCTCCCACGACCACGCCTCCCGGCTGAGTGCGGCGATCCTTCGCATCAGCCGGAGCCTGGATCTGGCCACCGTGCTGGAAGAGGTGGTGGAGAGCGCCTGTGCGCTCACCGGTGCCCGCGCCGGGGTGATCACGACGATCGACGAGCGGGGAAAGGTCCAGGAGTTCGTCGTGTCCGGCCTTTCTCCGGATGAGCGTCGGGCGATGGTGGAGTGGCTCGACGGACCGCGGCTCTTCGAGCACTTGCGGGACCTGCCGACGCCGCTCCGGGTGGCGGACCTCCCCGGCTACCTGTCCGGCCTCGGGCTCTCTCCGATCCCCTGGGGCTCAAGAACGCTGCAGGCGACCCCGATGCATCACAGGGGCGAACATCTCGGGAGCCTGTTCATCGGCGACAAGGAAGACGGCGGGCCGTTCACGAGCGAGGACGAGGATATACTGGTCCTCTTCGCCTCGCAGGCGGCGACGGCGATCGCGAACGCGCGGTCGCACCGCGAAGTCGAACGGGCGCGGGCGGACCTCGAGGCGCTGATCGAAACCTCGCCGGTCGGGGTGGTGGTGTTCGATGCGAGGACCGGTCACCTGGCCTCGTTCAACCGTGAGGCGTGGCGTATCGTCGAGGGCCTTCGCACCCCGGGACAGCCGCGCGAGCAGCTCCTCGCGGTGACATCGTGGCGGCGCGCCGATGGGCAGGAGTTCTCGCTCGAGGAGTTCCCCCTGCCGGACCAGTTCGAGAACGCCAGGCCGATGCGCGCCGAGGAGATCGTGCTGTCGGTTCCCGACGGACGGAGCGTACGGACGCTGATCAACGCCACGCCGATCCGCTCGGAGACAGGCGATGTGGTGTCGGTCGTCGTCACCATGCAGGACCTCGCCCCGCTCGAGGCGCTGGAGCGGCAAAGAGCGGAGTTCGTCGAAATGGTGAGCCACGAACTCCGCGCCCCTCTTACCTCGATCAAGGGTTCGACCGCGACCGTGCTGGGAGCCGTGCCGGTCCCGACGCAGGCCGAGCTGCTCCAGTTCTTCCGCATCATCGACGGACAGGCCGACCACATGCGCGGCCTCATCGCGAACCTCCTGGACGCGGGAAGCATCGAGGCGGGCACGCTCACGGTCGCGCCCGAACCGTCGGGCGTCGCCGCGCTGGTGGACCGCGCCCGCAACACCTTCCTGAGCGGCGGTGGCCGCCACGCCGTCCTGATCGACATCCCCCCGGACCTGCCGCAGGCGATTGCCGACCGCGAGCGTATCGTGCAGGTGCTGGGCAACCTGCTTTCAAATGCGGCCCGGCACTCGCCCGAGACATCGCCCATCCGGATCAAGGCGATCCGCGAGGGCTCGTACATCGAGATCTCGGTATCGGACGAGGGCCGGGGAATCCAGCCCGACCGGCTCCCGCATCTCTTCCGCAAGCGTGCCGGCCTCCCGGGGGGCTACGCCGGGGGACACAGGGGCGGCACCGGGCTCGGGCTCGCGATCTGCAAGGGCCTCGTGGAGGCACACGGCGGACGCATCCGGGCCGAGAGCGGGGGCACCGGCACGGGCACACGCTTGACCTTCACGATTCCGGCGGCCGGAGCCGTGTCCGCCGAGGCTTCTCCCCGCGGAGACCGGCCGCCAGGACCGGGTGAGGAGGAGAAGCCGCGGATCCTCGTGGTGGACGACGACCCGGAGACGCTGCGTTTTCTGCGGGACATCCTCACCGCGACAGGCTACCACCCTCTTGTAACGGGAGATCCGGACCAGCTTCCCGAGATCATCCGCGCCGAGCGGCCCCAACTGGTTCTCCTCGACCTCATGCTGCCCGGGACGGACGGCATAAGGCTGATGAAGAATGTCCCGGAACTCAGCGGTCTCCCCGTCATCTTCATCTCCGGCTACGGGCGGGACGAGACCATCGCCAGGGCGCTCACGAGCGGTGCGGTCGACTACATCGTCAAGCCGTTCTCGCATACCGAACTCGTGGCACGCGTGCGGACGGCGCTCAGGAACCGGCGCGAACCCCGGTCCTTCGCGTGTGGCGATCTGGTCATCGACCATGCCCGGCGGCGGGTGAGCGTCGCCGGCCGTGCCGTGGTTCTCACGGCCAAGGAGTTCGACGTGCTGCACGCCCTGTCGGTCAACGCGGGACGGGTGGTGACCGCTGGGGCGCTGCTGCGCCGGGTCTGGGGGAGGCGAGACCCGAAGGACACGGATCGCGTGCGCACGGTGATCAAGAACCTGCGGGCGAAGCTCGGCGACGATGCGGCCTCGCCGGCGTACATATTCACCGAGCGCGGGGTCGGCTACCGCGCGGCGACGCCCGACGAGGGATAGTGGAGGAGCCGCGCGAAAGGACGCCCAGGTGGCTAGGCCGCGCGCTCGGCGTCGGGAAGTCAGTCGCGACGCAGCTTGCAGGGCCGCCAGTTTCGGGTCCAGTGCCGGTCCGTCTGCACATGGTCCCGGCGCACGCTCTTGCAGACGCTACGGGCGAACTGGGCGGAGGCGAACCCCTCCGCAACGCGGACGACCACGCCCTCGCGCTCTCCGCCGAGCACGGATCGCTTCGAATGCTGGCGCTCAATGAATCCCCGCATCCGAGCGATCGAAGCGAACACGCCCCGGAAGATGACCGGGACAACGGAGATGTTCCGTTCAGTGGCGAATCGCTCCAGGGCCGCCATGGATCGAAAGTCCCCTTTCGCATCCCGCAGGGCGAAGGCATGGAAGGTCTCCTCCTCCCTGACGGCTCCGTACTCGATGCTGTGCACGCCGTAGATGTCCTCGCCGTAGAGGTAGGCGTCCGGCTCGGTAACCTTCCAGGCATGGTGCTTCTTGACCATCGCCGTCCACTTGTTGGCCGCCTCGTATGCGACGGAGCGCCCGTAGACCTTCCCCCGGTGGATCAGGACATTGCTTCCGTCGAGCTTTTCGGTCACAACGACCGGGCGGCCGACGAACCGCTGGGGATCGGGGTGGACCGTGTCACCACGGCCGATGGTTGGGGAGTAGGGCCAGTATGGAGTGCGAGGGTACTTCAGCCTATTCGGAAGCACGGTCGCCGCTCGACTTCCCCGGGCGGATCGCGTGCCGGGGGCACAGCTGCTTCACATCGACCCCCATCCGGTCGGTCAGCTCACGATGCTCGGCCCAGTCCGAGTCGGTAGCGTTCACAATGGCGGCGTCCGCGTTGAGGGCTACGGCCAGGAACTTCGCATCCTTCTTCAGATTGTTCCGTGGAAGGGCCGGGTGACTGAATTCCCTGCCTTCCCGGCCAATGGGATCGACCGGAATCAGGCGGACACGGCGCGTGTCGCCCATCTTCTGCCAGACGTGTTTGAAGAACACCGTGCCGGGCTGGGCCTGTCCCACACTTTCGGTCTGTCTTTGGTACTCACGCAGGATGAGCCCCTTGTCGTCGACACACACGACTTCTTCGCGGGTGATCCTCGCCAACTCATCGACGCATCGGAGTTGGCAGGCGGCCTCCACGTGGGTGGCCCGCCCGTTGGCGGTGACGAGGACGTTGGTGTCTACGACAGTCCGGTCCCTCACCCGGACGAACCCGCCAGCTTGCGTCGGAGGGTAGCAGAGCTAATCGCAGCGATCTCTTCCATCTCGTCCCCGAAAAAGCCGTCCGGCCAGTTCTCGATCTCCCCCCAGATGTTCAGGCCCAGGTCCTGCAGCTTGCCGACCCCGCCTGACACGGCCGAGAAGTAGAGGCGCACATCGTCCGAAGAAATCTTGAAGGGGAATGTGGAGCCCATGCCCGGAACATGAACCTGCTGTTCCGCTACTCTTCGCTGAAGGCGCTGCAACAGGTGTTGGCTGTGCGATTCGACCACGATCTGGAGCCGTCTTTGCTTGGCGACGCAGAGCAGGAAGTCGGCCAACCGACTCTGCACGGCCGGGTGCAGGTGGATTTCGGGCTGTTCCAGCAGGACGATCGAGTCTTCCGGGACATAGTACAGGAGGACCAGCACCGGGAGTACCTGGGAGACTCCGAACCCCACGTCCGTCAATGTGGTCGGAGCCCTTGAAGAGTTCGTTGTTACGCGAGTCTGGTACAGGTTGGATCCCGTACCGATTTCCACCATCGCAAACTGATCGATCAATCCAAGCTGTCGGAGCCAGTGCGCGATGATCTCCTGAAATGGGCGGTGGCGGGCACGATATTTCAGCTGGCGCTTCTCCCCTTGAGCGGTGGCAGCCAGAATGGCGTCTATCGCGCGTTCACCCCGCGCGCCGACATCCCCGGGGCTCGCGCCACTCCAGTAGTACTGCCGCTGAGGGTATTTCCGGAGTGGGCCGAGATAGAAGATCCTGTCCATCAAGCCTTCGTACTCGAACTCGAAGTCACTGAGAAAGTCCGTGTTCTGGTAGGCCCACTTGACCTGTGGGGGGAAGGAGTGGGTCTTGACCGGAGCCGGGATCCGATCGAACGGGCGACCCTGCTGACGCTTGAGCGTGAATCCCTTGTTCTCGTGTGAGATATCCAGTCCGTACCCTCGTTTCGGTCCGTTCTCGGACTGCTCAAGCGTGAATTGGTAGTCGTCAAATCGGTAGGTCAGACTCTGCGCAATGGGTGTGGAGGAGCGACCGGGACCCGAAAGGCCAACCGCGCAGTGAGTTTCGATCTCCTGGCCCGAGAATGTGACCGGCCGTCCATCACCCGATTGAGCAGCGATCTGACGTTCCTTCGGCAACCTCCATGCGAGTTCCCAGCTGATCCGCCGAGTCGCATCGTGACCATGAACGACCTCGGGGAAGCTCCCGAGATTAGCCAGACTCTCCGGACCCCCGAAATCCAGAACGATGCGCCGGTCGGTCGCGTCGCGGGTCTGTTTCAACAACAGTAGGAACTGAATCAGGCTGCTCTTGCCGCCGCTGTTGGCTCCAAAAACACCCGTAACGGTGGCGAACCGCACCTTGAGCTCCCGCCATGCCTTGAAATTGGTCAGCCGGAGCCGCGTGATCACGGTGCACTCTCCCGGATGTCAGGGTCGAATCGTCTAGCGCAATCTAGCCGGACGGAACCGTCCGGGGGAACGCCCCGCCCACCCCTCAGACCAGATCCTCCCCCGCCAGCCCCAGCCGCTCCAGCACCTCCGCCGGCGGCCCGTCCCAGCTCGGAAGCGGCACGTTCCCCACGTACCCCAGGTCCCCCATCCCCTCCTCGGTCGTCCAGAACCCGGTCGAGACCCAGTCGCGGAAGGCGTCGAAGAACCGCGCCTGCGCCTTGAGCGCCTCGGGCGCGTCCGGCTCGAAACAGATCTCGTCGCAGATCTCCCGCTGCCGCGCCGCGGTGAGGGCGGGGAAGTCGGCCGCCCCGAAGCGTTCGCGCGCCGTGCGGTTCAGCCACACCAGCCCGCCGCGCAGCCGGGTCAGGTGCTCCTTGTGGGCGGGCGCCGAGACGAATTCGTTGATGTAGTCGGGCACGCCCACGGCGCTCGCGGCGGGCGACCGCTCGTCGGCCGGAATGATCACGTCGGCCAGGGCCGCCACGTAGCGCATCTCCTCGTCCGTGAGGACCATCTCCCAGGGGACGACGGGCGCGAGCATGTCGGGATCGGTCCGGGTGCCGGCGGCGAGGGGGTTGCTGGGGGGGAGGGGCTCGAACCCGGACAGCGCCTCGTGGGCGGAGTCGGTGGAGGTGGCCGCGTCCTCGGGCGCACACGAGGCCGCCGCTCCCGCCGCCGCCGTCGCCGCGATCACCTTCAGGGCGCCTCGCCGGGTGATGGTTCCACCGGTCCCCCCCCCCCCCCCCCCCCCCCGGGGTTGGGGGGGGGGCCGGGGGGGGGCCCCCCCGGGGCCCCCCCCCCCCCCCCGCCGGGCGCCCCCCCCCCCCCCCCCCCCCCCCGCCAACCCCCCCCCCGGGCGGCGCCCCCGGGCGCCCCGCGGGGGGGGGGGGGGCGGGGGGCGGGGGGGGGGGGGGGGGGGGGGGCCCCGGGCCTCGAACCCGGACAGCGCCTCGTGGGCGGAGTCGGTGGAGGTGGCCGC
>JAPPGI010000216.1 GCA_028874985.1 Gemmatimonadota bacterium | reverse complement strand
CTTTCGATGCCCAGTGCGGGCATCGGGGAGGGTTGGGACGTACACGCCCGTCCCAACCTCCCGCGGGGGTCGCTCCCAAGCCAGCAGTCCCGTGCGGGAAGGCCAACCGTGCGTCGCTCCGACCGATTGGATCCGGCTTTGGGGGCCGGGGCCATCGGCCACGTCGTCACGCGCTCAGAACGAGATGTAACCGCCCATCTGGAAGAGCGTCAGCGTGCTCCCGGAGGCTTCCCCGAGATGGACGATGAAGCGTGCGCCGTAGCGGCGGCCAAACGTCAAGCTCGCCCCGGCGGTCGGGGAGATATCTCCGCCGTCGTACTCGATGCCCGCGCGCAGCGCCGGGCGAACGAACCAGCGGTCGCGTCCGAGCCGGACGGACGTTCCGATGCGGTTGGCGGAGCCCGCGAAATCGGCACAGCGGTAGGTCTCGACCATGCCGTACAGGGACACCGGCCCGGCGAGCCGTCCCTTGATGCCGACGTACCTTCCCGGGCAGGCGTCGCCGCTGCCGCCGACGAGTCCCGCTTCGAGCATCATTCGACCGGGCTTCTCCTGCGCCTCGACCTGCGCGGGTAGGAGCGCCAGACCCAGCAACAACAGTTTCCTCATCGCGATTGGCGGATCCCCCGGTTGAGAGTGAATCGGCCCGTCGAAGCCGCGACGGCGGATCGGGTGCGAAACCGAAACGTCGGACCAACGTAATGCAGCAGCGAACGGATCGCCTGATCGCTTTCGACCGGAGGGGTTGTCCGGCGAATCGAGCCGAAACGAAGTCGACCGTCGCTCCGGCGGCCGAAGGCGCGGCAAGTGTGTGGTCCGGCACCTCGAAAGCGGCGCTCGACCGGCCTTCCCGCCAGGGATCTCTGGTGCGGGAGCGACCCCAGGCATGAGGCGGAAGGGTGTGAAAACACACTCGCCGCTATGCCGTACCGAGCCTTGGGCGAGGGGGGTCGCTCCCGACCCCGCCTGAACGGCCCGTTCGGCTACGGGCGGCCGGACGGTCGAACCGCAAGGCGTTGCCTTCCCTGCTGATGAGTGGCAAGGCCCGTGTGAATCCCGAGAGCTCCAAAGTGTGAATCGACCCCCCGCGTCGATTTCACGCTCCAGCACGGCGTAACCGCGAGCGCTGGCGGCACCGGAGAACGCCTCCCGGCCCCTCATACCCGCCATCGCCGCCGTGGTCTGTCCGTAGCCTATCGGCATGGGGCCAGCCTCGTCGGTCTGGCGATCCACCACGATGCACTACGCGGTCCGAGGCGTTTCGGTTTCGCCCTTCTATCCGTCGGAGGTTGAAGCGCTATCGTGCCCGCCCGCGAGCCGCTCGATTTCGCCGACGACCCGCACCAATTCATCCCCCACCGGCGTCCGGCCTGTCCGGACGAGTGCGTCCGCCAACGCTCCGTAATACCACAGCGTCCCTTCCCTACCGCCCGTAAACCGCTCCCAGAGTTTCTCCCCCAAAATCCGGTAATCGCTGAGGATGCAGCGCGCATTATGGAGCTTATCAGCGGCGCAGACGAGCAGGACCGACGCCGGCTTTTCGTCGATGGCCGCGATCCAGGCCAGCTTTCTCTCCTTCCACGGGGGTTTCGGGTCGGCAAAGGAATCGGTGCAGCCTTCGACGATTTCGGTCACGTCCTCGCCGAAGTCGCGGAGAGTCTCGTCCCTTCGCTTCTCACCACCCTGATCCTCGATGGCATCGTGCAGCGGGGCCGCGATGGCTTGGTTCTCGTCTCCGCCGCTTTCGATGACGAGCGCCGCCACGGCGAGCAGATGCGAGACGTAGGGAACGCCGGAGCCCTTCCGCCGCTGCTCCCGATGGAGGAGCGCGGCGTACACAAGGACCTCCCCAAACGGCTGGTCAATCCTTCAGGCATTCGGCACTCCGTGTCGGCCTACGATCACCCGCCAGCCGGATCACCGTGTCCTTCGGGCACCCCGGCCGCTGCAAGAAAGATGCACGGCGACCCGCCGCATGTCATATTTCGGGCGCTCCCGATCCACGCCGACGGACGAACAGAGGACGCTGACCAAGGTGGCCACCAAGGAGACTGAAAGCGGTGCCACGACCGGCTACGAGGCCGAGTTGTGGGCGATGGCCGACACGCTCCGAGGGTCGATGGACGCCGCCGAGTACAAGCATGTCGTGCTCGGGCTCGTCTTCCTGAAGTACATCTCGGACGCCTTCGAGGAGCGCCGCGAGGCGGTGCTTGCCGAGTGGGGAGAGGAGGCAGCCGAGGACCGCGACGAGTACATCGCGGAGAACATCTTCTGGGTGCCGCCAGAGGCGCGCTGGGCGCGTCTGAAGGCCGAGGCGCGGCAGCCGACCGTCGGCCAGACGGTGGATCGGGCCATGGCGGCTATTGAGCGGGACAACCCGGCGCTCAAGGAGGTGCTGCCCAAGGACTACGCACGGCCCGCGCTCGACAAGCAGCGCCTGGGCCAGTTGATCGACATGGTGGGCAACATCCGCGTCGGTGACGCGGAGGCCCGCTCCAAGGACGTGCTCGGGCGCGTGTACGAGTACTTCCTTTCGCAGTTTGCGAGCGCCGAGGGGAAGAGGGGCGGCGAGTTCTACACCCCGCGCTGCGTTGTCCAGCTGCTCGTCGAGATGATCGAGCCCTACCGGGGGCGGGTCTACGACCCCTGCTGCGGCTCATCGGGCATGTTCGTGCAGTCGGTCGAGTTCATCCGCGCCCACGCCAACGGCGGCAAGGCGCGGGGCGACATCTCGATCTACGGACAGGAGTCGAACTACACGACGTGGCGGCTCGCGAAGATGAACCTGGCCATCCGGGGCATCGGCGGGCAGATCGCCCACGGCGACAGCTTCCACAACGACCGCCACCCGGACCTGAAAGCAGACTTCATCCTCGCCAATCCTCCGTTCAACGTGTCGGACTGGGGGGGCGAGCGGCTGGCCGAGGACAAGCGCTGGCGCTACGGCGTGCCACCGAAGGGCAACGCGAACTTCGCATGGGTGCAGCACATGGTCCACCACCTCGCGCCGAGGGGGATCGCCGGATTCGTGCTGGCCAACGGGTCGATGTCATCGAGCCAGTCCGGCGAGGGCGAGATCCGGAAGAACATGATCGAGGCGGAACTGGTGGACTGCATGGTCGCGCTGCCGGGCCAGCTCTTCTACTCGACCCAGATTCCAGCCTGCCTCTGGTTCTTGGCACGCGGGCGACGGCGGCGCGGTGAGATTCTGTTCATCGACGCGAGGAAGCTTGGCCGGATGGTGGATCGGACGCACCGCGAACTGACCGGCGAGGAGATCGCACGGATCGCCGACACCTATCATGCGTGGAGGACGCACCAAGACGGCTACGCGGATGTTTCCGGCTTCTGCAAGAGCGCGGCTCTAGGCGAGGTGAGGAAGCACGGCCACATCCTTACGCCCGGCCGGTATGTCGGGGTCGAACCCCAAGAGGATGATGGCGAACCGTTCGAGGAGAAGATGAAGCGGTTGGTGGCTGAACTCAATGAGCAGCAGGCCGAGGGCGAACGGCTGGACACAGCGATCAAGGAGAACTTGCGCGCGCTGGGGTTTTCGGTCACACCAAGCGCTTCCGCGCCGGACAAGCCGTGAGGTGAGAGAGCGTCCATGAAGCTCCAACTCGACAGTCTCAAGAAATCGCTCCAAGCCCTTTCCGAAGTCGCAGCCGTGAGCGGCAACGACGAGCGCATGGGGCAACTGACCGACATCGAGCGGGTGGCGATCCGTGCGGGGGTCGTTCAGCACTTCGAGATCACCTATGAACTGTGCTGGAAGCTCATGGCCCGTTGGCTCAACGCGAACGTCAGCCCCGGCGTTGCGGACGGCGTGACGCGGCGTCAGTTGTTCCGCCTCGCCGCCGAGCGGCGGCTAATCCAGGATGTCGGCAGGTGGATGGGCCACCATGAAGGGCGAAACGCGACATCCCACATCTACGACTTCGCCAAGGCCGAAGCGGTCTACCGGGCGACGCTGGACTTCGTGCATGACGCGCGGGCGTTGCTGCGGGCGCTGGAAGCTCGGAATGACTGACCTGAGCCGCTCTGGTCCTCCGGCATGAGTGTCGCGCTCCCCGATCTGGACCTGCGGCCCGACCATTGGGCCATCGTCCGCGACGCCCTGCGCCGACACGTTCCCGATCGCGAGGTGCTTGCGTTCGGATCGCGCGCAACGTGGACCGCCAAGGACTACTCGGATCTCGATCTCGCAATCATGGGTCAGGAGCCGCTCTCGCTGCGAGTTACGTCGGCCTTGGATGAAGCCCTCGTCGAGTCGGATCTGCCGTTCAGGGTGGACATCGTCGATTGGTGGAGGATCGACGATAGCTTTCGTGCGATCATCCGCCGACATGGGGTGCCGTTCCATACTCCGCATGACGGTCGGTGCGGGACGTCGCCAGAACCTGTTTCTGATTGGCTCCGGTGCACCGTTTCAGAGGCTTGCAGCGCAATCGACTACGGGTTGACGAAAGCCGCATCGGACAGATCGAGCGGGCAGAAGTTCCTTCGCATTACGGACATAGTGTCCGGGCATATCAATTGGAACACCGTTCCGTACGTGACAGTCGGCAGCGAGACCGCCGAGAAGTACGGATTGCGCCATGACGACATCGTCTTGGCTCGTACCGGCGCGTCTACCGGCGTCAGTGCCTACATCAAGAATCCTCCACCTTCCGTGTTTGCGTCCTACCTCGTCCGGTTGCGGGCAAGGTCAGGCTTCGACGGGCGCTTTCTTGCGTATTATCTCAGGTCTGAGCTGTTCCGCGGTTACATGCGCGGCGTCTTGGGCGACAAGTCGGCGCAGCCAAATGCCAGCGCAACGACGATGACGGCTGCCCCGTTCCGCGCGCCGAGAGATCCAAGAGAGCAGCGCGCCATCGCCCATGTCCTCGGCACGTTGGACGACAAGATCGAGTTGAACCTGCGGATGAACGAGACACTGGAAGCGATGGCGCGGGCGCTGTTCAAGTCCTGGTTCGTCGATTTCGATCCGATCCGCGCGAAGATGGAGGGCCGCGACACGGGCTTGCCGCGAGACATCGCCGGCCTGTTCCCCGACCGGTTGGTGGATTCCGAATTGGGGAAGATTCCCAAGGGGTGGGCGGTCAGAACGTTGGGCGACCTATGCCACAAGCCGCAATACGGGTTCACGGCATCCGCTCAGGAAAAGCCTGTCGGGCCGAGATTCCTGAGGATTACCGACATAAACAAGGAATCGTGGGTGTCATGGTCGCGTGTTCCGTACTGTCGAGTAACGGGCGAGGATGTCTCCAAGTATCGGCTCAGCAAGGGCGATGTACTGATCGCTCGGATGGCGGATCCAGGCCATGGGATCGTGGTTGAGGAGGATCTGGAAGCGGTGTTCGCTTCGTACCTGATTCGATTCAGGCCCATTCAGAGTGGCACCGGACGCTTCTTGCAGTATTGGCTGAGATCTGACGCCTACTGGCATCTCGTTAGGGGGCGCGCGACCGGAACGACACGCCGGAGCTTGAACGCGAAGGTCTTGAGTCGTTTTCCGATGGTGGCTCCGCCCACCGCCGTCGCCGTCGCATTCGCGGGGCTGGTGGGTCTTTGGCGAGGTCGACTGGTGGCGAATGTCGGAGAGATGGAGACACTCGCCGCGCTTCGCGACACCCTCCTCCCCATGCTGATTTCAGGCAAGGTGCGCGTGGAGAGCACCGCGTGATCTGACGGAGCCCGTTTGCAGGAGTCGGGGTATTCTGTACCTCCTCGGATCGGAACTGGCGGACGGCAGCGATCCTGCCGACTCCCGGTGGATGATCCGCGTGTCTTCTTGAGTAAACTCACTCAATGGCCTAGGTTCGTAGTCATGCGACGACGATTCGAACGCTCCCACGTGGCAATGCTCGGTGAACGGCTGGCCGAAGAGCCGCAACGGCTCATCACCCTGTTCGGCCCGCGCCAGACGGGCAAGACCACGATCGTGCGCCAAGCGCTCGATAGGATCTCCCCCAGCAGCCGCAGGTATCTCGCCGTCGACCTTCCCGCAGTGCCGGGCATTCCGGTATCCCCGCTCAGCCCGACCGGTGCGGTGTCTCCTCCGAAGAAACGGGATGTCGGTTGGTTGGTCGAGCGTTGGCTGGAGGCGCGGGGGGAGGCAGCCCGACACGGTCGGTTTGTGCTTGTCTTTGACGAAATCCAGAAGATCTCGGGGTGGTCCGAGGCGGTGAAGGGACTTTGGGATGCCGACCGCGCGGACGGCTGCCCCCTTCATGTCGTCCTACTGGGCTCGGCCCCGCTGCTCATGCAGTCGGGACTCACCGAGAGTCTCGCTGGCCGCTTCGAGCCGGTGCCGGTGTCGCACTGGTCATTCTTGGAGATGGCAGACGGCTTCGACCTCAGTCTCGACCAATACGTGTACTTCGGCGCGTATCCCGGGGCAGCTCGCGATATCCCGAACGTGGACCGATGGCGCCGCTACGTCTCAACCTCGATCGTCGAACCGAACATCGAGCGGGACATCCTCGCGCTGACCCGCGTGGACAAGCCAGCGCTGCTGCGCCGCCTCTTCGAGCTCGGTGCGGACTATTCTGGCCAAGTGCTCTCCTACAGCAAGATGGTCGGCCAGCTTCAGGACGCCGGAAACACGACAACGCTTGCCCGTTATCTGCATCTCCTCTCGGGAGCGGGCCTGATCACGGGCATTCCCAAGTTCTCCAGCCTGCCGCACCGGGTCAGGGCGTCGAGTCCGAAGCTCTGTGTCCTCAACACGGCTCTGATGACCTTCGATTCGGGCTATTCCTTCCAGCAGGCGGTGGCCGACCGGACGTTCTGGGGTCGCGTCGTCGAGAGCGCCGTGGGGGCTCACCTAGTCAACACCGCACCTCCGGATGTCCGTGTGCACTACTGGCGGGAGGGGTCGCTCGAAGTGGATTTCGTACTGCGGAGAGGCCCGCTTCTCGTCGCAATCGAAGTCAAGAGCGGCGCGAGAAGAAGCCGTCTCCGCGGTCTGGACGCCTTCCAGAAGCGCTTTTTTCCCTATCGATCGTTACTGGCGGGAGAGGGCGGCGTGCCGCTCGCCGAGCTTCTTTCGGTCCCCGCCAGCCACTGGTTCGAAGACTGATGCACTCCGAGACGAGCAAGAAAGTTCCACGGACCTGCACCGTCGTTTACGCATCCAGTGCAGACGAGGACTGGTCGGCCTTAGCTCTCCACAAACCAGAGTCCCGACCGATTGCGGACTTCCGATCCTCCGACGCTTACGTGCTGCTCGGCGATCCGGGAGCGGGGAAGACGACCGCTTTCGAGGACGAGGCTGAGCAGCTAGGCGACGAAGCCCGTCTGGTTTCGGCCCGAGATTTTCTTGGGCTTGACGATCCGGGGGCGGCCTCGACCGAAGGTACGCTGTTCATCGATGGGCTCGACGAGGTGCGGGCGGGTCAGCGCGACGCCCGTTCGCCCCTAGACAGGATTCGGAGGCGGCTTCGCAAACTCGGACAGCCGCGCTTCCGGCTCTCTTGCCGGGAAGCGGACTGGCTGGGCGAGAATGACCGCAAGCATCTGGCCCAAGTGTCCCCCAATGGGGAGGTCACGATTCTGCGGCTCGATCCACTGACCGATCAAGAAATCGAGGCGGTCCTCGGGGGCCATGCGGCCATCGAAAATCCGAGTCAGTTCCTGTGGACGGCCCGCGAGCGCGGCTTGGACGTTCTGCTGACGAATCCACTGACCCTGAGACTGCTGATCCGTGTCGTCGCGGGCGGAGATGAATGGCCGGGTAGCCGTGTTGACGCCTTCGAGAAAGCTTGCCTCGTGATCGTCCGAGAGTACAACGCGGAGCACGTTGCAGCCGCCTACAGGAAACCGAGTCATCCGCCTGAGAAACTCCTCGAGGTCGCCGGACATCTCTGCGCAGTGCAGTTGCTCACCGGCGCGTCAGGTTTCTCG
>JAPPGI010000094.1 GCA_028874985.1 Gemmatimonadota bacterium | reverse complement strand
CCTGCCCGCAAGTGCGTAGAACCATGCCGCGTCTAGACAGCGGTATAATCCCCAATGCTAACGTCCCTTGTCGGGCAACCCTCAATCACAGTGGGGGAGCGGGTCTCCCGCCGGGAGATTCCGCGCCCCATTATCAATCTGCGTCCGGTGCCGTGACCGGACCGCGGACCTGAACGGCAATCAGGAAGGACCGACTTGACGGACCGAAGACCGGACAACCCCGAGACCAACACCTTCTGGGCCGAAGTGCGCCGACGGGGCGTCTTCCGCGTCGGCGGCCTGTACGTCGCCGGGGGCTTCGTGCTGCTGCAGCTGGGCGAGATCGTGCTGCCGGCATTCGACGCGCCGGCCTGGGCTCTCCAGACGCTGGTGGTCTTCGTCCTGCTGGGGTTCCCGGTCGCGGTGGCGCTGTCGTGGGTCTACGACCTCGGTGACGAGGGGCTGACGCGCACGCGGTCGCTTCTTCCCCCCACCAGGGGAAGGCTGGTTCCGAGCCTTGCCCTGCTGGGCGTCACGGCGGTCTCCGCGGTGCTGGGCGCCTGGTGGTTCAGCCGCAGCGCCATGGGCACTTCCGAGGCCGGAACCGGTGCCGGCACGCCTCCCGCGTCCCCCGCCGGCTTCACCTCCCTCGACCCCGACGCTCCCATCACGGCGATCGCGGTCCTGCCCCTGGCCCACCTGGCCGAGGGCGACGATCTCTTCGCCCGCCAGCTCCACGAGGAGATCATCACCCGGCTGAGCCGGCTGACGAGTCTGCGCGTGGTGTCGCGCACCTCGGTGGAGCGCTACCGCACGACGGACAAGCTGCTCCCGCAGATCGCGGCCGAGCTCGGCGTACAGGCGGTAGTGACGGGTTCGGTCGCCATGACCGGCGAGAGCGACAGCGTACGGATCTCCGTCCAGCTGCTGCACGCGCCCTCGGACACGCACATGGAGTCGTTCACCTGGCAGCGCGAGATGAGGGACATCCTGCGCCTGCAGACCGAGATCGCGGTCGAGATCGCGACCGAGGTGCAGGGGGAACTGGGGGTGGAGGAGGTCCCGGCGCCGGAGCAGATCGCCCAGGTGGATCCGGAGGCGCACCGGGCGTTCCTGCACGGGCGCGACGAACTCGAGCGGGGTTCGCCGGAGGGGCCGGAGACGGCGCTGGCCTGGTTCGACGAGGCGGTGGCGAACGATCCGTCCTTCGCCCGTGCGTGGGCATGGCGCGCGGGTGCCCGGGTGGCCGCTCTGCCGCGGGGCGCCTCGATCTCTCCGGACGTGATCGCGATGGTGCGCGAGGACCTGGAGAGGGCGGTCGAGTTGGGCGGCGCCGAGGACGAGGTCGGGACCGTGATGGTCGTGCTGGAGGACCGTCTGGAGGGGGACGGGGGAGCGTTCGAAGGACGGCATGCGACGATCCGGGAAGCGTTCGGCGAAGGGATGAGGGCACTTGCGACGGCCGATTCGCTCCGGCGCAGGTACGCGCGGGAGGAGACGGGCCTGGGCCGCCGACTCGGGCAACCTTCACCGATGACCATGGTGCGCCGCTACCGGGAGACGGGGCAGTACGACAGCGCGGCCGCCGGGCTCCGCTCCATCGTGGACGAGAACCCGTCGCTGGTGCCTGCGTGGATGGCGCTCGAGGACCTGCATCTCAGACGGGAGGACTACGCGGGCGCGGTTCGGGTTCGGGAGGAGCGGATCCGGGCGACGATGGGCGAGACGGCCGACGCCCGAGCGGCGCTGGAGGAATTGAGGGAGCGCTTCGACGCCCGGAACCCAGAGACGTATTGGGAGTGGAGGGACTGGAACAACCGGATGCGCGAACAACGCGGAGAGCGCGTGTCCAGCGTCGAGCGCGCGGTTGCGGCCGTCGGTCTGGGTGACATCGAGGGAGCCCTTGAACAACTGGAGTTGGCGGTCCACAGGCGCGACCCCGCGCTGCTGTCGCTGAGGCGGGATCCGTTGTGGGATCCGCTGAGGCCGGATCCGCGGTTTCGGGAGATCGAGCGTCAGGCCCAGGGGCTGTGGCAGGGGTGGGGGAGGGAAGGCGAACGCCGGCCTCGTTGAGGCTGGGGGACACCTGGAGGGGGCGACTCCGCTTGTGCTATCCGGACCGCTCCAGTGCCCACACCTGCACGTACTCGACCCGCAGCTCGTCCCTCACCTTCCCCAGGATGTAGTCCTCCCCGATCTCGAAGACTTCGAGCCCCGCGGGAGTCTCGATGAAGCCCTGGGCCACGCCTTCCGGGTCGAAGACGGTCCAGAGGGCGCGGTCTTCCTCGCCGGGGAGGTTGTATTCGCGTACCCAGAGATAGTCGAGCCTGTCGACCTCGATGGCGGAGAAGGCGGGGAACGAGGCGGGGAGGGGGACCGCATCCATGACCCTGGTCAGCAGCTTGCTGATTTCGGGATCGGACACGGGTCGGCCCAGGTAGCGGTCCCTGTAGGCGTCGAGATCGGCCTGTGTCGGGGTTCGCGCGTCGTGATCGCGCCTCACGATGCGTGCCAGTGAACCGTCGGCGTCGTATGCGCGGATTTCGTAGTGGTCCGTGGGACTGACGATCGTGAGCGGCCCCCACGCCGCCCATACGACGGTTTGCTTGAAGGGAGGCCGGTCGAGCCAGAAACTCGAGTAGTGGTCCTCCCAGTAGTTGAACGTCTCGGCGCCGGGATGAGTGCCGAGTGAGACGCGAAGGGATCCGTCCGCGTCGAGGACGAGGAATTCGAGATCCGGGCGATTCAGTCGCGTGACCCTGTGGGCGGGTCTCGAATCCCGGTGTATTGCGAGGATCCCGCCGCCTGGAAGCACGTCGGCGCACACGTCGTGGGGCCGGCGGGCGGCCCGATCGTGGCCGCGCGCCAGGTTGACGGTGCGCGCGTACGTCCCCCGGGAGTCGAAGACGGAGAACAGCTCGAGTCCCAGGGAATACGTGCCGTGGCAGACCGCGATGGAGTCGGCCCGCCAGGGTTCGGCCCAGAAGAGGCGCCAACCGAGGTCGTTTCCGCCCCATTCTCCCGCGAATTCGCCGGGCCCCTCGCCCTTCCTCCCCCACGCCGTCAGGTATTCTCCGGCCTCGTCGAAGACCAGCAGCTGGTGAGATCCCGCGTTGGCCACGACGATCCGGCCATCGCGCAGCCGGAGGGCGTCGTCGACGCGGTGGAACTGGAATCGGTCGTCCGCCCCGACGGACCCGATGCTCAGGACGGGTTCGGCGCCGATCTGCCAGCGGAGGCGTGAACCGGAAGCGGGGCGGGGATTCTCGACGATCGTGACGCCGGCGCTGTCCCAGGTCCGGTGCGGGGGCTCGGGTGGGGTGCCGGGTTCACCTTCGCAGGCGGCGGCGACGAGTGCCGGTGCGGTCACGGCAATTCTCGTTCCGATCCGTCTGAACATGTCGGCCTCCTCGCGCCTCGTCCATTGTCCTCGCTCTCACTCCGCCCCGATCAGCCTCTCCATGAGCGTAGGTAGCGGGATCGCAGTGATTCCCTCGTCCAAAGGGTAGGCTTCACTCCCGGGATGGACAATGAAGCGTCGCGTCGCGTCGACATCCGCCGTGGCGATCCGGAAGCCCTTCGGGACCCGGGGCGCGGTGGACCGCTTCACCTCGATGGCCCAGGACTCCTGGCTGGGCAGGTGGAGGAGCAGGTCGATCTCCGCTCCCGCCCGCGTCCGGTAGAACCATCCGGCGGTGCCCGGCGGTGCGGCTGCAATCAGGTTCTCCACCACGAAGCCTTCCCAGCTCGCTCCCGCCACCGGGTGTCCGAGCAGGTCGTCCAACGTGCGGATGTTGAGGAGAGCGTGGACGACGCCGCTGTCGCGGATGAGGAGCTTCGGGGTCTTGATGAGCCGTTTGCCGACGTTGACGAACCAGGGCTGGACGCGCCGCAGGAGCATCAGGTCGGCCAGCGTGTCGACGTATCGGTTCACGGTGGGGACCGAGATTCCCAGGCTGCGCGCCAGTTCGGCGGCGTTGAAGATTGCGCTCTGGCGGTGTGCGAGCATGGTCCAGAGACGGCGCAGGGTTTCAGCCGGCGCGCTCAGACCGGCCTGGGGAAGATCCCGCTCCAGGTAGGTGCGGATGAAGTTGGACCGCCAGCGCATGCTGAGATCGTCGCTCGCGGCGGTGACGCTGTCGGGAAAGCCTCCCCGGAGCCAGGAACGGTCGAGATCCGGGCCCGATTCGATCGCATCGAGACCGGGGAGTTCGTGATACGCCACCCGTCCGGCCAGCGACTCGGCCGACTGGCGGAGCAGCGAGCCCGACGCGGAGCCCAGCAGGAGAAAATGCCCGCTCCCGCGCCCCTCGCGGCGACGGGCGTCGATCTGTCCGCGCAGAACCTGGAAGAGACCCGGCAGGCGCTGGACCTCGTCGAGGATGACGAGCCGGTGACGGTGCAGGTTCAGGTAGCGGCCGGCGTTCGTGAGGCGGGCGGCGTCGGAGGGGTCCTCGAGGTCGAGGTAAAGGCAGTCCGGTACCTCACCCGCCAGTTCCCGGGCGAGGGTGGTCTTGCCGACCTGGCGGGGTCCGAGGAGGACGACCGAGGGGAAGTGGGCCAGGTCGCGACGGATCAGTTCCTTGTGTCGTCTGGCGATCATGCGTGCTAATCTGTATAGTCGCTATGTGATTAGCAAGGACAATTCGCGTGATGTCCCTCGGGACCGCCGCAGGAGTCAGGCGAATCCTCGAATAGTCAGCGCTACGGGTGCCCGGATCCCGTCCAGCGAACGTCATGGATCGCGACCGTGCTGCGGCCCATTTCGTCGTACACGACCATCAGCACGGACTCTTCCCACACCTGCGCGGGCCGCACATTGGCCGGGAGTCGCATGGGGCCGACGAAGACGCCCTCGGCGTCGAATACGTCCCAGACGCGATCCTCCGGGGGGGCGCCGGCCATCGCTGCTTCGGCGTCGCCGGTCCTGCGGAGCCACGCGCCGCCTTCATCCGTGACCACGAGGCGATCCCACGCTCGCCGTGCCTCCCGTATCGGCATGTCGGACAGGTACTTCTGGTAGAATTGCACCCGGGATTCGGAAAAAAAGCGGGCGCGCCGCAGTTGTTCAACGAACGTTGTCGCGGAGAAACCGTCCGTCCGGGTGGGTTGCCGATCGATCCGGACGCTGCGCTCGAAACCCGCCGGTCCGTACACCGAATACGAAGCCTCCCCGGCGTGATCGGTCACGTACACCCGGTCGTCCCGGAACCCGTGAAGTGAACCGCCGTCGTACGGTGGCGGGAAGATTGGGGCGGTGTACGGTACGACTTCCTGCACTTCGTCCCGAAAGTACCACAGCGCGCTCGGGGTCGTCGACACCAGAGCCGGGGCCGTGCCGTCCAGCGGGATGGTCCAGATCCTGGCCGTATCCCTGAGCGTCGCGCCGTCCGGGGGTCTGCGTTCCATTCCCTGCGGCAGGTGACCGAGGAGGGTTCCCCTCCGGGTCACGTGAAGTGGCCGCGGCCCGAAGCCGAGCGACGATGGCATCAGTTGGTCGCCCTGGAGCTCACCGCTCTCGGAGAACACCGATAGTCGCCGGTGCCGGTAGTCGTACACATAGGCGGTTCCTTCCGCATCGAACCCCAGCAACGAACTCTGCCGGAACTCACCGGGGCCGTCTCCCCTCCCACCGATCGTGAACAGGTGCGACCCGGAGCCGGGGTCGAATACACGGATCTCCCGGGTTACCCCCTCCGAGATCCACAGCGATCCGTTGGGGTGCAATCGAGCGGAGACTCCGGCGAACAGTTCCGGGCCTTCTTCCTCGGCACCGAAGACGCGCCTGGCGGGGTGAAGGAGCTCCCCGCGAAGCTGCGACTCATCCGCGTTCCGGACGATCTCCACCCCGGCGCTGTCCGAACGGTCCGGGCCGGTCTCCCCGCTCCTCTCGGAAGGGTCGCACCCGGCCGAGATCAGGATGACGGGCAGTAGCGCTACCGGCCCAGGGAGGAGCGCTACCCCACCCACGCCCCCCGCGCCGGCTTCGCGGCGAACATCACGTCGCGCCGCGGCGGCCCTCCCAGGCGCGGCGCGTAGAACCGCGTCGCGAGGGCTCTCATGACCGGCGCGACGGCACGGGTCTCGCACAGGGCCACGATGCACCCCCCGAACCCCGCCCCGGTCAACCGCGCGCCCGTGGCTCCCGCCTTGAGCGCGATCTCGACCATCTCGTCGAGTTCGGCGGTGCTCGCCTCGTAGTCGTCGCGGAGACTGTCCTGGGACTGCACCATCAGGTCGCCGAAACGGTCCATTTCGCCATTGCGCATGGCCTCCTCGGCGAGCGCGACCCGTGGGCCCTCCATGACCACGTGGCGAAAACGCCGGAAGAGCAGGGGTGAGAGGACGTCTCGGGCACGCCGAAGCACACCGTCGAGGTCGTGATCGGCGACCAGGTCGCGATAGGTGGGCCGGCCCGCCGCCCCGCCGCCGCGCACGTCTCTCGTCTCCCAGCCGTCTCCGCCCCCGGCCGCCTCTCCACCCCCATCCGCCAGCCCCTCCAGCGCCTCACGACACTGCCCAGCCCGCTCATTGTACGCCTCCAGCACCCCGCGCGACTTCTCGGCGCGCACCAGCGACGACGCCACCACCCACCGCCACCACATCGGCACGGCCACCGGGGTCACGCGGAGCGGCTCGAACTCGATATGCATCGCATGGCCCGCGACCCCGTGCAGGCACGCCGCCTGGTCCATCCCCCCACCCTGCAGCCCCACGAAGCGCTCGGCGCGGGCCATCAGGGCGGCGAGTTCGATCCTCGGAATCTCGACCTCGTTCGCCTTCAGCAGGGCCAGCGCGCTCGCGACCACCAGCGCCGACGAAGACGCCAGTCCCGCCGCGATCGGCACGTCGCCGGCCACCGTCCCCTCGATCCCGCGCCTCAGCTCCACCCCGTGCTCGCCGAGCCCGAGCGCCGCGGCCCGCACGTAGTTCGACCAGTCGCCCTGTGCCGCCGCCTCGATCGGATCGTCCAGGCGAAACTCGCAGCGCTCGAAGCGGTCCTCCGGGCTGTCCAGCCGCACCGTCGCCTCGCCCGACACGCGGAAATCGACCCGGATGGCCCGGTCGATCGCCATGGGCAGCACCGGCAACCCGTTGTAGTCGGTGTGCTCCCCGATCAGGTTGACGCGTCCGGGCGCCAGCACCCGCCAGCGGCTCATGATCGCCTCCTCATTCCCCCGGAATCGGAGTACCCGAGTCGAGGCAACAACCGGAACAGCCACACACCCGTCCCCGCCGACACTCCCAGCGCCAGCAGGGCCGCCACCCACTGCCCGTACAGCACATAACCGGTCCCGAACAACGCCGCGTACACCACAACGCACCCCAGGAACCACGCCAGGAAGGCCGCGGTGACCGAGCCCGCATCCGCTGCTCCCTCCCCCACATCCACCACCCGCCTCCACCCCGCACCCAGCGGCCGGATCCTGTCATAGAACCGCTGCAGCGTCCCGGCGTCGGCCGGGGGCGTCACCAGTGTCACCGCGAGCCATCCAGCCGTCGTCACGCCCACCCCGACCAGCAACTGCCGCGTGGTCGACAGCGCCTCGAACCCCAGCCACCCGTGCACCCACGCGAAGTAGACGGCGACCAGGAACGAGATCGTCATCCCGGCCAGTTCGCTCCAGACGTTCACCCTGTACCAGAACCAGCGGAGCAGGAAGATGAGCCCCGTCCCGGCCCCGATCTGGAGCAGGATCCGGAAGCCCTGGAGCGCGGTGTCGAGCTGGAGCGCGACGAAGGCGCCGAGCACCATCAGCCCGACGGTCGATGCACGCCCCACCGCCACGAGCCGCCTGTCGCTCGCATCCCGGTTCACGAAGCGCCGGTAGAAGTCGCTCACCACGTACGACGATCCCCAGTTGAGGTGCGTGCTGATCGTGGACATGTACGCCGCGGCCAGCGACGCGACGACCAGCCCCAGCAGCCCGGCCGGCAGGTAGACCAGCATGGCCGGATACGCCAGATCGTTGCCCACGAGCGACGGGTCGAGCCCCGGGAAGCGGGCCTGGATGTCCGACAGCTCGGGGTAGATGACCAGCGAACAGAGCG
>JAPPGI010000177.1 GCA_028874985.1 Gemmatimonadota bacterium | reverse complement strand
CCCTATGATTCAGCTTCGGATCCTCCCCACCCACCACGACAGGTGAAGAGCCGGAAAAGGAGGCGGCGGCCGCGCAAATCCGCGAGTCACTGTGGAAGTTGGTGGAGGCGTTCAAGGTCCGGCGGAAGCGGGTTCTGCAGAGGATGTTCGACATCGCGGACAACGCCATGCAGGAGTACGCCGACTCAAAGTAGTCCGCTCCGGCTTCCCGGCCGGTTCTCCACGGGCTGCCGGCAGCCCGTGGACCCCCCCCGACACTCGAGCGGTCATATCCGCGGACTGCCGGACCGAACCCGCCATTGGAGGTGTTTCCTGACGTGAGATCGGCATCCTCGGCCTCCGCCTGTCCCGTTGCCATCGTCGGATACGGCTATCGCATGCCCGGCGGCATTCTCACGGACGACGACTTCTGGCGCCTGCTGAGGGAACGCGAAGTCGTCCGGGAACCCATCGCCGACCGCTACGGCCGAGGGTACCGGCCGATCGGCGGATTCTCCGGCCCGGGCCGATTCGGGAGCGCCCACGAGGGGCTGATCAGGGACGACGGGGAGCAGCGGATGGACCCGGGCCTCTTCGGCGTGTCCCTCCATGAGATGACCTACATGGATCCCCAGATCCGCATGCTGCTGAACTGCGCCTGGGAGAGCTGCGAGCGCTCCGGGTGGGATCTGCACGCACTGCGGAACAGTCCCACCGGCGTCTTCATCGGGACCCAGGTCGCGTCGACGGCCAACTGGCGCGCGCTGTACGGATCCAATGAGTTCGCCATCCTGAGCATCGACGCCTCCATGCTCGCCAACCGCATCTCCTACCACCTGAACCTGATGGGGCCGTCGCTCTCGTGCTCCACCGCCTGTTCCGCGTCCCTCACCGCCCTGCACACGGCGGTGAACGCGATCCGGCAGGGCGATTGTGACCGCGCGCTGGTGGGAGGCGTGACCTATCTGGGCTCGGCCAGGTGCAGCGTATCCTTCAATGCCCTCGGCGTGATCAGCCCCGACGGCCGGTGTCACTCGTTCGACGCGGACGCCAACGGCTACATGCGCTCCGAAGGGTGCTTCGTCTTCGCCATCAAGCCGTTGGAGGCAGCCGAAAGGGACGGTGATCACATCTTCGCCGTCATCGAGGCGACTTCGGTGAATACGGCCGGCACCGCGGACGACACCGCCGGTCTCGCCCAGGGCCGGTACATCACCGCTCCGACCCGCCATTCGCAGGTCGAACTGATGCGCACCGCATGCGAGCGCGCGGGGCTGGGGCCCGAGGACTTCGACTACATCGAGGCGCACGCCACCGGCACCGTCGTGGGCGACCGCATCGAGGGGAATGCCATCGCCGAGGCCTTCGGCGGCGTCGAGCGCGACGTTCCGCTGCGCGTGGCCAGCGTCAAGAGCAACGTCGGGCACCTGGAAGCGGCCGCCTTCACCTGCGCGCTGCTCAAGGTCGTCGTGATGATGCAGCGGCGCACCTTCGCGCCGATATCGAGGAACTTCCTGGCGCCCAATCTGGAAATCGACTTCGACAGCTGCCCGATGCAGGTGCAGACGACATGCGAGCCGTTCCCCGACCGCTCCGTCGTGGTCGGTATCAATTCCTTCGGTTTCGGCGGCGCCAACGGGCATTGTGTGGTTCGGGAATACCGGCCGGTACGGCCCCGGGTGTGGTCGGCCCCCGTGGCACCCGAGTCAGGCTACATGATTCCGCTGTCGGCACGCACGGCAAGCGCCCTGACGGAAAGCGCGCGGGACCTCCGGCGAAGCCTGGATGAGCGGGACGCCGATCTCTACACTCTGGCGGGAAATCTCGGCAGGCGCCGCACCCACTTCCCCGCCCGCACCGCATTTGCGGTACGTGACCGCCGAGAGCTCGGCGAAGCCCTGGACGCCTTCGTGGATGACCCCGCTCCGGTGTCCACCGTGGACGAGGGCGAGCGACGGGTGGCCATGGTCTTCTCCGGACAGGGTACCCAGTGGGCCGGATGCGGCCGCGCGCTCTACGACGCCGACCCCGTCTTCCGGCGGGTGGTCGACGCCATCGAGGAGGAGTGGAGCCGGTACTCCGGCGTTTCCCTGCGCGAAGCCTGCTTCTCGGCCAGCCAGGAAGAACTGAACGAGGTGCAGCTGGCCCAGCCCTCCATCTTCATGATCCAGTGCGCGCTGGTGGAGTTGCTGGCGACCTGGGGTGTGCATCCCGATTGCGTCGTGGGTCACAGGTCACAGTTCCGGCGAAGTGGCCGCGGCCTACGCGTCCGGTGCGCTTTCCCTCGCGGACGCGACGCACCTGGTCTATCACCGTGCCACGCTGCAGCAGCGGGTGGCCGGTTCCGGGCGCATGCTGGCGATCGGACTGGACCTCCCCGGGGTGGAGGGACTGCTGGAGGAACTCGGCGTTTCGTTCCGTGCCGGCAACCACGGACGCGCGCAGGTCGAGATCGCATGCGAGAACTCGCCGGCCAATACGGTCATCTGCGGAAGGGAGTCGGCGCTGACGCCCGTGATGGTGGAGCTCGACCGCCGCGACCTCCAGAACCGGCTGATTCCGGGAAACATCGCCTTCCATTCGACTGCGATGGACCCGTTGCACGAAGATGCGCTCGAAGCCCTGGCCTTCCTGGACGAGTGCGCTTTCGACGGCGATGTCCGCATGGTGTCTTCGGTCACCGGCACGGTCGTGGACAGGCTGAACAGCGAATACTGGTGGTCCAACATCCGCGAGCCGGTCCGCTTCGCGGCGGCGATGGACACGGTGAGGCGCGAGATCCAGCCGCACGTGTTCCTCGAGATCGCGCCACACAGCGCCCTTCAGCCGCTGATCCGGCAGTGCCTGGAGGTGGGCGCGTCGTCAGGGGAGAGCGTTCCCTCTCTCATGAAGGACGAGGACGTGTGCCTGGGGTTCCAGCAAACCCTGGGAGCCCTCTACCGGGCCGGCGTCGCGCTCGATTTCGAATCCCAGTATCCCCGCCCCGAGCCCATCGCCCATCTCCTGCCCGGCCATCCGACGGAGGAGACGACGGTCAGCGACGACCTGAGCGACGACGAGATGTTCGTCAATCGCGGCGAGTATTCGCACGGACCGCTGGTCGGCCACCGGGTCCCCTGCGATCACATCCTATACGAGGGCCGGCTTTCCGAGCGCGATTTCCCCTGGTTGACCGACCACCGGGTTCACAGGGCGCCCATCATCCCGGCGGCCGGCTATATCGAGCTGCTGTTGCAGGCGTTCTCCGGCACTCCCATCAACATCGAGGAGATCGAGTTCATCCAGCACACCCCCGTCGGCAGGATGCCGGTGCGACTCCAGACCGCCCTGTTCCCGGTCCCCAACGCTCCGGACCAGTTCACATTCACCATCTCGTCCAGGTCCTTCGAGGACGACGACGCGGGCACGCTGCACTGCCGGGGGACGGGTCCGCCGGGTGGCGGCCGATCACGAGGTGAACGCCTTCGCGACCCTGGACGACGTGCTGGCCTCGGACTTCGATCCCGAGCCCCTGAGCACCGGCGACGAGTTCTACGAACAGATCGAGGCGGTCGTGGGCGACGACTTCGAGTTCGGCCCCGAGTTCCGCAGCATCAGGCAGATCGACATGGACGCCAACTCGACGGACATGTTGCTGGACATCGAAGTCGACGGAGATCTGTGGGGCGACGCGCAGGAGGAGGGATATGTCCTGTATCCCCCGTTGACGGACGGCGGACTCCAGATCTTCCTGCGCTACCTGATGCGCCTGCCCGATTTCTTCTCCATGCCGCAGCGGGCCTGCAACGTGACCTTCCTGCGTCCCCCGACGGGGCCGCGGATCGCGTGTCACCTGGTGGACACGGGGGAATGGTACGATGTGGACGAGCGGGGCCAGTACACCAAGCCTCTGGGCGAACTGTACATCGGGCGGCTCACCTTCTACGACCGCGCCACGGGACACCTGATCGCCCACATCGGCGAATACCACTCCTTCAACAGCAACCCCCGCTGGAGCGACGTGCCCGACAGCAAGCATCTCGTCGAGTGGCAGCCCAAGTTCGTGCCTCCGGAGCCGCCTGTCGGCGACGCGATCGCGGACGGCGAGGTCAATCCCGCCGCGCTGATCGCCGCCTTCGAGAAGGGCGGGCCCGGTCACCGGTACGCGTGTCACGTGATCGAGGTGGCCGGCCGGCGATCGCCCAAGCGGACGATCCTCAACCGATGCGTCGAACAGCTGTCGGGTGCCGACGCGCAGACGGAATACTGGCTCCTCGGCGAGGACGAGGATCATACACGGGCCCACTACGATGCGTTCAACCACCGGGACGCCGCGATTCGGTTCGCGCCGCTCGATCCGGAGGCGGAATCGGCGGATGAGCTGCTGGACGGAGACTTCGGGCTGCTGCGTGCGGCGGCTGCCGAAATCGTCTTCCTGCATGCCGAGGCGCGGGACTTCGGGCAGAAGGAGTGGACGCTCCTGCGTCGGCTCGCCGTCCCCGGGGGTCTCGCGCTGGTTTCCCACGACGACGGCGAGGCCATCGAGCCGGGAGACGGCTGGTCGACACTCCACGCGGGCCGGCGCACCACGCTGCTCCAGGCGCCGCGGAGCTACCGCGAACCGGAACGGTCGGGGGACGAGTCACGCCCGCGCTGGGTCATCGGCGCACCGGACGGCCGGGCTTCGGACTGGGTGGCCCTGCTCGACTCGCCCGAGGTTCACCAGGTGCCGTGGGCATGCTACGAGAACAGCGACTTCGCGTCGCTCGAAGAATGGCCCCGGGGGGCCGATCTGGCCGCGATCGACATCTTCTGCGGCGCGGATCCCACCGATCCCACGGGTGAGCGGGCGGTCTGGCAGCTGGTCGCCTTCCTTCAGGCCATCGCGCCGTACCGTCTCGAGAACGCGACGCGGAACTGCCGCCTCACCATCGTGACGCACGGGGCCGTCTGCGGCGTGGACGACCCGCGCGGGAGCACGCTGTGGGGAGCCGTTCGCAGTCTCGCCCTGGAGCTGCTCGCCGAGGACACGCGGATCGATTTCCAGCTCGTGGACCTGGGCGCCGGGAGCGACCTGGAGGCGATGGCGCTCCTCGACCGGTGCGACCTGCGCGAGCGCGAAGTGGCGGTGCGGGAGGGACGGGTGTGGGTTCCGCGGATCGTGAGCGTACGCGACCGTGCTCCGCTTCTGCCCGCAGGCGAGGACGCCTCCTACCGGCTCCGCCTCGACAACCCGGGCCAGGTCAGCGGACGGCAGATGACGACGTTCGAGCCTCCCCCGCCGGGTCCGTCCGACGTGGAGATCGAGATGACCGCGGCGGCGCTGAATTTCCGCGACGTCATGGTCACGCTCGGGCTCCTACCCGCGATGGCCTACGAGCGCTCGGCGCTCGGACGCGAAGTGGGCATCGAGGGCAGCGGAATCGTCCGGCGCATCGGCGACGGCGTGAAGCGGCTGAGCGTCGGCGACGAGGTGGCGGTGACGACGGGCGGCTGCATCGGCAACCGCGTCGTGGTGAACGAGCACCTCGCGTTCCTCAGGCCGGACCGGATCGGCATGGAGGAGGCCGCATCCTCGCTGTCGGTCTACGTCACCGCCTACTACGCGCTGATCCACCTGGCGCGTCTGAGGAAGGGACAGCGGGTCCTCATCCACTCGGCCATGGGAGGTGTCGGACAGGCCGCCATCGCGCTGGCGAAGCACGTGGGCGCGGAGATCTACACGACCGCGGGCAACGAGAGCAAGCGCGAACAGCTGTTGGCGATAGGGGCGCGGGGAGCCTTCGATTCACACAGCCTCCGGTGGTACGACGACCTGATGGCGGCCACGGGAGGCAAGGGCGTCGACGTCGTGCTGAATTCGCTCGCGGGCCATCACATCGCGCTCTGCCTCAAGGCCCTGCGTCCCTCCGGCTGGCACTGCGAGATCGGTAAGGTCGACATCTACACCGACAACTCGCTCAGCATGCGCGTGTTCCGCAGGAACCTCCGCTTCGCCGCCATCGACGTGGACCGGTTGATGCTGGACGATCCGGTGCTGTCCCACGTCCTTTCCCAGGCCTGTCTGGACCTGATGGCGGAGGGTGCGGTGCCCCCGCCGGCGCTCACGGCCTTCCCGTACGGGGACTACGCCAGGGCGCTTCGACTCATGACGACCGGCCGGCACCAAGGAAAGCTGGTCCTCACGGCACCTCCGGCCGGCACGGATCCCGGTTTCGGGATCGCGGACACACGGCCCTTCCTCGATCCCGGCGCGACCTACCTGGTGACGGGCGGCCTGGGTGGTTTCGGCCTCCGTTTCGTCCCCTACCTGATCGCCGTCGGGGCGCGGCACCTGACCCTGATGGACAGGGATCCGGAGCGATGCCGGGACCTGCACTGGATCCGGCAGAACACCACCCTGTCGAAGATGGAAGAGGACTACGAAATCGACATCGTCGCGGGCGACGTGCGCAGCCAGGCCGACGTTGAGCGGTGCATCGCCAGGCTGGAGCGCCCGTTGAAGGGGGTGTTCCACCTGGCGGGAACGCTCGAGGACCGCTCGTTCCTCGACACGTCTCCCGAGTCTCTCAGGAAGGTGTTCGCCCCCAAGGCGCAGGGCGCCCTGAACCTGCACCGCGCCACCACCGAATGTGACCTGGACCATTTCGTGCTCTTCTCCTCGATAGCCTCGACCTTCGGCAATCTCGGACAGATCAACTACAGCGGCGCGAGCGCCTTCCTCGACGGACTGGCCGCGTGGCGCCGGCGCCGCGGCCTCCCCGCTCTCTCCTACAACCTGGGTCCGGTCACCGAAGTCGGGATGGCGGCGCGTAGCCTCCACGTCATGCGCATGATGAGAGCGGCCGGGATGACGACCGTGAGCGCCAACTTCGCGATCGCCAATCTCGACTACGCCCTGCGCACCATGCCCGAGCAGGACCATCTCGTCACCGCGCTTTTCTCCAACCCGCCCTGGTCCGTCGATTCCCCCGACTACATGCGCAACGGACGGCTCGTGAACAATCAGGCGGCGTTCGAGGTGGATGCGGGCGGTGATCTGACCGTCGAGGGGGTCGTCGCCCAGATCTCGGCCAAGGTCGCCGATCTGTGCGGACACGAGGAGGGCGAGATGACCGAGCCCCTGTCGAGCTTCGGGCTCACCTCGATTTCGGTGGCGGAACTCGGCGCGTTCATTCAGACGCAGTACAACCACCAGGTCAGCGCGCTGGAGCTGATGACCACCGCCACGGCCCTTTCCCTCGCGCAGACCATCGTCGAGGGTGGCGCGTCGGATGGAGCGTCCGAAGCGGAGGCCGCACCGGACGCTTCCGCAGCCGAGTCCCGGCAGTCCACGCGGCGGGCGCACAGAAGAATATCTCCCTTTGCGAACCGGCACGAGGATCACTTTCCGAACGGAGGATTCTCCCCGGTCGCCGGCGTCGACGGATCCGGAGATCGCCCTATGCCTGCCGGTGCTGCGAAGGTCACGGCCGGCCGGGACCGCTGACCCACGACATGGCCCGGCCGCCCGCCAGACAGCATCCGGTTCCACCCCTGGCGGGCACCCTGCCGCCCGATTGCCAGGCCGACCTTGCCGCGTTGCGCCGCTTTGTCCGCGGTGCGCTCCAGGACGCCTCGCCCGAGGACCCCGTCTCTCCCGCCGACTTCCGCCGTGTCCTGGTCACCGGAGCAACGGGATTCATGGGTCGCTTCCTGGTTCGAGACCTCCTCGCGCATGATTCCAATCTGACGGTCCACTGCATCGTGCGGGCCGAATCGGCGGAGCACGGCTTCGAGCGTCTGCGCGCGAACATGGGGCACGCCGAGACCTGGGACGATGCCTTCGCGCCCCGGATCCACGTGTACGCCGGTGACGTCGCGGAATCGCACTTCGGACTCTCCGGCGCCGACTTCGGGCGGCTCTCCCGGGAGACTGACGCCGTCTACCACCTTGCGGCAACCCTCAGCCTCAACGCCTCCTACCGGTCGATCCGCCGCGTCAACGCCTTCAGCGTCCAAAACGTCCTGGGTCTGTGCCTGAACACCCGCCTCAAGCACCTGTTCCACGTCTCGACCATGGCGGTGTTCCCCGAGTACATCTTCTCCTTCGCCCGCGAGTACGGCGACTGCCGCATCGACGACCACATGCAGCCGGACCTGGTCCGCATGAAGAGGGCGATCCCGCTCGGGTTCCTCGGGTATCCCTGGAGCAAGCTGGTGGCCGAACAGGCCATCCTGTACGCGCACTCGGCCGGCCTGCCGGCCGCCATCTTCCGAATGGGGCAGACCAGCCTGGCCTCCACCGGATACACCCAGCCGGGCAACATCGCCCAGCGTCTCTTCGCCGCGGTCGTCGATGTCGGAATGATCCCGCAAGGATTCACGGTGCATTTCAACGACGACCCCGCGGATACCATGACCCGGATCTGCACCGAAGTCTCCCTGAACCCGAATCGGCGCTTCACCATCTACAGCTGTTGCAACCCTGCACCGTCCTACAGGGCCATGCGGCTCGCGGAGTTCGGGCTGGACTATCCGGAGGTTTCGTACCTCGCCTTCAAGCGCGCCTGCCAGGCCCGCGGCGACGCCTCTCCGCTTGCCCGCAACTGGGCCCTGGTCGACCACTTCGCCCCCTATTGGTTCCGCGGCACCGAAGCGGTCCGGACTCTGCCGGTCTCCGACCGCGCCATCCGCGAGGACTGCCCGGGCGCCATCAGTTGGCCAGGTCCACTCACCAGGTATGTGCGCTACAACCGTTGGATCAGGGATCATCGGGAAGAGTGGCCGCAGGCGATTCCCCAGGACCGGCTGAGCCTCGACAACCTGTTGAACCAGGCCGGGGCCTACGCCAGGAACAACGGAGTGCCCTTCGATTCCACCTACCCCGAGTGGATGCTCGAGGGGCTGACCCGTCTCGTTGAAGCCTTCAATTCTCCGGAAGCCGGCCTGACGGCAAGGCGTATCGGACACTGCGTCTTCGATCTGTGCCGAATCCTGCGCAACAATGCCGAACTGGCCGCAGAGCGCCTGCGGCTGCCGGAAATCGGGCGGCAGAGAATCGTGCGCCCGGTGTTCATCGTGGGCATCAACAGGACGGGAACGACCTTCCTGCACCGCCTGCTGGCACGCGACCGGCAGTTCTGGGCCTTACGGGCCTACGAATACGTGGAGCCCGTCATCCCCGACGGCCACTACGCCGCGGTCGCCGGGACGCCAGAAGATCCCCGCCGCATCAAGGCGGCGGACGTATTCGACGCGTCGGGCATCGTCGATTCCTTCGCGGGCATGCACCATATCGCGCTCGACGAACCGGAGGAGGATATCCCCATCCTCAGGTTGTCGCTCAAGACATGGGTGTTCACCACCAGATACCGTCTGCCCGGATACGAGCGCTGGCTCGAAGAGAGCGGCACCAGGGAGGCCTATCAGGTCCATCGCGCCACCATGCAGCACTACAACTTCCAGCGCAGGGAGTGCCACCCCGGCCTGCAGGGGCAATGGCTGTTCAAGATGCCGACCCACCTCATGGAGCTGGGGGCCCTGCTCGAGGCGTATCCCGACGCCCTGTTCATCCAGACGCATCGCGAACCCGTCGAGTTCATGGGATCGTGGTGCAGCCTGGTGGAGCGGGTCCGGTCGAAGATCAGCGAACCGCTCCCGCGCGACCAGCTCGGGACCGAGCAGCTGAAGGCGATGAGCCGGATGCTGGACCGGGCGGTCGGTTTCCGGCAGTCACACCCGGAGCTGGAGGATCGCTGGCACGATGTGAGCTTCTACGACCTGGTGCGCAACCCCCTGGCGGTGGTGGGCGGCGTCTACCGCCGCTTCGGGTGGTCGATCGAGCCGCGGTCCGCCGAAGCGATGAGGGCCTGGTTCTGGAAGCAGGAAGAGCAGAGACGCAGCGAGAAGCGGCACAGGTATGACATCGCGGACTACGGCTTGACCGAAGACATCGTGAACGACGCGTTCGGCAGGTATCGGGAGTTCGCTGCGGGGCGGGTCGGGCGAGCGGCGGGGGCCGGGAAGTCGATAGACAGACCCACCCTATCACCGCAGTAGCGCTACTCCTCCGGATCCGCCGCCACGTAGTGAGCCCCCCTCCCGTCGCAATGAGCGCATGAGCCTCAGCACCTGAGTCCTGGAGTACCCTGACAAACGTCGGATCTCCGCGTTTGTCAGACGGCCCCTCTCGGGGAGAATCGTGAGGAGTCGAAGCCTTACGGACTCCTCGTCCAGCCAGATGTCCTGGTTGTCACCGGCGGATTCGATCAGTGCCGCGTATCGGCGGGCCAGGCGGTATTTCGTCCCTCGGCCCCTTCCCTGGGGAACGAGGAATCCACGTATCCTGAGCGACACCAGGATTTCCGCGGCCTCGTTGGCGGAAAGCTGGAGGATCCTGGACGCCGACCACCGGTCGAGAACGGGTCGCCGTGCCAATCCACGAAAGACGATCAGCTCGTCGACCCCGAGTTCTTCACCTCCGCTTCGAATGTCCTGAACGAATCGGGCAAAGTCGGCGTGTGTCCGTGTGGGCAAGACCAGCTTGACGTGGGACTCGTCGGCCTCGTAGCGCGCAGGTGAATGGACTGGTGCAGGAAATAGTCGCGGTGAACCAGCGCATTCAGCACGGCCTCCCGCGCGATCCACCATGTGATGTCCGGGATTTCGAGCTGGTGGAATCCTGCGGGTCCGATGGGCATGACCCGAAGGTTCGCGGTCAGCAGGCGCCGGACTTCCTCCAGGGTTTCCAACAGGGGAGCACGCAGATCCCGGCGCACATCGTATCGTGTGGGGCCGCGCGATCTGGAGAAGACCAGTTCATGACGCGGGACGGAGCGGGAAAGCGAGGACCGCGATCCGAGGAGTAGGACTGCCGCCAGGGTAACGCCTCTGCGTGATGCAAGGCCGAGCGCTTCCGCCAGCTTTCGGTTCTCGAGTTCCGCCAGATCGCTTCTGGCTGGATCGGCCCTGACCAGTCGGCGCAGGCGGTCGAATTGCTGCGGATCGAGGTCGGAGAATCTCACATCCGGGAGGATCTCGGCGGTAAGGTCCCGCCTGCCCCGGGACACGACCAGATTGGCCAGATTGGATCCTGTCAGCGGCTTGCTTTCCTTGCCGACCCTAATCCTGGCCACGCCGTCCGATGTGGTGTGCGGAGGCATTCCCGGGGGTATGCGAACGACCAGCAACCTGCCTTCGGGCTCTCTCAGTTCGCTGACTTCCACGAGGATATGAGGTTCCGTGCCATCGTAGATGTCCCGGCGCAGAGCGTCCGCGTCGAGATCGGCCACGCCGTGGATCGCGTCCGAATGCCCTGCCGTCCAGTCCGCCAATGAACGCGTCCGCGACGGATGGCCCTGCGTCTCCGCGCCGATCACAAAGGCCACGCACGCCGCCGCCTTGGCCGAATCCGGACCAGCGGACAACCCCGCTCGACCCCTCGTCCAGGTTCTACGGATTCAGGACTTCGGCCCCGATACCAGCGATCGCCCACGGTGGCAAAGTGACGGTATGACCTTGACTTAACGTGCAATGACCGCCATGAATCCTTTCCCTCGTTACGGGTCCGTTCATCATTCCGACATGGGAGGCCAACCGATGAGGGGTGGACATGAAGAGGCGACGCGAACACGGGGTGCCGCCGCCGGTGCCGACCCGTGACAACGGCCCTCCCGGCATGATCCACGGACTGCCCGGCCATGTCGACGGCACCGGCGCCGGCTGAACCATGACGAACGCCCTCCTCGTCTACCCGAAGCACCCTCCCACGTACTGGGGGAACAACTACGCCCTGGACCTGCTGGGCATCAAGGCGGCCTTTCCTCCGCTCGGTCTGCTCACCGTGGCCGCGATGTTCCCATCCCGGTACAACCTGCGCGTGGTCGACCTCAACGTGACCGCGCTAGAGGACGCCGATCTGGAGTGGGCGGACCTGGCCTTCACGTCGACCATGATTCCGCAGCGCCCCTCGCTCGAGCTGGTCGTCGAGCGCTGCAACCGCGCGCGGGTTCCGGTCATCGCCGGCGGACCGCACCCCACCACCTTTCACGAAGAGATGGAGGGAATCGATCATTTCGTGCTCGACGAGGTCGAGGAGACCTTCCCGACCTTCCTTCGCGACCTGGAGAACGGCACCGCGCGGGCCGTCTACCGCGCCCCGAGGAAGCCGGACATGAGCACGGCTCCGGTTCCCCGTTTCGACCTCATCGACATGAGCGAGTATCACTCGATGTGTCTCCAGTTCTCGCGGGGATGCCCCTTCGACTGCGAGTTCTGCGACATCACCAAGCTGTACGGCCGCGTGTCCCGCACGAAGTCGCCGGAGCAGATGGTGGCCGAGTTCGACCGCCTGTACGAGCTGGGGTGGCGGGGTCCGCTCTTCCTGGTCGACGACAACTTCATCGGCAACAAGCGCGAGGTTTCGAGGCTTCTCCCAGTGATCGCCGAATGGCAGAAGGAGCGCGGCCATCCCTATTCGCTGTTCACCGAAGCGAGCGTCAATCTCGTCCGGATGAACGACCTGATGGACGACATGATCGAGGCCGGCTTCGACGCCGTCTTCCTAGGCATCGAGACGCCCAACCCGAAGGCCCTCAGGAAGATGAAGAAGCCCCAGAATCTCGACATGCGCGACGACAACTACCTGTTCACGTCCGTGCGCAGGATCCAGCGGAAGGGAATGATGGTTCTGGGCGGCTTCATCCTCGGCCTCGACGACGACGACGACGACGCCTTCGACGCCCAGATCGAGTTCATCCAGGAGGCCGGGATTCCGATCGCGCTGGTCGGGTTGCTGACCGCACTCAAGGGAACGAACCTCTGGACCCGGCTGGAGCGCGAGAACCGGTTGTTGGACAAACCCGTCGAAATCGACGCCACGGCCCTGAACTTCAAGCCGCAGATGGATCCCCGGACGCTGGTGGAAGGGTATCTCCGGGTCGTCGGAACCATCTACGATTCGACGCTGGAGAACTATTTCGACCGCTGCCTGACCCTGCTGGACAACCTCAATCCGGTACCGCACATCTACAAGCCGGTGAGCAAGCACCTTCTCTATCTGGGCATCATGGGAATCCGGCGGCGCCTGACGCCGGACCAGTTGCCGGTATTCTCACGCTACATCGCCAGGGTCTCCAGGGACCATCCGCGATTCCTGCCGCTGGCAATCCGCCTGGCCGCCATGGGTTATCACTGCGAGAAGCTCACGCGACAGCAGACCGTTCTCAGGGAATTCAAGGCGTACCTGGATTCGGAGTTGGCTTCGTTCAATGAAGCCGGGTGGGGGTCCGATGCGGCACCGGGAGTCGCGGACCGGGCCAGACAGGGGGCGCTGCGGCGCGCAATGGCGCGCCAGCGCACGATCCCCGAGGAGTTCCGCCATGCCGGGGACGGGATCTCCGAGAGTCTGGCGGCGTTCCAGCTCGCGCTCAGTTCGGAGGACCGACCGGCCGCGCCGGTCAATGGGGCTACCCACCCGACACCGCCTGCATGAACAGGATCGTGTCCCCCTCCCCCACCGGTGTGGCCCATCCGTCCGTTCGCTCCACCGGCGAATCGACGCCCCCGGGGGACGGACCGGCGAGCCAGCGCGTGTTCGTCCCGTTGTGAAAGCACAGCACGTGGCGCCGCAAGTCGCCCGCCTCGTTGAAGAGGTGGGGCCTGAGCCGCGGCTCGCGCTCGATCAGGTCGGCGAAGACCTCCCGCAGCGATCCGCCGCGCACCGTCAGCTCGCGGACGCCCCCGGTGACCGGCCCCAGGAGGGAGGGAAGGAAGACGGTGACCCCCGGCCTCGGCGGTTCGGCCACGCGCGCCACCCCGGAACTGTCCACCCTCACTCGACCCAGGCCGAGACGTGGAGGACCCGCGGCAGGCTCACCGCCAGGTTCGTCCAGCTCTCTCCCAGATCGCGGCTCACGTGCAGCGTGCCCGAAGTCGTCCCCATGTACACGCCCCCCGGCTCCAGGTCGTCGACCGCCATCGCACCCCGCAGCACCCCGCCATAGGCGTGCTCCGCGGGAAGACCCTCCGAGGCCGTGTGCCAGCTGTCCCCCCCATCCGTGCTCCGAACCACCTTGAGCGCCCCTCCGACCGGCAGCCGGTACTGGTCCGCCTCGAGCGGCACCGCAAAGAGATACCTGCTGGCCCGGTCCAGGACGATCGGGAAGCCGAAGGCGGTCGCGAGCCCGTTTTCGTTCTTTTCCCACAGCTCGCCGCCGTCCCGGCTCCGGTACATCCCCGAATGATCCTGCCGGTAGATGCGCCCGGGATCGCCGGGATCCTGGGCCAGACCGTGCACGCAGTGCCCGATCTCCTTGAATTCCTCGTGCTCGTGCGCCCAGTACACGCCCCGGTTCTTCGGTATCCAGCTGGCGCCCCCGTCGTCGGTGCGAAAGACGCCCACCGCCGAGATGCCGCACCACATGCGATCCGGATTGCCGCGGTCGAAGAGGAAGGCGTGACAACAGAGCCCCCCCGCCCCCGGCATCCACCCCCCGCGCGTCTCGTGCTCGTTGAGTCCCGGCACCGGCTGCCAGGACCTGCCCCCGTCGCCGCTGGTGAAGACCCCCGCGTCCTGCACGCCGGCGTACACCTTCCCCCGGTTCTCGCGCAACGTCCATATCTGGCGCAACCTGCGGTCGTCGCCGTCGGGGTAGGCAGGGCCGTCCGCAACCTGCTCCCATTCGTCGCCGTCGGGCGACAGGAAGATCGCCGGGCCGTAGATGTCGCTGGCGACGGCCGCGACGAAGCTTCCGTCCCGGAGCCGCAGCCCCGCCGTGACTTTCCAGCCCTTGAAGAAGGGCCCGGCGACCTCCCACTCGCTACGATCGTCGCTCGTCACCCAGAAACCGCCTTTCGCCGTACCGACCAGCAACCGCACACCCATCTCGTCGAGCCTCCTGTTCCGTTTTCCGTCCGTAACCGGATCCGGGACCGAAGTGACCGCGGATTTCGGGCGGTGAGGCGTCCCGCACCCCGCCGCGTTAGCTTTCGGCCCGGCGCCGGACGCTACAATCGCCCCTCCGGACGGCCGCGCGCAATCGGTCGGACGATGCACCCATGAACGATTCCCCCCCAGTCGTGCTCTTCGACGGTGACTGCAGCTTCTGCAGCGCCACCGTGCGCTGGACCATCGAGCGGGACCCCCTCGCACGACTTCGATTCGCGCCCCTTCGCTCCGCCGCCGCCCGTCGCGCCGTCGCCCTCGCGGACCCCCACGCCGACTTCGACGCGCTCCCCGACACCATCGTGCTCGCCGACGAGGGCGGCGTCCACACAACCTCCACCGCCGTGCTGCGCATGGCGCGCCACCTGCGCTTCCCCTACCCGGCCCTTTCCCTCGCCCTCCTCGTTCCCCGCCCCGTGCGCGACGCCGTCTACCGTGTCCTCGCGCGCAATCGCTACCGCTGGTTCGGCCGCAGCGACGACTGCCCGCTACCCCCGCCGGGCTCCGCGTCGCGGTTCCTGCACGAAGAAGAGAGCTGACTTCGCCGCTCTTCAGCAGGCCGATCGGAGCCCCGATCGGAACCCGATCGGAACCCCGCCTATTGTCTCGACCGGCTCACGTTTCCAACTTTACCGGATGCCGCCTTCCGCAATCCCGATGATTTCCCGCCGCGCCGGGCCGCTTTGCGCCGCAATCGCCCTCCTCGGTGCGGCCGGTTGCGCCACCACCCCACCGCCCGGCATCAACGCCTTCCAGGGTCTGGTCCCAGGCTGCTACGACCGCTCCGCCCTGCCCCAGACCTCGGTGGTCGACACCCACCTCCACCTCCGCCCCTTCGGCGGGCCGCCCGTGCCCTTCGACGAGGTCATGCTATACCTGCGCGAGACCGGTGTGGTCTTCGTCAACATCTACGGCATCGGCCAGATGCTCCCCGTGAGTTCGGGTTGCACCTACTACCTGGACTGCCCCGGCACCCCGGTCACGCCCACGCTGAAGAACGACTTCGCCAACGCGTCCAACCTGCTGGCCAACCCTCCGTCGGATATCCATGTGACGCTGGCCATGACCTTCCCCGACCTCGCCCGCCCCGAAACGGTCCTCGCGGGCATGGATCTGCTGGAGGCGGAGTACCCGGGGATGTTCAGGTGGATGGGGGAGGTCAACCTGGTCAAGCAGGCGCTCTTCGACAATTGGCACGAGCCCGTGCCCCTGGCCAGGATCGCGGAGTGGGAGCCCTTCATGAAGCGCCTGCGGGAGCGCGACATCCCGATCGCCATCCACTCCGATCTCGGGAACAACAAGGAACCGACCCGCTACCTGCCCTTGATGCAGGAGGTGCTCGACCGCTATCCCGACAACAAGGTCGTCTGGATGCACATGGGACTGTCGCTGGAACTCATCACCATGCCGGCCACCGAGCACATCAGCCTCATGAAGTCGATGCTGGACCGGTATCCGAACCTCATGCTCGACATCGCCTGGAGGATCATCGACGACAACTACTTCTCCAAGGAGGAGAACCAGCCGCTGTACGTCGACTTCCTGAACGAGTACTCGGACCGGATTCTGCCTGGGACTGATTTCCTGGCATCGTCGAACAAGGACTTCGAAGTCTACAGGAGAGAGCTGGAGGTCACCAGCCGCATCAACCGGTTCCTGAGCGACGAGGCCTTCCGCAACATCGCCCTGGGGCAGAACTACTTCCGGCTGATGGGGCTGAAGGACCAATACACGGCGCTGCCGGTGTGTCGTGCGGGGAGCTGAGAAGCCCTTTCAGCCGTTCGATCCCGCGGGTTTGCTCTCGCCCGGTCGCGTCCGCTGGAGATGGTGCGGCTCCCAGGACCAGGGCATCGTCGTGTCCGGCGACGGCGGGGGTTCCGGCCTCAGGAGCATTCTCTCCCTGCATCGCTTCACGCTGCGGAACCCCGAATAGGCGGAATACCCGAGCGCACCGCCGAGGACGGCGCCGAACCGTACACGGTCCCCTTCGGAGCTGGTGGCGGCCACGAACAGAAGAGTTCCGGCCCCGATGGCGTCCATGAGGGGCAGGGTTCGGTCGATGGTGCATGCTCCCCTTGGTATCGGCTGGTCGGCCGGGATGAAGTCGGGCGGTCCGTCCACAAGCGCCAGTGAACAACCGGATGTAAGGGTCAGTGTGCCGATCAGCAGCAGTTCGGCACCTCGCCATTCCAGTATCATGTCCGTAGGTCTCCGGAACACGCGGCCAGCAAGAACATGCGGTCATCTCCTTTCGATTGGCCGGTGCGACCACATCCCGGCCCGACAGCCTCTCAAGTCCTGGTATCGGAAAGTGGCGGCGGACCACCATCGATTGTCAAATCCGCCACGGGCTGCCGGGGAGTGCCGGGGACGCGGAGTCGGAACGGGGGCACGATCATTGACATTACGGTTTTTATTCGGTATCCTCTCCGGCCCATGGCCGCTGCACCGAAGACAAGGCGGGACACCGCCGAAGCACTCCGCCGGGCAATCCGGGAAATCGAGGATGCCCGGTCGCCGGGCCGGCCGCATCTGCTGCTGGGCGTCCCCGAGATCGACCGGAGCCTTCCGGGTGGGGGGCTGCGTCCGGGCAGTATCCACGAGGTGGGGGGCGACGAGGCCGCCACCGGCTTCTGCGCCGTCCTGCTCGGGCGGGCCGCGAGTGCCGGGAACCGCACGGGGACGCCGGGGAGTTCGCTGCTGTGGCTCGTCCGCGGCGACGACCTCTACGCCCCCGGTCTGGTGCGCTACGGGATCGGGGCGGGACGGCTGCTGATCGTCTCGGGGCTGAACCGGCAGACCGACATGCTGTGGGCCATGGAGGAGGCGTTGCGCTGCCGCGCGCTCGCGGGGGTGGTTGCCGAGGTGGAGGCGATCGGCCGGGCGGCGGGAAGGCGGCTGATGCTCGCCGCGGAGGGGACGGGCGTGCTGGGGCTGGTCCTGTCGCGCGGAGGCGGGAGGCGGCGCGGTGGGGTGGGGGTATCGGCGGCGGTCAGCCGCTGGCGGGTCACAGCCGTCCCGGGACTGGGTGAGGGCGGGGGCGGGGCGGAAGCGAGGTGGCTCGTCCAGATGCTGCACTGCCGGGGCGGGAGGCCGGGGGAGTGGCTGGTGGGGTGGGGGGACGGGGACTGGAGCGCACGGGGTCCTCCTCCGGCACCGTAACCATCTCGCTCAGCGGAACGAGGGCATCGCCGGCAGGGGGGTTCGTTTGTGAAACCACGCCGAAAGTAGCGGTCGCGCCACGCTGGACCTGCGGACGCTGGACGACCGCCAGCTTGCGGAGTGCGAGGCCCCAGCACGTACGCCCACCCACGGCCATCCGGGGACAAGTCCGCGCTGATAATGTGACGCAGGGCGCCGGTCTCGCGGCGCCGGGGACCGTTTCCACAATGACCATGACCCGGGTCGCCACGCCCGAGACCGAGGCCACGCTGTTCGAGTACGCGCAGTCGACCTCCGCCGCGCGGCTGGAATGGCTGGCGGGGGTGGAAGAGGCTGTCGCGGGACGGCGAACTCGCGGCCGAGGAGGTCCGCCGCCAAAGCCGCACCTTCTCGGTTGCGATCGACGCCGACGGGATGTACGTGGTGCGGGGGGCGGCTCGAACCGGAGGTCGGCGCCGTGCTGATGAGCGCGGAGACATCGCGGCGCATGGCGTGCGACGCCGCCCCCCGCTTCGTCGACTCGGCGGTCCCGCCGTCGCTGGAGGCGGTGGCGTGATCAGGCGCCCGCCCGTCGCCGCGGCGAAACCCGGGACGCGAGCATGTCGGAATGGGACAGGCCACCGGCGGAATTCGTGCCGCCCCCCCAAGCAGGTACGGCGTCTCGCACGAGACGGTGCGGCGGGTGCCATCAACCGCAGCGCCCCCTCGGCAAGAGCCCGCTCCGCGAGCGTCTCGTAGATCCGCACCAGCGCGTCGAACGCCTCCGGAACCGGGCACGCCCCGAATATCGTCAGCGGTCTTCGATCTCCTCCGCCGCCAAGGGGCCATCCACCTGTCTCAACAGGCTGCCGGCGTCGTTGCGGGCCTTGTTCAGGGCCTCGAAATCCTCCTCCCCGGCGGCGGCGAACCGTTGCAGCACGCCGTCAACGGTGGGCCACTCCTGGGTCGGGGTGGCCGCAGGCACCGCCATTTCGCCCCCCGGGACAGGCCCTGGAGCCGTCGCGCCTCCGGGACCGATCGGTTGCTCGCAGGCCACGGTGACAGCAGCGTCGCATTCGGCGGGGTCGCCGGGCAACCGATTGACATTTCGGTATATATTCGGTTATCGTTCACGGGCCATGTCCCCCGAGCCCACGACCCCGTTCGCGCGGCAGCTGCCGACCCCGCCCCCCCACCGCATCCTTGCGGCCTGGTTGCCGTGGTGGCCGACCGAGAGACTGGCCCGGCGCCATCCTGAAGCCCGCACCCACCCTTTCGTAACCGTCGGAGATCACAGGGGGCGGCTGGTCATCGAAGCAGCCAATCCCCGTGCCACCCGGTCCGGCCTCACCCCCGGCATGCCCCTGGCCGACGGGCGTGCCATCGTGCCCGGCGTGGTCGTCCGCCCCTCCGACCCCGCCGCCGACATCCTCGCGCTGGAGCGCCTCGCGCGCTGGGCCGACCGCTTCACCCCGCGCGTCATGCCCGATCGCGCGGACACGCTCTATCTCGACATCGCCGGCTGCGACCGCCTCTTCGGCGGCGAGGAAGCGCTGATGGCGTCGCTGCGGACCGCACTCGAGAACTTCGGCCTGACCGTGCGGCTTGCTCTGGCCGACACCCCGGGCGCGGCCTGGGCACTCGCCCACTACGGCGCCGCGGACCCTGCCGTGGTGCCGACCGGCACTGGACCTTCCGGGATAGGGAGCGCACTTGCCAGGCTGCCCGTGGCGGCTCTGCGCCTGAGCGCGGATGTGGCCGCCGCGCTCATTTCCTTCGGATTGGACAGAATCTGCACACTATCTGTCATCGAATCTGTCAAACTGACCCGGCGATTCGGTCCGGAACCGGTCACACGGCTGCGGCAGGCCCTCGGGCTCGTCCCCGAGCCGATCACACCGCTCCGCCCCCTCCCCCCGCGCGAAGCCCACCGCGCCTTCGCCGAGCCGATCTCGACTGCGGCCGACATCCACGCCGCGGTCGACGGCCTCCTGGACGACCTCTGTCTCGCCCTGAGCCGGTCCGGGGAGGGCGCGCGGCGGCTGCACCTCGTCTGCCGGCGGGTTGATGGCGACCGGCGGACCCTCACCGTAGGCACCAGCCGCCCGCTCAGCCGCAAGAAGCCGCTCATGGGACTCTTCGCCGAAAGGCTGGACCAGGTAGAGCCCGGCTTCGGGATCGACGAGATCGCGCTGGCCACCGATGTGGTCGAGACCCTGGACGAACTTCAGACCGATTGGACCGGCGGGGCTGCGGGAGGATACCAAGCCGACGAAGAGGAAGGGCTGGCGAACCTCCTCGACCGGCTGGGGAACCGTTTCGGGTTCGGCCGCATTACCCGGCCGGCGCCGCACCAGAGCTGGCTACCCGAGCGTGCCGTCCGCCATCACGCCCTTCTGACAACGCGCGGCGATGGCGCTGCGAGCTGGCCTGTCGGCCGCCGCAGGCCGTTGCGGCTGTTTTCTCCTCCGCAGCCGGTGGAAGCCGTCACCCTGGAGTCAACCGGGCCCCCACTCGGTTTTCAACGATGCGGACGACAGCATCGCGTGTGTGCGAGCGAAGGACCGGAGCGGATGGAATGCGAGTGGTGGCGGGAGGACGCTCCGCACCGCGATTACTACCTGGCCGAGGACGAGGCAGGCCGCCGCTACTGGTTATATCGCGAAGGTGCGCGGGATACCGGAGCAGCGTCCCGCTGGTTCCTTCACGGGCTTTTCGCGTGAGCCACGGACTCCGGGTGGTCCGTCGTCGCCTCCGGTACTCGCGCGGATCCATCCTCGAACCGCCGGTCCTCGTCATCCTCCGCGTCGGTCGCCGATTCCTCACCCATGTAGTGGTTGACGATGCGCCACAGGCGGGTGTCGTATTCCCCGACCATGCGCCCCACCGCCCGAACCGACATTTCGGTCGCCATCGACACCACGAGCGCCTCGAACAGCAGTGTGAACCGGCTCCGCCGGCGCGTCCACGGCAACCGCGCCTGCCTGATTCCACACGAGGGGCAATCCACCCGCGGCGACGGCGCGTGGACCAGCGTGTAGTATTCGAAGAAGTTCAGGTGCCGCCACTGCTTCCAGGCCGTGTCGTAGGCCTTGCAGTCCCTGCCGCAGCTTCCGCACGGGAATGTTCCGCCGGCCTGGAAGTTCAGGTACAGGTCCAGCTGGCGCTCCTCGTCGTCGAACTCGGTTTTCTCAACGTACCACGACCGCTCCAGCCCCAGCGCCTGCTCGAACAGCCTCTTACGTTCCATTGTGTTCACTCCTTGCCCGAACCTTCAATCCCACGCTGCATTGCGATTAGTATAACGAAGTCCGACCGCGGGCGCACCTTGAGAGGCCGGGTAAGAGTCATGTCGCCCAAAACCTCCCGCCCCCGGCCCACCACCCCCTCCTACGCCGAACTCCAGGTCACCAGCAACTTCTCCTTCCTGCGGGGCGCCTCCCACCCGGACGAGATGGTTGAGCGGGCGGCCGAACTGGGCTACCGCGCCCTCGCCCTGACCGACCGCAACACGCTGGCCGGGGTCGTGCGCGCCCACGAGGCCGCCGAGCGCGCCGGCCTCCACTTCATCCCCGGCGCCCGCCTCGACCTCGCCGACGGCCCCAGTCTTCTCTGCCTCCCCACCACCCGGCACGGCTACGGCCGCCTCTCCCGCCTCATCACCACGGGACGCCGGCGCGCGCCCAAGGGCGAATGTCACCTCACCCGCGCCGACGTCATCGAGGCGGCGGACCCGGACGGCCACCTCTTCATCGCGGTATCGCCCGTCACCCCCGACGACCACTTCGCCGACGACCTCGCCTGGTACCGCGACCACCTCCCCGCCCCCCTCCACCTCGCCGCCACCCACTACCACCGCGGCGACGACGACCGCCGCCTCGCGCACCTCGCCCACCTCGCCGCCACCCACGGCCTTCCCCTCGTCGCCACCGGCGACATCCACCAGCACGACCCTTCGCGCCGCCGCCTCCACGACACGCTCACCTGCATCCGCGAACACCGCACCGTCGACAACGCCGGCTGGCGCCTCGAAGCCAACGCCGAGCGGCACCTCAAGCCCCCCGCCCGGCTCGCCCGCCTCTTCCGCGACCACCCCGACGCCCTCGCCAACACCGTCCGGGTCGCCGACCAATGCCGCTTCTCCCTCGCCGAACTCCGCTACGAGTACCCCGGCGAGGTCGCCGCCGACGGCCGCACCCCCCGCGAGACCCTCGCGGCGCTCACCTGGGCGGGCGCGGCCGAACGCTATCCGGACGGCATCCCGCCGAAGGTGCGCGCGACGATCGAACACGAACTCGCGCTCATCGCGCAGCTGGAGTACGAGCCCTACTTCCTCACCGTCGAGGACATCGTGCGCAGGGCGCGCGAACTCGGCATCCTCTGCCAGGGCCGCGGTTCGGCCGCCAACTCCGCCGTGTGCTACTGCCTCGGCGTCACCTCGGTCGACCCCGCGCGGATCGACCTCCTCTTCGAGCGCTTCATCTCGGCCGAGCGCGACGAGGTGCCCGACATCGACGTCGACTTCGAGCACGAGCGCCGCGAGGAGGTCATCCAGTACATCTACGGCAAGTACGGGCGCGACCGGGCGGGCCTGACCGCGACGGTCATCACCTACCGCGTGAAGAGTGCGCTGCGCGACGTGGGCAGGGCGATGGGGCTGAGCGAGGACGTGATCGGGCGGCTGCTTTCCATGGTCTCGTGGCGGTCGAAGCCGGTGGACGGGGACCGGGCCCGCGAAGAGGGGTTCGACCCGGGGGACCGGCGGCTGGCGCTGACGCTGGAGCTGGCGCGCGAGCTGTACGGGTTCCCCCGTCACCTGTCGCAGCACACCGGCGGCTTCGTGATCTCGCGCGGGCCGCTCTGCGAGATCGTCCCCATCGAGAACGCGGCCATGGAGGACCGCACGGTCATCGAGTGGAACAAGGACGACCTCGAGGTGCTCGGGCTGATCAAGGTGGACGTGCTCGGGCTCGGGATGCTCACGTGCATCCGCAAGGCCTTCGCCCTGCTCGAGGAGCACCGCGGGGTCCGCTACACGCTGGAGAATGTGCCGCGGGAGGACCCGGCGACCTACGGGATGATCCAGCGCGGGGACACCGTCGGCGTCTTCCAGATCGAGAGCCGCGCCCAGATGGCGATGCTGCCGCGGCTGAAGCCGGCCACGTTCTACGATCTCGTGATCGAGGTGGCGATCGTGCGCCCCGGGCCGATCCAGGGCGACATGGTCCACCCGTATCTGCGGCGGCGTCAGGGGCGTGAGGCGGTGGAATATCCGTCCGAGGAGCTGCGCCAGGTGCTTCGCAAGACGCTGGGCGTGCCGCTGTTTCAGGAACAGGTCATGCGGATCGCGATCGTCGCGGCCGGGTTTACGCCCGCCGAGGCCGACCGGCTGCGGCGCGCGATGGCGAGTTTCCGCAATCCGGGCACGATCCACAGCTTCCTCGACAAGTTCATCGAGGGGATGACCGGACGCGGCTACACCCGGGACTTCGCCGAACGCTGCTTCCGCCAGATCGAGGGGTTCGGCGAATACGGCTTTCCGGAGAGCCACGCGGCGAGTTTCGCACACCTGGCCTACGTGTCGTCGTGGCTGAAGTGCCACCATCCGGCGGTCTTCGCGTGCGCGTTGCTCAACAGTCAGCCGATGGGGTTCTACGCGCCTGCGCAGATCGTGCGGGATGCGCGTGATCATGGGGTCGAGGTGAGGGCGGCGGATGTGAATTGGTCGGAGTGGGACTGCACTCTGGAGGAGGCGGGGGATGGGGCTCTCGCCCTTCGACTGGGCCTTCGCCGGATCCGTGGGCTGAAGGAGGAGGACGCCGAGCGTGTGGCCGCGGGCCGGGAAGACGGCTACCGCTCGCCCCTCGACCTGTGGCGGCGGACGGGCATCTCTCCGTCCGTCCTGACGCGCCTGGCCGGGGCCGACGCCTTCGACTCGATGGGGTTGAACCGCCGCCAGGCTGCGTGGGCGGTGCGGGCGATGAGCGAGGCGGGGCCGTTGCCGCTGTTCGAGTCGGCGGAGGACGACCGGGCCGGCGGTGATCGGGCCGGCGGCGACCGCTCGGCCGGCGATGATGGTGGCATCCATCCGGAACCGGCGCTGCCCGCCATGACCGCGGGCGAGCAGGTGGCCGCCGACTACCGGACCACGGGCCTCTCGCTCAAGCATCATCCCGTCGCGCTGCTGCGCCGCCGCCTTGACGAGCGGGGCGTGCTGCCTGCGAAGGAGCTGGAGCGGTTGAACGACGGGGACCGGGCCGTCGTGGCGGGGATCGTCCTGACCCGGCAGCGGCCGGGCAAGGGGATCGTGATGTTCGTCACCCTCGAGGACGAGACGGGGACGGCGAACCTGGTCGTGTTCCCGTCGGTGTACGAGAACCAGCGCCGCGACACCCTGACCGCGCGCCTGATGATGTGCCGCGGCAAGGTGCAGAAGGTGGACGGGGTGATCCACGTGATCGCGGAGCGGGTGACTTCGCTGAATGCGTGGCTGGAGGGGTTGGGTGGGGTGGGGGGTGGGGAAGAGGGGGCGGACGGCGCCGTCGCGGTAGCGGGAGGGGGGCCGTCGAGCACGGGGGTCGCGGCCGTGCGAGGTGGTGGTTCGGGGGGGTCGTTTGTGGGGAGGGGGCGGTTTTTTCACTGAGAGGGGCCGCTCGGGAATCTGGCCCATCGGGACATGGAACCGCCCACGGTGGGGGTGAAGTGGAGATGGTAGCGCGGCCGGGCGGCGAGCCAGCGCTTGACCTTGATGTGCTTGTGGGTGGGGGTTTCGGCTCGCGGGGTGGCCGCTGGCGGCCATGAACGTTATCCACGGACTGCCTGGATACACCATCGTCATCGAAAAGGGACCCACCAGCTACGGAGCCCACGTCCTGGAACTCCCCGGCTGTGTCGCCGCCGCGGACACTCGTGAAGAAGCCTCCACCCTCATCCACGAAGCAATTGAGCTCTACGTCGAAGAGCTCAGGAACGACGGACTTCCGGTTCCCAGCCCTCTTCGACCGAATTGGTCGGCGCGTTGAATCTCCACTCACAAACCCCCACTACTACTCCTCCCCCATAAACTCACACAGCGCAAACACCTCCACCCCCAGCCCCTCCACCCTCTCCCTCCCCGGCAACCCCCGCAGATCCACCACGAACCCCGCCCCCACCACCACCCCACCCATCCCGCGCACCAGCTCGATCGCGGCCCCCGCACTCCCTCCCGTCGCCAGCAGGTCGTCGATCACCAGCACCCTCGTCCCCTCCCCTATCGGCGCCACCACCTGCATCTCCAGCGTCGCGGTCCCGTACTCGAGCGCGTAGTCTACGCTCCTCACCTCCCCCGGCAGCTTCCCCGCCTTCCTCACGGCCACGAATCCCACGCCGAGTTCCTGCGCGACGGGCACACCGAAAATGAAGCCGCGCGCCTCGATCCCCACCACTACTTCGGGCGCCGCTTCGCGGAACCGTTCCGCCGTCGCCGCCGTCGCCGCGCGGAACCCACCGGCGTCCTCCACCAGACCCATCACGTCGCGAAAGCGGATCCCCGGTACCGGGAAGTCCGGCACCGTGCGGATCAGGGACTTGATTCGCACCGACAGGTGATCCCCCGGCGCCGGGCCGGAGCCGCCAGCGGACGCCAGGTCGTCCTCCAGGTCCGCACGGTCGGCGGACGACGATACGCTCATGTCACGGACTCCTCGCGTTGACCCCCGTAGTCTTCTTCCGGTAAGCTTGCAAACAGAACGCGGCGGATCGGACGCATCAAGCCCGTGACCGGCCACCCCACCAACCCCGGAGACCCCATCGACACCAGCACCGTTGCGGTCGCCCTGGCTGCCCTCACCCTCGCCGTCTGGCTCGGAATCGCGCTCGTTTCCGTCTTCGCCGCGATCAGGATCCCGCAACTCCAAGAAGTCTCACCGCCCCACTCGGACGACCCCCCGCTCCCCCACCTCTCCATCATTGTCGCCGCCAAGAACGAAGAGCGCTCCGTCGAAGGGGCCCTCCGATCACTTCTCGCCCTCCACTACCACGACCTGGAAGTCATCTTCGTCAACGACCGCTCCGACGATCGCACCGGTGACATCGCCGAACGCCTGAGTGCGGAAGACGACCGGCTTACCGTGCTCCACATGAAGAATCTGCCCCCTGGCTGGTTCGGAAAATGCCACGCGGTCCAGCGCGGAGCGGACGCGGCCACGGGCCAAGTCCTGCTTTTCACCGACGGCGACGTGTCCTTTGCGCCCGATGCCGCCAGCCACGGCGTGCGCCACCTTCTCCGCGAGCGGCTCGATCATCTGAGCGCGTCGCCCCGCCTCGCGGTCACCGGCACGATGCTCCAGTCCTGCCTGATCACCTTCCAGCTCTTCCTCGGCGCCAAGCAGCGTCTCTGGAAGGTGCGCGACCCCGGGAGCAAGGCCTTTTTCGGGGTCGGATCCTGCACGTTCATGCGCGCCGACTCCTACAAGGCCCTCGGTGGCCACGCACGGGTCGCACTCCGCCCCGACGAGGACCTCCGGCTGGGGCAGCTCGTCAAGATGTCGGGCATGCGGTCGGCCTTCCTCGAGGGCGAGGAGATGATCGCGTGCCCCTGGTACCATTCGCTCGGAGGTCTCGTGCGCGGGGTCGAGAAGAACCTCTTCGCCGCGCTTGACTACAGCCTTCTGAAGATGGTCTCCGCCAGCGCCGGGCTGATCTGGCTCACCGTCGTCCCGGTCGTGCTTGCGCCGCTGCTGCTGGCGACGCATGAGGTGCCGGCCGGCCTCCTTTTCGCGGCCAGTCCCCTCGTCTACTGGCTCGTGGCCACCACCGTCACGCGCGATCGGTCCTATGCGTGGTGGAGCGCGCTTCCGCTTCCTCTGGCCGGATTGCTCACGGCGTACATGATCTGGCGGTCGGCGATTTTGACGATGGGGCGGGGGGTGGCGTGGGGCGGGCCGGCGGTTCCTCTGGCGAAGTTGAAGTCGGCACGGGTGCGGGTGGCGAAGTGACTATCCGGACTCATCCCCCACAATCATCCCGGCCACCACCCTGCCGGTACTCGGCGCCAGCGTCACCCCCAGCATCTGGTGCCCCGTACTCACGAACACATTCTCGCAGATCCACCCCGGATTCCCCTGCGAACAACGCCCGCCCACGGACCGCGCCTCGATGACGAATGGATCCGCGCCCGCCTTCTTCAGATACCAGGCGGTCGCAAGTCCGATCACTCCACCCCCCACCACCCCCACCCGCATCACAAACCACCCATGCTACCGGCCCCCCTTTTCAGCACGTACCTCCCGTACTCCCTTCCCCTGGCGAACCCCACCACCTCGAAACCCTCACCCAGCAGCCCCACGAATGCCATGCGGTTCGCGGCGCGCCACGCCAATGCCTCGTCAAGGCATCGTTCCTCGACCGACCTGATGTCGGCGGGCACCACCGCCTCGACGACATCGGCGCCGACGGGCGGAACAGCGCACTCACCGGGCACGCCCACCACCGCCCTGCCCATCGTCCCGGCTCCGGCCACCATATCCCTCCGCTCCCGCACCACCGCCCCGGGGTCGTCACCCAGGTCCCACCGCGCAATGAACCGGTCCGTCCCGAGCCGGTGCAACACGCTGTTCGTGGTCCCGTACATGTCCGGGACGTATTCGATGACCGAAGCGCCCAACTGGTTGAGGTTGAAATAGGCGTTGCGCCCCACGAGCGGATCGAAGCTCCAGTACACGGCAGCCACTCCCATCGCCGCCGCGGCCTTCCGCTGAGCGAACTTGAGCCTCTTCCCGATGCCGAGGTTCCGCGCCGCCCTCCGCACGGCCAGCATGTGGGACCAATGGCCGAGTTCTCCCTCCCTGGGACCCGTCACCCCGAAGACGGCGCCCTGCAGCTCGCCGTCGGAATCGAAAGCCCCCAGACAGATCCCCCCCATCCTGACGGCGGTCCCCATCATGGTGACCGGGACGGTGTCGGTGAAATCCCGGCCCCACGTCTCGCGCTGGAGTTCGACGAAGGCCTCATACTCCTTCCGGGCTTTGACCGGCCGGACATGGATCCGCAGAGCGTCGGCGGCACCGGCGATGCACCCGGTTTCGGCGGCTGTGGTCATGAGGCTTTCATTGCGACTCCGTTCGGTTGGCCAGGCACGACCGCGCGTCCCACGGTACGGCAACCGTCTGTATACTGCAAGGAATACAGGAGTCGGTCCCGGGAACCGGGCATCCTCCCGCAACCCTTGACCGCCGTGTGTGTTAGGTTAGTTGACCCCACTGCAGACCGTTCCGCCCCGGCCCTACCGTACACAGTCCGATGGCACCACCCGTATCATCCGCGGACGACCGCGGCACGCAGGCTTACAAGAGCCTGCGGAAGCTGATTGTGCGGGGCCGACTCGCTCCCGGCTCCCGCCTGATCGAGACGGAGATTGCGGAGCGCCTTGGTCTGAGCCGGACACCGGTCCGAAGCGCATTGCAGCGCCTCATGCAGGAGGGTTACATTTCCGATCCGGGCCGCGGTCGTCAGAGCCGCCCCTTCGTGGCCCCCCTCACGCAGTGCGACGCGTCGCGAGCTGTTCTACATCGTCGGGGAGCTGGAGGGTCTCGCGGCTTGGCGAGCCGCAAGGCAGGAAAAGCGCCGCCGCCTCGTGGACAGGCTCAACCGCCTCAACACCAGGCTCCTGGCCGAAACCCGGAGACGGAGACCTTCCCGGGAACGGATCTTCCAGTTCGACACACGGTTCCACCGCTCCTACGTGGAGGCCGGCGCGGGACCCCGCCTCCTGGCTCTGCACGACGCGATAAAGCCACAGGCCGAGCGGTATTCCAGACTCTACGTAGACACGTTGTTCGACCAGATCTCCCTTTCCGTAGACGAACACCGGGTGATCGCGGACGCCCTCGAAAAGGGCGACTGCGATCTGGCGCAGAACTCGGTGCGGATCAACTGGCGCAACGCGGCCCACCGGCTGAGCGGCGTGATCGGGCGCACCGGCGAGCTGGGCAGCTGGTGACGGACTGTCCCCCAGGAACCTCCACGACGCAAGGAAAATGCTGAGATTCGCCGAAGAGATCATGCTCCTCCTCCTCGATGACGAGGGGGCGAGGTTCCTGCGGGTCCCCGACTGGTCCCTGCGGTACGCGCTCGCCGGCGGCGTCCTGATGGACCTCGCGCTGGAGGATCGCATCGACACGGACCTCGAAAAGCTCATCCTGGTCGATCCGACACCGCTCGGGGACGAGATCCTCGACCCTGCCCTGGCCGGCATCGCCGCCGCTGCGGAGACCCGCGACGCGCACCGCGACGCGCGCTTCTGGGTGGAGCGCGAGGCGAATCGCGCCGACGAGATCCGGGAGGCCGCCATCGAGAGCCTGATCGCCCGCGGTATCCTGGAACGGCGCGAGGGCCGGTTCCTGTGGGTGTTCCGGTCGCGCCGCTACCCGCTGGTCGACGGAAAGGCCGAACGCGAGGTGAAGCTGCGCATCATGGAGGTGCTCTTCAGCGATGTGGTCCCCACCCCCCGGGACGTCGTCATCATCTGCCTCGCCGACGCCTGCGGGATCTTCACCGAACTCCTCTCCAGGCGCGAAGTGAGGCTGGCCATGCCCCGCATCGAACTCATCCGCGGGATGGACCTGATCGGGCGCGCGGTCACGGCTGCCATCTGGGACATCGAGGTCTCGCTCACCCAGGCGATACGGCCGCACATGGTGTAGCAGCCCGTGGACAGAATCCACGGACTGGTAGGGCTGGCGGACAGGCTGACAACCCTGCTTTACATCATGTAATGCACACATTACAATTGGGTGTGTGTGGTGTGCTTCAGGAGCTTCCGACCCCCCCACAGGAGGAACCCGATGTCCGAACCCCGTCTTGACAATCACCTCAAGCAGCAACGCAAAGCCGCCGGTCTTTCCCAGAATGCCCTGGCCGCGCGGGTGGGCGTTTCGCGGCAGGCGATCCTCGCCATCGAGGCCGGCCGCAACGTCCCCTCGACCAGCCTGGGGCTGAAGCTGGCCATCACACTGGGATGCAGCGTCGAGGATATCTTCCGCCTTACCCCGGACCCGGCGATCCGCGCACGCCTGGCGCCCGCGCCGGTCGGACGCGAGAGCAACTCCCGGGTCGCGCTCGGCAACGTCGGAGGGCGCTGGGTGGCGCACCGGCTACCCGCACACGGCATCACCGGAGCCGACGGAATCGTTGAGTCGGCGGGCGACGGGGAGGCGGTGGTCCGGACCCTGTCCGACGGCACCGGCCTCGCGCACCATGTGCTGGTCGCGGGGTGCGCCCCTCTCCTCGGCGCCCTGGCAAGCAGGGTGAACCGGCGCTTCGCCGACGCCCGCGTGACCTGGCTGCCCATGGGCAACCGGAGCGCCATGCGGCTGCTGGCGGAGGGGTTGGTGCACGTCGCGGGCCTTCATCTCGCCGCCGCCGACGGAGCGAAGAGCACGGTGGCCGCCGCCAGGCGGGCGCTGCCGGGCCGCCGGTTGCTCCTGGTCAACCTGACGCGCTGGCAGCAGGGACTGGTCGTCCCGCCGGGCAACCCCCTCGGGCTGGCCGCGGGCGCCGATCTGCTCCGACCCGGACTGCGCCTGGCCCGGCGCGAGGAAGGCTCGGGGGCGCAGGAACTGTCCTCCCGGCTGCTGCAGGGCGAGGGCGGCGGTGACGGACCCCTCGCCGCGGGTCACCGCGAGGTGGCCCGGCTGGTTCACCTGCGGACGGCGGATGCCGGGATCGCCATCGAGAGCGCGGCCCTGGCGGAAGGACTCGACTTCGTCCCGCTGGCGGAGGAGAGCTTCGACCTGGTGGTCCCGGCCGACATCGCGGCGGGACCCCCGGTCTCACGCCTTATGGAGACGCTGGACGACCAGGCCTTCCGGAGCGAAGTGGAGCATCTGCCCGGATATGACGGCTCCCGGAGCGGGCACGTAACGACGGTCGAGGCCGCGTGACGTCCAGCGTTCGCGCCGCCTTCGCGAACTGCCTCCGCCTCCTGGCCGCGGCCGCGGTCGCCGGCTGCGGCGGGGACGGGGGTGGCCGGAAGCCCCTCAGGGTCTTCGCGGCGTCGTCGCTGACGGACGCCTTTCGGGAGATGGAAACGGCCTTCGAGGCCGAATACCCGGACACCGACGTGGGACTCGTCTTCGCGGGCAGCCAGGTCCTCAGATTTCAGATCGAACAGGGGGCCGGGGCGGACATCTTCGCTTCGGCGGACCGCACCCACCTGGAGTCCCTCGCGGGCGCGGGGCTGCTCTCCGGATACCGGCACTTCGCCGGCAACGAACTGGCGCTGATCGTGCCACCCGCCAACCCCGCCGGGATCGGGTCCTTCGCCGACCTCCGGCGCGCGGAACGCCTCGTGATCGGGACCGAACACGTGCCGGTGGGTGCCTACACGCGCGAGGCGTTGCGACGCGCGGGCAGGCGCCTTGGCAAGGAGTTCGAGAGCGCCGTGCTGAGCCGGGTGGTCTCCCAGGAGAGCAACGCCCGGCTGGTTCGCGCCAAGGTGGAGCTGGGGGTGGCCGACGCGGCGATCGTGTACCGAACCGATGTCGCGCCGGGCCGCGTGCATGCGATCCCCCTGCCACCCGAGGCCAATGTGCGCGCGAAATACCTGATTGGCACGGTCGCCGACGCCGCCAACCCCGAGGGTGCGGCGCGCTGGCTCGGCTTCGTGGCTTCGGCCACGGGGCGTGAGATTCTGGAGCGCCGGGGATTCGTGGCGGGCGCCGCGCCCCCACAGTGAGGGAGCCGCGGGGGGGGAGGGGGGTGCTGGTCGCCGCACTCCCGATGCTCGCCGTCGTTACCGTCCCCGTGATCGCGCTGGCGGGGTCGTCTTCACCCGCGGACATCGCGGCCGGCGCCCGCCACCCCCTCTTCGTCCCGGCGCTCTGGCTGAGCGCCCGCACCACCCTTGCCAGCGTGGCGGTGATAGTGATCGCGGGCACCCCCCTGGCCTGGTGGCTGGCGCGTGCCGCCGGCCGTTCCCCGCGTGTCGCAGAGGTGCTGGTGGACCTTCCGATCGTGATCCCGCCCGCAGTGATGGGAATAGCGCTGTTGCAGACTTTCGGGCCGAACGGGCTGCTCGGGCCGACCCTGGCGGCGCTCGGCATCCGCCTGCCCTTCACCACGCCCGCCGTCGTGATGGCCCAGGTGGTGGTCTCGGCGCCCTTCTACGTCCACGGTGCGGCCGCAGCCTTCCGCCGCCTCGACGACGACCTCCTCATCGTCGCCCGCACGCTCGGCCAGTCCCCGGCTGGTGCCTTCCTGCGCGTCGCTGTCCCTCTGGCGCTGCCCGGAATGGTCGCGGGCGCGGCCCTGTCGTGGGCCCGTGCGCTGGGAGAATTCGGCGCAACCCTCTTCTTCGCAGGCAACTTCACGGGGTCGACCCAGACCATGCCGCTGGCGATCTACACCGCCCTGGAGTCCGACACCCGGGTCGCGGTCGCCCTGGCTCTCGTCCTCGCGGCGGCAAGCGTCCTTCTCCTGGTCCCCCTCCGCGCGCTCCCGACACTGCTCTCGCGCGGGCTCGACGCACGTCAGGACGGCCCGTCTTGAAGCCGAGACCCGCGCCGCCCCCCCGAACACCGGCCCGCTGACGGCATGCACTGGAAGGCCCGCATCCATGCCCGCGCAGGTTCCTTCGTGCTCGATGCGACCGTCGCGGGAGACGGTACCCCGGTTGCGCTGATCGGGCCGAACGGATCCGGGAAGACCACCCTGCTGCGCGTGGTCTCCGGAGGCCACCCTCCCACGGCGGGCCGGATCCGCGTCGGCGACCGCGTGCTGTACGACTCGGATGCGGGGGTGCGCCTCGCCCCCGAGCAGCGCCGCATCGGGTATGTTCCACAGGGTTACGGGCTCTTTCCGCACCTGAACGTCCTCGACAACGTGGCGTTCAGCCTGACCTCCGTCCGTCCGCGCCCACCGCTCGGCGACCGCCTGAGCGCCGCCGCCACCCTCCTGCACGAGATGGACTGCGGTCACCTCTTGGAACGCTTCCCGGCCAGACTGTCCGGAGGAGAAAAGCAGCGCGTGGCCCTCGCCAGGGCGCTCCTGGCCGAACCGGACCTCCTCCTCCTCGACGAGCCGCTGGCCGCACTCGACGCCGCCACCCGCCGCGACATCCGCCGCTTCCTGGCCGGCCGTCTGGCCGGACGCAACACGCCTTCCCTGGTCGTCACCCACGATGTGCGCGATGTCCGTGCCCTCGGGGCGCCCTCGGTCTACGCGCTCGAAGGCGGCTCGGTTGTCCAGAGTGGAACGCCAGCGGCGCTGGCGGAGAACCCGGGGACGGATTTCGTGCGGGAGTTCTTCAGCTGACCGCCGCTGCCCGCGCCTTCGGCACCGGGCAGTTCATCGGGACTCGAACAGATAGCGCAACGTGAGCGACAACACGCCATTCTGGATCTCCAGCCCGGGGGCCTGAGCGGTCACCGAACCGAGACCCGCTTCGTAGCGCACCCCGAATCCCGTTCCGAAGACCTCGATCTCGCCTCCAACGAGAAGACTTGTGTCGAAGTCGTGAACGTGAAGATCGTCGCTGCAGGCCATGTCCTCCCGGCGGCAACTGATGAGCAGGCCGAACGACACGCCCCCGTACAGTCGCGGGCGCAACAGAACATCGGGTTCGGTGAGCAGTTGCATGAGGACGGGAAGCTGAAGGTAGGACAGTCTCAAGGCGGCTTCCGCCGTCTTCCCCACCCGCGCCCGCGAACCCTTCGTCGCGAAGTGCAGTTCGGACCGCATCGCCAGGGCGTCTCCCAGGCGAAGGTCGGCGACGCCGCCGACCATCACAGCGGTTCGCCAGGTGACCCCCTGGGCACCCCCTCCCGTGAAAGTTGCCCGGCTGAGTCCGCTGATGATTCCGAATCTGGCCTGCCCCTGGACGTTCGCCGCCGGGATGCCCAGCAGGGCCAACGCCGTCAGTATCGCAAACCGGTTCTTCATCTCGCCTCCGTTCGAGCCAACCGAATGCCAGCGGAGTTGACCCGCGCTGCCGGGAACGCCTGCGGACCCCTTAAGGATAGGTGATCCCGGGCCTGGATACGGAGGGGGACGGGGATTCGCGCAAGGAGATCGGTCGTGTCTTCACTTCAGCGCCGCCAATTGACCGTGGAGACGACGCCACGCCGGGGACCGGCGCTTGGAGCGGAAACTTGACAGCACGGGGAGCCGCCGACACATAATGACTGCCACAGCCCGACCCGCGATCCCGCGCCGAACCGAGCGTGGGCCCCCGGCGTTCCAGCCATTCAACGGAGGACCGAATGAAGCCCAGCCGTCTACAACCCCCGCTGACCCTCCTCGCCGTCTTCGGCCTTGCCACGCTCGCCACCGCCTGCGCCAGCGGAACGGGAGGAGGGCAAGGACCACGGCGGGACCCCAACCTGATCACGGCCGAGGAGTTGGCCGATTTCGCCAGCCTCAACTGCCTGGAGGTCGTCCAGCGCCTCCGTCCCCGGTGGCTCCAGGGCCGGGCGGGCGACCCCGTGGCCGTTCGGGACGGAAACCGGCTGGGACTCGCCGTGGACTACCTGGACCAGATTCCCGCCGGTGACGTCGAGTCGATCCGGTTCCTGGCCGCCACCGACGCCACGCTGCGTTTCGGCACCGGTGTCACGGGGGGGGCGATCATCCTGACCTCCAAGAGCAGGTAGCTACGCGCGGAGAAAGCGACGCGCGAAATCCGTGAGGATGTCGGCGCAGGTCTCGATCTCGTAAACTTCGACCCACTCGTCGGCGGTGTGCGCCTGAGCGATCGATCCCGGTCCGAAGCAGACCGCCGGGGTCCCGCTCTCGTTGAGGAAACAGGCGTCGACCCAAGCGGACATTCCCGCAACCTTCCCGGGGAGCCCGGCCCGCACGCACGCCGCAAGCAGCTCCCTCACCAGGGGTGTCGTCTCCGCCACTTCAGTCGCCGGGCGGAAGAGGCCCGGTTCCAGCTTGGCCTCCAGGCTCCGGCAGCGCCGCTGCGCCTCCACCAGCACCGCCCCGGCTTCGCGCATGACCTGCGCCTCCGTCTCGCCCGGCAGCGTCCTTCGCTCGAACACGACATGACAACCGTCCGGGTAGACGGACGGCGCGCTTCCACCCGAAATGGTGCCCGCATGGAGGGACGCCGGTCCGAGAAGCGGATGGCCGGTGTCGCGGGCAAGCCGCTTCCCCTCGGCCTCGAAGGCCACCAGGAGGTGACCGGCCCAGGTGATCGCGTCGATCCCCAACCCGGGCCGGGAACCGTGGGCGGCCCGGCCCCTGACCCGCGCATCGATCCAGAGGAATCCCTTGTGAGCCGGCATGACCGCCAGGCCGGTGGGCTCGCAGACGATCGCCGCGTCGGCCGAGATTCCGTCCGCCACCAGCGCCTCCATCCCAAGGGAGGCATGCTCCTCGTCGGCGGTCAGGGCCACGATCAACTCTCCCGGCACTTCTTCCGGGGCCAACCGGGCGGCGGTGGCCAGGATGCCGGCGACACCGGCCTTCATGTCCGCCGCACCCCGGCCGTACACCCGCCCTTCCCGGACCGATCCGGAGAAGGGGTCGGACATGCCGCTCACGCCTACCGTGTCCAGGTGACCGTTCAGCAGCAGCACGGCGCCCGATCCCGCGCCCCGGCGCCCCACCACGTTGTACCGGCCGGGAGCAACCTCGGCGATCCGAGTGGCGTACCCCCAGTCGGCCAGCCATCCCGCCACCAGCCGGGCAATCCGCTCCTCCCCGCCCCCACCTTTCTCAAGTACCGGGTTGACGGACGGCGTGCGCACCAGGCGTCGTGTCATCGTGACCGGATCGCGGGGCGGCGATCCGGCGGGCGCTGACCCCGCATCGAGCCGTTTCCTGTGGTCCGTTTTTGGCATTCAGTGTGGAAAAGGGGACACCGTCGTTCCGGCGGCCGGCCCTCGGCACGGAAAGGGAGACGGGGAGAAAACGTAGGTGTAGACAGCGTTATCCGGCACTGTCTCCGGATCCGCGACGGTGCCGGGATTGCTGGCACGAAATTTGCTATATTGCATTGTCCGCAGGTCGTGGTGTCCGCGGAAACCATTCACCTACAACCACAGGAGGAGAGCAATTCGCAAGTCAACCGTCAACCTGTTGGGTGCGGCCGCCCTGGTGGCCGCCGGCCTGGCTCTGCTCCGGCAGGGGAACGATCGGCTTGAGCCCGCAGAGGCCAAGGCCGACAAGTTGCCCCCGGGCGAGAAGGTCCCCACCGACATCCGGCTGGAGAGGCTCAGAGAGCTGGGCATCTAGGCCGCGATCGGGGGGCTGGCCCGTGGCCCATCCTGCCGCGGTGCCCAGGCCCGACCCAGGCGAGGGGGGTGACCGGTCAACCGGTCGCCCCCCTCTGTCGTTCATTCTTCGAAGTACGAGATGTTCTTCTCGATGTAGTCGTGCCACTCCGGCGGCACATCCGTGTCCGGAAAGATCGCCTGCACGGGACACTCCGGCTCGCAGGCGCCACAGTCGATGCACTCGTCGGGATGGATCAGATACTGTTCGCCGGCCTCGTAGATGCAGTCCACCGGACAGACCTCGACGCAACTCGCGTCCTTGGTTCCGATGCACGGTTCCGTGATGATATAGGTCAACTGACCACCTCTGTGCTTGCGGGTTTCGCGGCCACTATGATCACCGAACGCAATCGGGGCCGCAACCCTGGTCCGCTAGAGCGACTCCCGGAAATGGTGGAGAGTCGCCTCGACCGCCGCTTCCAGCCCCGGCGTGGTACCCGCCAGCGGATGCACGGCTTCGAAGGTGTGTCCCGACCCGGCGATCACGTTCAGCACCGCCGCCGGACCGGCCTCGGCCAACCTCCGGGCCTCGCCCACCGGCACCGTGGCGTCCTCCTCGCCGTGGACGACAAGCCACGGAACGCGAACTCTCTCCGCGGCCGCGACCACGTCCAGACGGGCCGCGTTCTCGCGCAGATCGTCCCAGAGGGTGCGGTAGAGCGGCATCCGCTGGCCGGTGCGGGCGTTGGCGATCCAGGTCACGCCCCGCGTGGTCCAATCCCGGACGTGCTCTTCGCCCCAGCGGTGGAAGGTCGCCACGGCGGCCCAGGTCGCCAGCGCGGAGACTCCCGTGTGCTCGGCCGCCGCGACAATGCCGCCCCCACCGCCGCGGCTGTGCCCGAGCAGTCCCAACGCGGCGGGAGGCCGGCCACCGCTCCACTCCCCGGCGCGGGTGCGGTCCACCATCCAGCGCAGATCCTCCAGCTCCCGGGACAGAGTGTTGCGGCCGAAGGCTTCCAGATCGGTGAACTCGACCAGACTGGCGCCCGTGCCATTCAGCGAGAAGTTGAAGGAGACGACCAGGTGGCCGTCCCGCGCCAGGCGCTCGCAGAGGTACGGGAAGAAACCCCAGTCCTTGAAGCCCTTGAAGCCGTGTGCGACGAGCACCGCCGTGCGGGGGTCGCTCCGCGCCGGGCGCCGGATGTCCGCGCGTATGGTATCGCCGTGCGGGGGGATCGTTTCCGCGCGCTCGTGCCTCATCCGCTTCCGCGCCATTCGATGTCCCCGCGGCCCGCGGCGAGGTTCTCCACGCGGGCGGCCGCGAAGAGATAGTCCGAAAGCCGGTTGAGGTGGCGGATGATCACGGGGTCGACGTGCGCCGCCGCCGAGAGGGCCACCACTCGCCGCTCCGCCCTCCGGCATACCGCCCGGGCCAGGTGCAGGCCGCTCGCCCCCGCACCCCCGGCGGGCAGGATGAAACTGCGGAGCGGGGGCGCAGCGGCCACGGCCTCGTCTATCCAGCTTTCCATTTCGGCAACGCGCTCGGCCGGAAGTTCCGGCAGCGACGGCACCGGCCGACCCTTCCGCGGGGGCGGCGTGGCCAGGTGGGCACCGATTGCGAACAGGTCGGACTGGAGCAGACCCAGGCGGGCCCTGATGCCGGCGTCGGTCAGGTGGACGGTGGCGGCTCCGATCGCCGCGTTCAGCTCGTCCACCGTGCCGTATGCCTCCACGCGAGGGTCGTCCTTGCGTGTGCGTCCGCCCCCGAAGAGCCCCGTCTCGCCCGAGTCGCCCCGTCTCGTGTAGATCTTCACCGCGACCCCAGGCGCGTGAACTTGCGGATGGCACGGGCCTTTTCCAGGAGGCCCGCCTCCTCCGGCGCTTCGGCCTGCCGGAGTTCCGACAGCAGGTCCCGGATGTCGAGCAGGACCTCCAGCGTCACCTGGTCCCGCTGAAACCCGAAGTCCAGTGCGTCCATGCGCGCCCGGTCCCCCGCCTCGCCCGCCTTCTCGAACGCCTCCCGGTAAACCCCTTCGAGGCTCCCGATGATTTGGGATCTGGTGCGCATTCCTCGCTCCGATTCGGGGTCAGGGGCGGCCGGCCGCGCGGCGGCGGCGTGCGGGCCGGCGCTGTAACATATATGGTATCGTCCGGCATATCTTGAAGGGTAGCTTGCCGTTCCCGACCCGTGACTGCAGGATGGACGAAATGGTCACCGTGAAAAAGCCCGGGGCTGGGCCCGACCCTCTGTCCGCCGAAGCGATCGCCCGAGCCAACGACCTCTACTGGCGCTCCGGCGCGAGCGTCAACCAGCTGGCCAGGGATCTGGATCTCTCCAAGGGGGCTCTCTACGAGATCATCGCGCCGCTCCCGGCCGGCGTTCCATGCCCGCAGGGCGACGGCGAGATGTGCTACCCGAACCGGACGGCGCGTGACCGGGGCTTCGTCTCGTGCACCTCCTGCGGATTCGAGGACGAGGAAGGGCGGATTCGCGGCTACCTGGAGGAACGGGAGCACACTTCGGCTCTGGAACTGGCGGCGGCCGATCCGGGGCTCCCGCCGGTGCGCACGGAAGCGGATTTCGGTTTCCGGGCATCCCCAACACGCACGTTGGAGAAGCTGATGGTGCTCTCCGCCCTTGGCGGCGTGGCGGCCGGACTGCTTCTGGGGACCCTCCTGAGACGGCGATGAAAGGGCCATGACCGCCCACCCCGTCGGTGCCCGGCATGCCTCGGCCGAAGGGAATCGACACGCGGCCACCTGGTTTCGAGGGGGTGGCGGCAGCAGCCGCGCCGTGCCAGCATTGAGGATCCCGTGACCTCCGGCAGCCCGTGGACAAATCCCACCGCCATTCGACCTGCGATGCTTCCGGGACCTCCAGACACGAGAGAACGACGCGTTTGAATCCTCACTACCCGCCACCAGGGCCGGCAACCCCGGCCGCCTTACTCCTCATGGCCGTCCTGGGCTGTGGCGGCTCAAACGACGGCGGGGATGCCTCCCCGTCCGGCGGCACCCCTCCCGCTTCCGGCCTCACAACCGACATGCTGGCCGAAGAGGGTGCGGTCTACCAGCCCCCGGCCCAGGAGATCCCGCTCGAGGAACTCGGCTTCGACTTCGGCTCCGACGACGCCCCCATCGGCGTCATCGAGTTCAGCGACTACGGCTGCGGATACTGCCGCCGCTTCCATGCGGAGACCTTCCCCACCCTTCTGAAGGACTACATCGAGACCGGAAAGGTGCGCTGGAAGTACGTCACCTACGTGAGCGGGTCGTTCGCCAACGGCCTGGCTGCCGCGTTCGTGGCCGAGTGCGCGGGCGAGCAGGGGCTCTTCACCCCGGTCAGCGACGTCCTCTTCGAGCGCCAGCCGGACTGGAACCGGTTGGCGGACCCCTTTTCCGTCTTCACCGGAATCGTCCGGGATGCGGGCGTCGATGTCGATGAACTCCAGGCCTGCATCAACGAGCAGCGTCCCGCGGCCCGGGTGCGGAGCGGGGTCATCTCGGGGCGGCGCCTGGGCCTGCGCGGCACCCCGGCTTTCCTGGTAGACGGCAAGCCGGTGATGGGGGCTCAGCCCCTGGAGTGGTGGGTCGAACTCTTCACTGCCATCGAGGAGGAGGCCGGCGGCGGCGGGGAGCGGTCCGGACCGCGGCCTCCTCCATGACGACCTCGAAGTCCTCCTCGTAGCCCACCTTGCCCGGCGAGGGAAGGTAGCGCGACACATCCGCCTCGGCGCGTGCCAGCTCCCGGTCGAAGGCGTCCCGGTCGCGTTTTGAGGCCTCACTGCTCGTGTCGGACGTGGCGTAGACGATCCGGCCGAGCTTCTGGTGCTCCAGCCCGAGACGGCGGCGCATCAGCTCGGCTTCGACGAAGGTCTCCCGCACGGCAGGGAACCGATAGCGGAATCCCGCGTCGTCCGCCTCGACCGCGGCGTCGAACTCGGCGGCCAGCTTCTCCAGTTCACGAAGGATGTCGGCCGGGGTCACCTTCCAGCCTTCGAGCCGCTTCTGCACGTGGGCGATCGCTTCGCCCACCGGGATCCACCGAACCCTCCCGACGCTGCGCGCGTACACCAGACCGATCAGGAGACGGCGGATGTTGCGCCGCATGCGTCCCCGGTTCTCACGCCCTAGGCCCATCGAGCGGAGCAGCGGAATGCCGAAGAACATGCTGCTGAAGGCGGCGGGCACCACGCCGAGCCCGTAGAACCAGAGCGCGCCCACCGGGACGGCCTCCACGGCCGTCGTTCCGAGCGCCGGACCCAGCCCCAGCACGAACGACGCCGCCAGGTTGAACCCGTTCAGGGCGCCGATACCCCAGTTGGAGCTCGACGCGTTGCCGGTCAGCTTCCTCGGGTACTCCAGCCTGAGCCACGCCGGGTTGGGCTCCTTCGCGCGCACCCGCCCGTGGGCGCTCTTCATGAGGCCCGGGAAGGCGTAGACCACCTCTCCCCGCTCCGAGACGCGCGGATCCCCGCCGTAGGCGCCCGTCAGGCGGCCCATCTCCTCGTCGGCGGCGGCCAGGGCCAGCCCCGTGTGCTCCACCAGCTCCGCCGATGTGAGCACACCGTTGCGAGCCCTGATGAGGCGGAGCACGCTCCGGTCCTTCTGCACCTGGGTGGGCCGCGGCTCCTCGGGTCCGAAGATGAAGGCGAAGACCTTCTTGTAGAACGGCGGCTGCGCCTCCTTCGGCAGCCGTCTGGCGTGGCGATGCCCGTAGTAGAGGCTGCCCCGGCTCCAGCCGCGCCCCCCCATCAGCCAGTGGAGAATCAGAAAGTCCCCCAACCCGAAGCCACCGCCCCGGCGCCCCCCGAAGCCGCCGCCCCGGTCGTCCCTGTTGGCGAACATGAGCACGAGGATGAGAGCCACGAAGATCACGAAGTAGACGACCAGCATGACCGCAGTCCACACCTTGAACCCGGTCTTGAAGGCCGACCAGGCCGCCTTGCGAAAGCGGACCCCGAAGGGCGCCCGGTCGCGCGCGATGAGCTTCGGGTCGAACTGGTAGAGGAGATCGCCCGCGTCGGAGACCTCCAGGTGGCCGCGGTGCGTCTCCAGAAGGCCCTTGAGCGCGCTCTCGGCCTCGTGGTCGGGCATGCCGGTGGCCGAGACGACATCCCCCAGCGTGGCGCGGCCGCCGAGGCTGCGCAACGCGGCGGTGAGGGTGGGGTCGGGGGCGTTGGTGGCGGTGGTGGCGGCGATATCGGGCAACGGTGGTCCTGCTTTCGGTGATCTCGGCGGGGGAGCGGACAGGGGGCGGTGGGGATCGCATGGTGACATGCGGTCCCACCGGGAAAGATCATTTCCGGGGTGGCGTGGGCGCAACCGGGTTGCGCGGGCAGGGAAGCCGGGACGGAGTCCGTTCCGGGCCAGAACGTGGGGAGGGGAGGGGCGGTGCTGATCGGTTGATGATGGAAGCGACTTAGGCTGACGGTCCAACTGAACCGCCGGAACCAGGGAGCGACCGTCAATGCCGCATGTCGACAGCGGGAGGGAATCGGTATTGTTGCTGGGACCGCCGTACCGTAAGTTCCAGGCTGTAGACCTCGCCGATCCCGCCCAGCCACAAGAGGGCGGCTGGTCGCTGACGTGGAACCTCGGAAGCGATCGATGGCGCGACGGCAAGGAGCTGGTCACCGACCGCCTTGCCGGCATTCCGCTCGTCATCATCCTTCCGGACGGAAACGACCAACTGTCCGTTCTGCGAATCCTGCGCCTCATCGAGCGAACCCGGCCGCAGGTGGTGCTGCCCCACCATCAGGTTCCGTGCCCGCGCGAAATCGCCACCGTCATCCGGCGCCCACCCACCTCCCTCGCATCCAGCGTGACCGACTACCTGGACTGGCGGGGAATTCCGCTGGATCCGGATACGCGGAAGATCGTCCGCCGCACCCTGGAACTCAGTGATCGCGTTCAGACCATCACGGCGCTGGCCCGGCACCTGTACATGTCCAGGCGCGCCCTCGCGCGCCGCCTGCTCGCCCAGGGTCTGCCGGTACCGTCCCATTGGCTGCAGATCGCAAGGATCCTCCGCGTCACGCTCAAGTTGCAGAACACCGACGCCAGCCTGTTCAGAATCGCCACCTCTCTCGGCTACCCCGACGGGTTCTCGCTGAGCAACCAGATGAAGCGCCTCTGCGGCGTTCGGCCGCTCGAGGCCCGCCAGCGTCTTGGATGGGAGTGGCTCTTCGAAACCTGGCTGGCAAGCGAGGCCGAGCGGGGCACGCTGCCCCGGAGCGTGCTGGGCAGCCGCCCCACCATCGTCGTTCCCCGCTCCGGCGATCCCGACAGGCCCGCGACCCTCCCGCCTTCGTCCGCGGCTTCCCTGTGACAGGACCATCGACTCCGCTTTCGGAACCGTCCGTCTTCTCCACGCAGAAGCGGCCGCAGCCGTTGCGGCTGGATTTCTTCGGCGGTCCGGCTCTGTGGCGCGACGGCGAGTCCGTCCGGATCTCCCCCTTTCAGGCCGGACTACTGGCCATTGCCTTCGGGACCGGCCGGACCCTCATCCCCAGGTCCAAGGTTCAGCGGCTGCTCTGGGGCAACGATCAGGGCAGGGCCGTCAGACACCGGCTGAGCCAGCTCGTCTATCAGACGAACCATCGATGCCGGACCAGGATCATTGCGTTGGAGGGGGAGTACATGAGAGTCAACACCCGTGCCGTCGCTACCGATCTACAGGAGTTCGACACGCTGATCCGGTTGTCCGACTTCCGCGCGGCCCTCGGGCTCCTTGAGCGCGGGTTCCTTTCGGCTTTCCCGAGCAGGAAGACGGACGCTCTCGCTGACTGGATTGAGAAACTCGAGATCGGCAAGCGGGCCCGCCTGCGCAGCAAGGCGCTTGCCGCCTGGGGTGCTTCCGCCGCAAGCAACGATTGGCTGAACGCCCGGGATTCGGCCCAGGTGTTGTTCCGTCTCGATCCGCACGACGAAGTCACTCTCCGGCAGGTCCTGCGTGCCCAGGCGACGGGTGGCATGGTCCGGGAAGCAGAAGCCCTGTATCGGTCTCTTGGCGAACACGCCGACACTTCGAGCCGCGGGAGACCCGAATCCGGGGCCAGGGATCTCCTGAAGATGGTCAGGATCCTCGGTCGGTTCCCGGGTCGAAAACCCGGAATTGCGGAAGAGGGCGCGGGTCTCCCCCTGGCGGGGCGTGCGAGCGAACTGGCGCACATTGGCGCGAGCATCTTCCGGAGCAATTCCCGGAATCCGTGGCACACCATCACCGTCAGCGGAGAGGCGGGACTCGGAAAGACCAGGCTCGTCGAGGAAGCGATTCGCAGCGCCGATCTCCGCGGCTACCATGTGATGCGCGCATGTCCGGGCGACCTGGAGCGCGACATCCCGCTGAGCCCTTTGCTGGAAGCGCTCAACCAGCCGTGGGTCGCGCCGATCCTCGAATCCCTGGCCGATCCCTGGCGGTCCCACCTCCTGTCCCTGCTCCCGCAGTTCGGCCACCTGGTGAAGTTCCGCTCCGAAACACCCGATGCCCACACGGGCACCCCGGATGTGACGCGGCACCTTACCTGCGAAGCACTTCTGCGGCTGTTCACGGCCATCGCGGAATCGCGGCCCGTGCTCGTCTTCCTCGACGACTTCCACTCGACGGACGAGGCGTCCGTCACCGTCGTCCAGTTTCTCAAGAGGCGCTGGCGGCGAGGGGATCTCACCTTGCTGGCGTGCTACCGGCAGGAGGAGCTCGCGCGAAACCAGCTCGCGGGGCGGCTCATCGCCGAAATGGAAGCAAAGGCGGGATCGACGCCAATTCGGCTCGGCGAGTTGACGGAGTCCTCGGCAAGAGAGCTTGTGGCGTCGCTCGGGGCCGAAGAACTGGATGAGCCGCGCGTCGACAGAATCGTCAGACTCGCCGGTGGAAACCCCTTGTTCCTCATCGAACTGGCGGCCGACGCGGTTGCCGGCGGAGATCGACGGCAGACGGACGCCGATGTTCGCGTACCCCATGCCGTACGGGCGATCATCGCTCGCCGCATGGGCGAACTCGGGTCCGACGCCAGGAATCTGCTGGCCGGCCTCGCCGTATTCGGACAACCCGCCGACTTGCGACAGCTCTCGCGGATCACGGGTCGGGGCCGACATGAGTGCATCGACTCCCTTGAATCGCTGCTGAGACGACGGTTTGTCGCACCGAACGGCGACAAGGTGACCATTCGCCAAGGTCTCGTCCGCCACGCGGTGTACCAGGGCCTCAGCCAGGCCCGCCGATCCCTGCTCCATGGGCTCGCCGCGGAGGCGTTTCGATCGGCAACCGCCGGTTCCCGGCCGGACCTCGTCGCACTCCACTACCACCGGGCCGGTAATCGCGAGCTCTCCTACATTTACGCCCTCGAGGCGGCTAGGCCGGAGACCCGGTGTCCCCCCGCCGACCGGCTCAGACTGCTGGAGATCGCCTACGAGGCCGGCGAGGGGGCACGCCGCGATCGCGTGGTACCGCCCCTGGCACGCGCCCACCATCGTGCCCGCAGGCTGAAGGCGGCGCGTCGGTACGGAAACGAAGCGCTCACCCGGGGAGCCGGTCTGTCCCGCTCGGAGCACGTCGAAATGCGTCTGATCGTCGCCGACGCCGACTACCTCCTGGGCCGGCGGCCGCTTGCCGCAACCCTGGCCCGGCTCGCGGAACTGGAAGCCGTGGTGCGAGAAAAAGGGGACGACGCGGCACTGGCGGCGGTTGTGGACACCAACCTGCTGGTTCTTCACCGGGCCGGAAACCGGAACGATGTCGTCCGACTGCTGGACACCCTCGAGGGAACGCACGGTTTCCGTGACCCGCGGGCAAATTGCCGGATTCTCGCCGCCGGGGCCCTGGTGGCCGCGTACGGCGATCCGGCGACCGGCCTCGAGCGCGCGCTCAAATCCGTGGACATAGCACGCGAATCGCAGCTCCATGACGAGGTCCTGTCGGCCTTGCAGCGGTATGTGGCGACCCTGGCCACCGCGGGCCTGCTCGCTACCGACCGCGGGCGGACGGCGGTGGCTCTCGCCAGATCCGAGGCTCGGCGCAGCGACGACATCTCCTCGTACGTCGTGATCCTGCTGGCCCTGGCCGAGTGGCACACGGCCACCGGGAATCCCGAAATCGCCTCCGGAATCCTCGAAGAGGCCCGTTCCATGACCGCACCGATGGACTGCCCCGAAATCCGGGCTCTGGAGCATCTGGCGCGGGGGAATCTGGCGTTGGCGCGGAGCGACCTGCCGACCGCGATGTCCGCGCTGCAAGGGGCCGCCGGAGGTGATTCGGCCTCGCCCACGGCCCTGGGCGAAGGCCGGGGTGAACCCGCGGATCCCCACGACGGGCCGGTGCGGCGCGGTTCCCCGCCACCCCCCAACCTCTCCGGCGCACTGGCCAGTCTCCAGGGCTCGCTATGCCTGGAGTCCGGGAAGTTCGGCCAGGCGGTCGAAGTCGCCGGAAACCATCCCGTCGCGGAGCCCCTGGCCGACACCGCTCCCGAACTCGTCCTCTTCCACGCCCGCCTGCTGTCGAGAAGGGGCGACAACACCGCCGCCCTGGCCCTCTTGGAGCATGCCGCGGAAGCGTACGGGGCGGACCGGCCGGTTCACTGGCTGCGCCTCACGCTCGACCTCGTGAGGCTGGCTCGGCGGAGCGGCAACGCACGGCCCGAACTGGCGGCGCTCGCCCGTGACCGGGCCAGGGAACTCAATTTGCCGGACCTGGCCCACGAGTTCGTTCCCTTTGCCAGGTAGCCGCTCCCTGAACGACACCCGGCCAGGAGGGCTGACGACTCACCGGGGCTATCCGGACTCACCGTCCACACCCGTCCCCGGAGCTTCCGGGATCCAGGCCGAACGCCGCGGAATCCGTTCCACGGCCGCCGGCGACTGGATGCGGATCCGGCTTCCGGGGGGAAGCGAATCGCAAGGTTTTTCGCGGTTTCCGGGAACTCATTCCACCCGGCCGGGCTAGGTGGGGAACCTTTTTGACCAAGGGTGGTATATGGCCACATACGCATCTGTATCCCAAATCCGGGGGCTCGGTGGGGGTTCCGACGCGCGAATGCAGGGATTTGGGCGGTTTTCGCCTGGATGGCAGGGACGGCTCTCGTATGGGCTGCGGGATGCAGTGATGGGGCTTCGATCCGAACCCCTGCCATCCAGGCATTTTTTCGTCCTGCTATGATCCAACGGAAACCGAGCGGGCGCAAGCGCTGGGGCTCGTTGACCCGGCCGGAGGCGTGGACATTTCACTGGGGCGAGCCGTCCCCGCTACCCGTTGCGCCGGATCCGGTACCCCTCCACCCGCTCCACCCCCACCCCATCACGCCTGACGGCCAGGAAGAAGTCCCGGTCGATCCAGCAGGGCGAGAACCGCCAATGGCAGGACACGAACATGTTGAAGCGTACCGGGTAATCGAGCTCGGGCAGGGTGCCCAGCCACCTTCCCTCGGTGCCGAATACGCTCCACCGGTCCGGCAACCCCGACTCCGGCTCCTCCGTGGGCTGGAACCATGCGGCATCCCCAGCGTCGAGGGGAGCGCCGGGGGGATTCTGTCCACGGGCGTGCCAGCGCAAGAATGGGACCGGCGCCGAAACCTTCCCCCGGCGCGCGTCCCGTGTCCATGGCTCCACGATGAGCGTGTCCCCTTGGCCACAGCCGCACGGTTGGGCGCGGCGAGCCGGATGGCCGGGTGGTATTATGGGATGATCAATGGAGCTGGTGAACATGTGGAAGCGGAGGATTCCGCGTAGCCGTTCCGGATCTTCGGCCCGGCCGATGCCGCTGGGCCAAGGAGGAAGCATGAGACAGTCCGTGCCTGCAGCCCGTGGACAACTCCCCCTTCAAACACTTCCGGCCGGCTTCCGCCGGAGCCCTCTCCTCGGCCTCACCCCCTTCCTGGCCGCGGCCTGCGCGGGCGCCTCGCCGGCGGACCCCCCGCTCGCACCCGCCCACATCCCAACGGTCCAGGCCATCAGCCAGCGGATTGGGTACCCAACTACGTCTTTCGCCGGCGCCTTCCCACACACGGAACCCCCCAACCCCGCCGACACCACCTGCGCCAACTGGGGCACGCAGGCCTTCTTCCGCCAGGCCTCGCCGGAGGACGTAGGCGAGTGCCTCCTGGCGGGCGCGGACCCCAACGGGGCCCCGGGCCTTTACCCCCTGCCCCCCCTCTTCGTCGCGGCGGGAGAGACGCCGCATCCGGCCGTCATCTCGCTGCTCGTCGCCGCGGGCGCGGATGCGCATGCCCGGACCTGGGATGGCCTGACCCCTCTGCACGAGGCCGCCGACCGGAACTCCAGACATGTCGGGGTCATTGCCGCGCTGGTGGAAGCCGGTGTGGATCCGAACGCCAGGGACCGGGACGGCGTCGCCCCACTCCACGTGGCGGCGATCTCCGGCGACCCGGCCGTCGTCACCGCCCTGGTGGAGGCGGGGGCCGACCCCAATCTTCCCGGCCCCTCCGGCAAGACGCCGCTGGAAGTGGCCCGGGCCGGCAGCCGTCTCGGCGACCTGGGCACGAATCGAGTGGCGGTCATGCGCGAACTGGTGCGGTTGGGGGCCCGTGGTCTCGGGAGCGACGATATCGACCGGATCGCCAGCCCCACCTACTGCGGGGACTGGCACACGTCGAACTTCCGTCGCGCCGCGACCCCCGACGACTATGCGCGATGCCTGGAGGAAGGCGCGGACGTGTTCGCGCGCGACCAGCACGGAAACACCGCCCTCCACGGCGCCGCCTCGCTGGATGCGGTTGTCACGGCGCGGATGCTGGCGTTCGGCGCATACGTGAATGCACGCAACAGCGGCGGGACCACGCCGCTCCACAACGCGGTGGAGGGCCGGAACCCGGCCACCGTGTCGGTCTTGCTGGAGGCTGGCGCGGACACCGATGCGGCGGAAAAGTATGGTGGTACGCCGTTGACGAAGGCTCTCAGGCGACTGCGTTCGGCACCGGCGACCGCGACGGAACTGGCTCTTCAGTTGCTGGCGGCCGGCGCGAACGCCGACCAGCGCGGCGAGTATGGAATAACGCCGCTCTACAGGGCTGCGCAATACGGAGGCGCGACACTGGTCGGTGCCCTGCTGGCGGCCGGCGCGGATCCGAACGCCCTGACGGAATACGGGGAATCGGCAATCGAAGCCGCCGCCGAATCCGCCGAACCCGAGGTCATCCGGCTCCTCGTGGCGGCCGGAGCGGAGGTCAACAGCCGGAGCCCGGCGGATGGTTCGCTGCCGCTGCACAAGGCGGTCCCCGGGGATGGTGCCGACGTGCGCGTGGCCGCGCTGCTGGAGGCGGGGGCGAATCCGGATGTTCAGGACGCGAAGGGCGACACGCCCCTGCACCTGGCGGCTGCGGGCGGGGACACGGCCGTGGTTTCCCTGCTGGCCAGCGCCGGGGCCGGTGTGAACACGCTCAACGGGAACGGCGAGACCCCGCTCGACGTGGCCCGCAAGACCGGCAACCCGGCGGGCGCCCGCAGGCTGCTCGCGCTCGGGGCCGGTCCAGGACCCGAGAGGGCCGCCCCCGGTTCGGAAGGCGTCGCCCCGGTTTCGCAGAACGTCGATCGGAGGGACGCGCCCATGTGCGATCTGGATGGGTGGTTTCTGGGGTGGGCCCCCCTCGAAAGTGTGCGCGACTGTCTGGAGGCCGGTGCCCGGGTGGACGGCCCCCGCTGGTCCGGTCGATTCCCTCTGCTGGTGGACCTGGCCGATGGAGGTTTCCGGCGCGAGCGGGGCGTTCCCGAGAAGATCGCCCTCCTCGTCGCGGCGGGGGCGGATCCCAACGTGACCGACGACGATGCGGAAACACCGCTCCACGCGGTCGCCTGGGGCGGTGCCCGCGCCAAGGTCGCCGCAGCTGCGCTGGTGGGTGCGGGTGCCGATGTGAACGCGCGCAATTCGCAGGGTTGGACTCCTATGCACATCGCCGCGCTGGCAACTGAGGAGGACACGATCCTGCAGCTCCTGTTGCAGGCGGACGCGGACGTGAACGCCCGCACGCACCTGGGCGAGACCCCGCTGCATGTTGCCGCTTCGCGACACCGGAGAGTGCTTGGAAGGGCGGAGCGCGCTCACGCCGTCACCGCCCTGGTGGAGGCCGGCGCGGAGGTGGATGCCCGAATGAGCGACGGGCGGACGCCGCTGCATGTGGCCCTGGGAGCGGACCGGCCGGCCACCGTGATGAGGCTGCTGGGAGCCGGGGCGGATCCGACCGCGCGGGATCGCGCGGGGAACCTGGCCGATCCCACGACCTGCGAGCGTTGGGGGACCGCGACCTTCTTCGCCGCGGCCAGCGTCGACATCGTGACCGCCTGCCTCGAGGCGGGCGCCGACCCGAACCCATGGCCGAGAATGGAATACCGCAAATGGCCCACGCTGCTGCACCTGGCTTCCGTCCACGCGCGGGATTCCGCAGTGATCAGCGTCCTGGTGGAAGCGGGGACGGATGTGCATGTTCGCGACAGATTCGGCTACACGCCCCTTCACGAGGCCGCCGAATTCGGCACCCCCGCCGCCGTGCGGGCTCTGCTTCAGGCGGGGGCGGACCCGCACGCAAGGGGGAGGGAGCTCGGCCCTTCCTTCGATTCCCGGGGGAACCGGACCCCCCTGCACCGTGCGGCGTCCAATCCGAATCCGGATGTCGCCGCCCTGCTCCTCGCAGCCGGCGCCCACGTCAACGCACCCTCGCTATGGGGCGGCACTCCGCTGCACACGGCCGCACGGAACCCGAACCCCGAGGTGGCGAAGCTCCTGCTGGAGGCCGGCGCCAACGTGAACGCCCGGATGTTCGACGGGGACACGCCGCTCCACCACGCCGCCGCGAACCCGAACACGGCGGTGCTCGCCCTCCTGCTGGAAGCCGGAGCCGACCCGAATGCACGCGGAGAGAACAGCGACTGGTCCCACTGGGGATGGTCCGGCAACCTGACTCCCCTCTACTGGGCAGTTCCGGCCAGCGTAGCGGCACTCGTCGCGGCGGGCGCGGATGTAGACGGGCGGGGAACGCTCGTACGCATCGACTCCGCGTCCGCGCCCGCCACCCACCTGTCACCCCTGTACCTGGCGGTTCGCAACGACGGACACCCTGCCGTGATCGAGGCGCTTGCGCGCGCGGGCGCGGACCTGGAGCTGACCGACCTTGACGGGCGCACCGTGCTGCACCGGGCAGCGCTTCGGAGGCCCGACGTCGTCCCGCTGCTCCTGCGGCTGGGCTCCGATCCGGAAGCCCGCGACGCCAGGTGGAAGACACCGATGGACTACGCGAGGGAGAATGAAGCGCTTCAGCCGTGGGAGCGGGTAAAAATGTCAACTCCGGTTGACAAGAAGTAATATACAGTTGACAGGGAGTAGACCGTGAGACCGACCGTCATCGCGATCAAGTCGCCGGCCTTCCTTCTCGTCGCGGCCTGCGCGGGCGCCCCCACCCCGCACCCCGGGACGGACCCGGCACATATGCCCGCCGCATCGACCACCACCCAACCCACCTGCGACGACTGGAGCACGCGGACCTTCTTCAAGTCGGCGTCGGCCTCGCTTGTGCGGGAGTGTCTCCAGGCGGGCGCGAATCCCCACAATCCTTCTCCCTACAGAAGCGCGATTCTCCTCGCCGCCGAATACGCGACCGACCCCCTCGTCATCGCCCTTGTCGCGGACGCCGGCGCGGACCCCAATCTGCGCACCAGCAACGGCAGCACTCCGCTGCACACGGCTGCGGCCCTGAATCCCACGCCCGGCATCGTCGACGCGCTGGTGGCGTCCGGCGCGGACATCGGCGCGCGGAACGCCCACCGCCAAACGCCCCTGCACTCGGCCTGGCGGAACCCCAATCCCGCCGTCGTCCGGGCGTTGCTGCTGTCGGGCGCCGACCCGGTGGCCACCGATCATCACGGCCGGTTCGCCGACCCGACCGGCTGCCTGAACTGGAACACGGCTGTCTTCGCCCGGCTGGCCCTCCTCACCGGCTTCGAGCGCTGCCTGGCGCGGGGCTCGGACGTACACGCGCGCGACGGCGACGGCAAGACGATCCTGCACCATGCGGCGGCAAAAGCGGACACGTCGGTCATCGCACTGCTCATCCGGGCGGGTGCGGACGTGAAGGCACGCAGCGCCGACGGAACCGCTCCACTCCACGAGGCCGCCCGGAGCGAGAGGCCGGCCATTGTGAGACTCCTGCTGCGGGCCGGGGCCGACATCCACGCGCTGGCGGGCCTCGGCGCCACGCCGCTGCACTCCGCCGCCCGCAACGAGGGCGCGGAGATCGTGACCGCGCTGCTCGATGCCGGGGCCGAGGTCGACGCCGGAGCCGGCGGTTACGGCACTCCCCTTCTGTATGCCCTCGGGCACGGGCGGAATACGGGAATCAACGAAGCACCGGCCAACGCTCTGCTGGAAGCGGGCGCCGGCGTGAACGCTGCCGATTCGGACGGAAATACGCCGTTGCTGGAGACCCTGTCAGAAAACCGCCCGGTGGGGGCCGCCTCCGAGTTTGCGTTGCGACTGCTGGCACTGGGCGCGGATCCCAACGCAGGGGGCGAATACGGCACGACCGCACTGCATCTGGCCACCTACAACGCGGATCCGGCGCTGATCCGCGCACTCCTGGCGGCGGGAGCCGACATTCACGCGAGATCCTACCGCGCCCGGTCGGCTCTGCATGCTGCCGCCGAGGCCTCGAGCCCCGAGATCATCACCCTGCTGGCGGCGGCCGGGCTGGATGTCGACGGCCCGGACGAAGATGCCAGTACGCCCCTGCATCTTGCCGTGTCCTCGAGGGGACACCGGAGCCCTCCCCGGTACCGTGAGGAGCCAACCTGGCGGTCGCGTACCTTCGCGTTGCTGGAGGCGGACGCGGACCCGAACGTGCGCAACGGGCAAGGCGACACGCCGCTGCACCTGGCGGCCGGACGTCCCGACACGGTCCTGGTGTCCGGGCTCGTGCGGGCCGGCGCGGACGTCGACGCCAGGAACGGCCTGGGGCAGACACCGCTGCACAAGGCCCGTGCGCGCAGCAACTTCGCGGCCATCGCCAAGCTGGTGGAACTCGGCGCCGACCCGGAAGCGCGCGACAACGCCGGAAGGATCGCCGATCCCGTGTGCTATTGGGACGGTGGTGGCAATCCATTCCGATCATGGAGTTTTCTCGCCAACGCGCCGGCTGAGAGCGTGAAGGGGTGCGTGGAGAGCGGCGTCCCTATCGACGCACCCGGCCTGGAGGGCGTCACGCCCCTGGCGGGGATGGTCTCCACGATCGGCTGCTGCGCCGATTTCGAGAACGTCCTGCGCGAGTTGGTGGCCGCGGGGGCGAACGTGAACGCACGGGACGAAAAGGGCAGGACCCCGCTGCACCGTGCCGTCTTCTGGTCCCATGCGTACGCCGAGTCGGCCCTTGTGACCGTGACATCGGCGCTGCTGGATGCGGGAGCCGACCCGAATGCGCGCGACCACGGGGGTTCGACGCCGCTGCATGCGGCGGCGCGGGCACTGGGCAGGAACAGCACCGTGATGCCCCTTCTGGCGGCGGCCGGCGCCGACCTCGACGCGCGTGACCACGAGGGCCGGACTCCCCTGCATCTCGCGCATTGGGGCTCCGGCTATCACCCCGACCCGGCGAGGGTTCCCACCCTGTTGCGGCTTGGTGCCGATCCGGCCGCCCGGGACAGTGCGGGGAATTCGGCCGACCCGGCCGCCTGCGAGCGCTGGGGCGCGGAGAGCTTCTTCGCGGTCGCCACCGCCGAAATCGTGGCCGGCTGCCTCGCGGACGGAGCGGACGCCCGCGCCCTGGTCGACAGCTCCTTCTCCATAAGGCCGTTCTTCCACGCCGCCGCGCGGACGCCCGACACCGCCGTCATCTCCGTTCTGCTGCAGGCCGGGGCGGATGTGCACGGACGCCACGGCCTCCGGCGCTACACGCCCCTTCACACCACCGCCGAGCACGGTACCGCGGGGGTGGTGCGGGCCCTGCTGGAAGCCGGCGCGGATGTCGACGCCTGGGCGGCCGGCTTCCTGGTCGACCACGGCTGGAGCTGGACGCCGCTGCACCTCGCGGCCGGGCAGAATCCGGAGCCCGGCGTCGCCGCCGCCCTGGTCGGGGCGGGAGCGGACCTCGAGGCGCGGAGCAGGGAGGGGTACACCCCGCTGCACCAGGCGGCCACGAACGCGAACCCCGCCGTCACCGCACTCCTGCTGGAGGCCGGGGCGGACGTGCACGCCGTTTCGTGGACAGGTGAAACACCGCTCCACGTGGCCGCCCGCGCGAACTCGAACCCGGCGGTGCTGAACCTGCTGCTGGAGGCCGGGGCCGACGTGAACGCGCCCGACCCCAACGGTCACGCACCGCTGCACAAGGCTGCCTGGTACAGCGCCCATCCCGGGATCGTGAACGCGCTCATTGCCGGCGGCGCCCATGTGAATGCGCGGGACCGCGACGGACACGTGCCCTCCGGCCGCAGGGCGAACGACCGCACCCCGCTCTGGCTGGCCTCGGATCGCATGGGCCGGGACCACCCCACCTGGAACGCCGCGGTCGTGGAGGCTCTGGTGCGCGCCGGGGGAAACCTGGAGCTCCCGGACGGGGCCGGCCGAACCCCGCTTCACGCCGCCGCGCTGCGGCACCCCGCCGTCTTCCCCCTGCTCCTGCGGCTGGGTGCCGATCCGAGCGCGCGCGACGAAGACGGCTGGACGCCGCTCGACTACGCGCTGAAGAACCGGTCGCTGGAGGGGCTGGAGGAGGTGAGGCGGATGCGCGAGGCGTCGCGACCCGGGTCGCCGCCTCCTTGAACCGCCCTGGAGGAACCCGTGGACAACAAGCAATCTGAAGGTGACCGGGGGAAGGCCATGAGACCATTCGGCATCGCAACCACGCCACCGCTCCTGATTCTCGTGGCGGCCTGCACGGGTGCCGCCGGACCGGGCCCGGCGCGGGATCCGGCACCGGAACCTCCAGCCGACCCGGCACCCACATCCACGTCCCCCCCAACCCCCACCCAACCCACGTGCGACGACTGGGGCAAGTGGGACTTCTTCGAGTCGGCTTCGGCAGACCGCGTCCACGAATGTCTTCGGGCCGGTGCGGATCCCAACGAGGGGATCATCTTCCTTGCAGCGCGCCACGCAACCGACCCCGCCGTCATCGACCTCCTCGTGGCAGCCGGGGCAGATCCCAACGGCCACTCCAGGACAAGAACCGGCGGCTCTCCGCTGCACGTGGCCGCGGCGCTGAATCCCAAACCCGGCATCGTCGACGCACTGGTCGCCGCCGGTGCGGACGTCGAGACCCGGGACTTCCACGACCGAACGCCCCTGCATTCGGCCTGGCGGAACCCCAACCCCGCCGTCGTCCAGGCGCTGCTGGGTTCGGGGGCCGACCCGCTCGCCACCGACCACCACGGCCGCCCCGCCGATCCGGCCGGCTGCGGGAACTGGAATACGGCGACCTTCGCCCGGCTGGCCCTTCTCGCCGACTTCGAGCGGTGCCTGGCGGAGGAGGGCCAGGACGTACACGCACGCGACAAGGACGGCAACACGATCCTGCACCACGCGGTGGAGAACCCGGACGGGGCGGTTGTGGCGCTCCTCCTGCAAGCGGGCGCGGAGGTGAATGCGCGCAACGCCGACGGAACCACACCGCTCCACCAGGCGGCCGAAACCGGAAACCTGGCCGCAGTAACGCGGCTGCTTGAGGCCGGCGCGGACATCCACGCGCCGGGGGGTTACGGCGAAACGCCGCTGCACACCGCGGCGAGCGATGGGCGGACGGAGATCGTCACTGCGCTCCTCGCCGCCGGGGCCGACGTCAACGTCGGGACAGGCGGCTACGGAACCCCCTTGTTCAGCGCAATCTACGACCGGGGCACGGTCGGCGAAGCCGCCGCAGCCACCATCGACGTCCTGCTGGATGCGGGCGCCGACGTGAACGCCGCCGACACGTCCGGTGAGACTCCCTTGATGGCGAGCCTGGGACTTAGCGACCCGCGCGGGCGGGCCGCCGATCTCCCGCTGAGACTGCTGGCGCTGGGCGCGGACCCCAACGCGGGGAACGCGTGGGGACGGACCCCGCTGCTCATGGCCGCCGACAACGAGGCGGCTGCGGTGGTTCGTGCGCTGATCAAGGCGGGTGCGGACCCGCACGCGCTATCCCACGACGGCGATTCCCCCCTTCACAACGCGGCCCTGTTCTCCATCCCCGAGGTCATCACCCTCCTTGCGGAAGCCGGGGTGGACGTCGACGGCATGAACGACGACGCCCAGGCCCCGCTCCTCCTTGCGGTCTCCTCGCTCGGGCACCACGGTTCGCCCGGTGCGCCGGAGGAGCCGCGCTGGCGGACGCGCGCATTCGCCCTGCTGGACGCGGGCGCGGATCCGAACGTCCGCAACGGACAGGGTGACACCCCCCTGCACCTGGCGGCGGAGCGATCCGACACGGCGCTGGTGTCGGGGCTCGTGGCGGCCGGGGCGGACGTCAACGCCGGAAACCACCTGGGCGAGACGCCGCTCCACAGGGCCCGCGCCCGCAACAACCTCCCCATCGCGCGCAAGCTCCTGGAACTCGGGGCCGACCCCGGGGCGCGCGACAACGCCGGGAGGACCGCCGATGCCTTGTGCTATTGGGACGGCGGCGACTTCGGGCAGGAATGGCGTTTTCTCGCGCGGTCACCGGCCGAAAGCGTGCAGGGATGCCTGGAGAGCGGAGTCCCGGCGGACTCACGCGACCGGGACGGCGCCACGCCGTTGGCGGGGATGGTATCATCGGAGCTCTGCTGCGCCGACTTCGAAAGCGTCCTGCGCCTGTTTGTGGCCGCGGGCGCGGACGTGAACGCTCGGGACGAAGCGGGCCGCACCCCGCTGCATCGAATCGCCAATACGTCCCCCTGGGTCCCGGAGTCCATTCGGGTCCGAGTGGCATCGGCCCTGCTGGATGAGGGCGCCGACCCCAACGCGCGCGACAACGCCGGCCGCGCCCCGCTGCATCACCGGTGGCCCCCTCTCGTGAGAATGGGCGCCCTCGTACCCCCGCTGGCAGCGGCCGGCGCGGATCTCAACTCGCGCGACAACGAAGGCCGGACCCCGCTGCACATCGCACTGGACCATGACGACACCCCCGCGGTGCGCGCTCTCTTGCGGCTGGGAGCCGACCCGACCGCCCGGGACAGTGCGGGGAACACCGCCGATCCGGTCGCCTGCGAGCACTGGGACACCCGCAGCTTCGCCGAGCTGGCCACCGCCGACATCGTGGCCGGCTGCATCGCCGCCGGCGGGGATTTGGATGCACCGTCCCATTGGCTCTCTCCCGGTACGGTTCTCTTCAACCTCGTGTCCTTCAGCCGCGACCCCGCCACCGTCCCCGTCCTGCTGCGGGCCGGCGTCGATGTGAACGAGCGCGATCATGTCGAGTACACGCCCCTCCACCACGCCGCCCGGCACGGTACCCCGGGGGTGGTGCGGGCGTTGCTGGAAGCCGGCGCGGACGTGAATGCGCGGGCGACGGGGATAATGACATTCGACCACCTCGTTTGGAGCTGGACCCCGCTCCACCTGGCGGCGGAGCACAATCCCGATCCCGACGTTGTGGCCGCCTTGCTGAAAGCGGGAGCGGACGTCGAGGCCCCCACATCAGAAGGACTGACACCGCTCTACCAGGCAGCCGCGAACGCCAACCCCGCGGTGACCGCGGTCCTGCTGAAGGCCGGGGCTGACGTGAACGCCCCCCGGGGTGGCGCAACGCCGCTCCACGCGGCCGCTACCGGGAACCCGAACCCCGCGGTGCTGAACCTGCTGCTGGCAGCCGGGATCGACGTGAACGCCCGCGACAAGCAGGGTCACACGCCGCTCCACGCAGCCGCCTGGAGCAACGCCAACCCCGAGATCGTGACCGCGCTGATCGCCGCCGGGGCCGAGGTCGATGCGCGCGACCCCGACGGATACGTTCCCTCCAGGCGTCCCGTGGCCGACCGCACTCCGCTATTGGTGGCGGCCAACCGCTGGGGCGGGCCGACCTCGAACGCCGCCGTCGTCGAGGCTCTGGTGCGCGCCGGCGCCGACCTGGCGCAGACCGACGGCACCGGCCGAACCGCACTGCACGGCGCCGCACTTCGCAACCCCGCCGTCTTTCCCCTCCTCCTGCGGCTGGGCGCCGATCCGAACGCACGGGACGAGGATGGGAAGACGCCCCTGGACTACGCTGTGGAGAACCGGTCGCTGGAGGGGCTGGCGGAGGTGCGGCGGATGTGGGAGGCGCTGTGGAGGGGCCGGAGAGAGCGGTGATGCGATGGAGATCCGGCCGCTGCAACCCCGGGAGCGGAGAGGAATGTCGACTCCGGTGTACAAGCGGTAAACCCAGCATGACCGGAGCGTAGCCATGAAACCGTCGACCATCGCGATCACACCCGTGTCCCTGCTCCTCGTAGCGGCCTGCGCGGGCGCGCCGAGAGCGTACCGCCCCACCTGCGACGACTGGGGTGACCTGGGCTTCTTCACGTCCGCTTCGCGACAACTCGTGCGGGCATGTCTCGAGGCGGGGGCGAAGGTCGATGCGCCCGAAGATGGGACGAGATCGCCGCTCCACTGGGCCGCCTATTCCAGGCCGGCATTCGTCCCGGTCCTGTTGGAGGCGGGCGCGGACGTCAACGCGCGCGATGAGAGGGGCTGGACCCCGCTGCGCCTGGCGATGGTCAGCAACCAACGCGCCGGCGTCGTCGCCGCCCTGTTGGAGGCCGGAGCCGATGTCAATTCGCCGGGTCATCGCGGTCTCACACCGCTCCACGAGGCGGCTGCCCAAAGGGGGAACCTGGACGTCGTCAGGATCCTCCTGGAGGCGGGGGCCGACATTCATGCGACATCGGGACCGGGCATCACGCCCTTGCACAAGGCCGCTTCCGGCGGGGCTGCGGAGATCGTGCATGCTCTGCTGGATGCGGGAGCGGACGTCAACGCCGGAGCCGGCGGCTTCGGCACTCCCCTGTTGCACGCCGTACAGCCCCGGAGGAGCACGGAGGCCGTCGTCATCGTCCTTCTCTGGGCCGGCGCGGATCCCGACGCGAGGGACGAACAGGGCCGGACCCCGCTGTACGCGGCCGCCAGTGCCGACCGCCCGGCGGCCGTTCGCGCCCTGCTCGAGGCGGGCGCGGATCCGGACGCGCTGACCGACGACGGCGCGTCGCCGCTCCATGCCGCGGCAGTGCATGCGGGCCCCGAGGTCATCGCTCTCCTGGCGGACGCGGGTGTGGACCCGAACGGACTCGACGGCAACTCCCGTGCGCCCCTTCACCATGCGGTGCGGAGGGGCTGGGCCTCCCGGATCCGGGACGAGATGCGGAAGGAGCGCTGGAAGCTGCGCACATCCGCGTTGCTGGAGGCGGGCGCTGATCTGAACGTGCGCACCGCCACGGGCGACACTCCCCTGCACCTGTCGATCCAGCTGCGCGAATCGGCGGAGCGGGGCGACACGACCGCGCTGTCCTGGCTCGTTCGGGCCGGGGCGGACCTTAACCCCCGCAACGAAATGGGCCAGACGCCGCTGCACGCGGCCCGCGCTCTCCACAACCTCCCGGCCATGCGCAAACTCCTGGAACTGGGGGCCGACCCCGAATTGCGCGACGATGTCGGCAGGACCGCCGTTGCCGTCTGCTATTGGACCGCGGGCCGGGACGCATGGAATTTTCTCGCCAACTCGCCCCCTGAAAGCGTGCAGGGGTGCCTGGAGAGCGGGGTCCCGGTGGACGCCCGCGGCCCGGACGGCGTCACGCCCCTGGCGGGGATGGTGTCCGCGCGTGGTTGCTGCGCCGATGTCGCCAACGTCCTTCCCCTGTTCGTGGCCGCGGGCGCGGACGTCAACGCTCGGGACACTCTGGGCAGGACACCCCTCCATCTCGCCAGCGCAGCGTCCGGCACGATCCCGGCGTCCGTCCTCGCCGTAGTCGCATCGGCACTGCTGGATGCGGGCGCCCACCCGAACGCGCGCGACTCGGAGGGTTCGACGCCGCTCCACGCCGCGGTGGCCTGGCGAGGATCGAGCGACACCCTGTTGCACCTCCTGGCGGCGGCGGGCGCGGACCTCGACGCCCGCAACAACCGCGGACAGACACCGCTGCACGTCGCCGTGAGCATTGACGATCCCACCCTGGTGCGCACGCTCATGCGGCTCGGGGCCGACCCGGCGGCCCGGGACGGTGCGGGCAACCCGTTCGATCCGGTGGCCTGCGAACGCTGGGGCACCCGCATATTCTTCGCGTTCGCCACCGCCGATGTCGTGGCCGGCTGCATCGAGGCCGGAAAGGACGTGCGGGCCGTCTTCAACGCGCACCCATGCGCGAGCGCCGCCGGGGACACGTCGCAGTCACCGCCTCCCCGGTGCTTCTTCATTCCCGTCCCGCTAATCCATCTCGTCGCCTGGACATCCGACCCCGCCGTGGTCTCCGTCCTGCTGCGCGCCGGAGCTGATGTTCATGTGCGCGACGGCCGTGGCACGAGAGGCTTCACGGCCCTGCACCGCGCCGCGGCGAACGGCACCCCGGGGGTAGTGCGTGCCCTGTTGGAGGCCGGTGCGGATCCCGACGCGGTGGCGTCTCTGGACATTGTTTGCGTCAGCGTCGCCGCCCCCTGCGGACGGAGCTGGACCCCGTTGAACTCGGCGGCAGGGAACCCGGACCCCGGCGTCATGGAGGCCTTGCTCGAGGGGGGAGCGGACCTCGACGCGGCCATGGAAGGGGGAACGACACCGCTGGACGACGCGGCCGGGAACCCGAACCCCACCGTCATCGCAGCCCTGTTGGCGTCCGGAGCGGACGTGACTCCCCCCTGGGGCGTCGAAACGCCGCTGCACATAGCCGCCAAATCGAACTCGAACCCCGCGGTCTTGAAGCTCATGCTGGAGGCCGGGGCCGACGTGAACGCGCGCGACTACTACGGCTACACACCCCTGCACGCGGCCGCCGGAAACAACCCCAATCCCGAGATCGTGGCCGCGCTGATTGCCGCCGGGGCCGACGTCAATGCGCGGGACCCGGACGGGTACGTTCCCTCCGGGCGCAGGACGAACGACCGGACGCCGCTGTTCATGGCGGCGGCCCCCCTGAGCGGGGCGACCTGGAACGCCCCGGTGGTCGAGGCGCTGGTGCGCGCCGGCGCGGACCTGGAGCGGGCGGACGGGTCCGGTCGCACCCCGCTGCACGCGGCCGCGCTGTGGCATCCCGCCGTGTTCCCCCTGCTCCTTCGGTTGGGCGCCGATCCGAACGCGCGCGACGCGGACGGCCGGACGCCGCTGGACCACGCGCTGGAGAACCGGTCGCTGGAGGGGCTGGCGGAGGTGCGGCGAATGCGGGAAGCCATGCGGACGCCAAGCAGAGGGGCCGGGGGCACGGAGTGGCGGTGAAGGCCACCTTCGGAGGAGTGGCGGCGCCCGGCAGCCCTCACCGACGAACCGGGCGGACGCCGACACGGGTGTGCGCCGGGATTGGTGGAGGGCAATGAGACCGCTGACCAGGACGATCACAGCGGCGCTGCTGCTTCACCGCTTTTCGGGGCAAGCCGCTGCCGGAGCCCCGTTGAAATCGGCGCCCTCACCGGCTCGCTCCCGATCGGCGCCTTCCAAGGGCGACCCGGAGATCACGGCGTGCGAAACACGCACCGGCACCCGGGCGCCCGGCTGAGCCTGGCGTCGAGCGTGGCGAGAGGGACTTCCAGCGATTCCGCCAGCGCGACGTACCAGGCATCGTAGGGGTTGACGTTGTCGCGAAGCGCCCATGCCCGGCGGGCGAACGGCTCGAAGGGGAACAGCCCGATTCGCAGGTCCAGAAGATCCTGGATGGCGAGCGACGCGAGACTCCGCGGAACCTCGCCGCGAAGCACGGCGCGCCGCAGCACGTTGGCCACCTCCACGGGCATGTGATGCGGAGCCGCCAACGGGCCCGGGGCCAGCTGCTCGGCGGCCCAAGTTCCCGTGGGACCGCTATCGATCAGGGCTGATGTGACCACGGTCGCGTCGACGACCAGCGTCACCGGCGATCCGCGTCCCGGTACCGGAGAACGGACGCCGCCCGGAGCCTCGTGCCGGCCAGCGACTTGCGCTCCCGGATCCTCTCCAGCACTTCACCGACATCCGGCCGGTCGGCGAGTTCGATGAGGGCCGCACGCAGGTAGGACTGGAGAGAGCGGCCGGTGGCCGCGGCCCGCGACGCGAGCACGCGACGGACTCCCTCGGGGACATCCCGGATCGTGATCGATTTTGGCATGCAGCATTATGATGGTTACACATGTGTTTTGCAAGCACACTTCGGGTCCCCGCCACATACTAGTGTCATGCCACACGTGATATGTCGTAAGACGGTGCGGCGGGTGCCGAAAAGGCGCCATCAGACCGTGGCGGCGCGTCGGCAGGGTGATCCCGCCGTAGCGCAATGCCGACTTCGCGGCGGGGATGGAGCGGGTGCTCGACTGACAGGACGGTGGGAAGGGAACGGAGTCAATCGAGCGGGGGCGTCCCAATCGAGCATGCGGCTGTCCCTTGATTTGCCGCGGCGGCGGGCGTGCGGTTCGACCGGGGGGGTCCGGGCATCCCCGGCATCGCGGGTTCCCCAACCGCATGTTGCCGGAGCCACGGGCCCCTTCCCGCAGGACCGTCCCGAATCACGGGTTCGCGGTCCCATCCGAGCATGAGCGTCCCAAATCGTCTGATCACAGGCCCATTTGACCATGTACGGTTTCGGATTCGTGTCAATCGGCACGTAAAATGTCCCGGTTATCGGCATGGAAAATGTCCCGG
>JAPPGI010000138.1 GCA_028874985.1 Gemmatimonadota bacterium | reverse complement strand
CTGGGTGGGACTCGCACCCACCAGGAAAGCGCGCCTTTCCACGGCGCACTGAGATCGAAGGGCTGGACCCTCCGGCACGCCTGCAGTCGGCGCTTGTACTCGTCTCCGTTGCGGTAGAAGTAGTTCGACAGCCCGTAGAATCCGTGGACGTTGTACCCGCCCTCGTAGAGTATGGCTGCCTCCACCAGCCGTGAGACCCGTCCGTTGCCGTCCCCGAACGGGTGGATGGTCACCAGGAAGAAGTGGGCGAGCAGGGCCCGGACCACGGGATGCTCGTTCCGCAGCCGGGACGAGTTCACGAATTCCACGAATCCCGTCATCAACCGTGGCAGGTCCTCGTGGGGGGCTCCCGGATGGACTCCCCCGAGTGCCGCCGTGCCGACCGTGACGCCGTGCGTGCGAAGCCGTCCGGGTACGTTGTCGGTCTCGTCGGAGAGGCGCGTCATCATGGAAGCCCAGTATCCCCGGCAGTTCCACGCGATAGTCGAAATCGAAGCGCGACCAGTCCATCTATCTGACACCCTATGTGACGTATGGTGTAGCGTGATAAACGATTATGACATAATAAGATAATCGATTTCCCCGCCGCAAGATATCCGATTATTTGGCAGCGTGTTTGACAGGCTGTCTGACAGAACTTGCCGTCCCGCTGCCGGGCGCGCCCCCGCCACCGGACGATTCCACCACCGCCTCTGAACGTATGCCAATTTGGCATCCTGCTCTTCGGCCCCGGCAGCCGAAGTGCCCTCGTCCCATTTGCCCGGCCCCGCCGATCCACGGTAGCATTTCCCGGCCCATCCACCCCATCCACGATCGGAACCACCTGATGAACGCTCTCCCGGTTTCCCCCTTCCTCCGCCTCCCCCTCCGCCCCACACCCCTCCTCGCCGCGCTCGCGATCCTCCTCCTCGCCGGCCCGGCCTCGTCCCAGACCACCGAGCTGGAAACGGGCCGCACGCTGCAGGGCTCCCTCGCGGCTGGCGACACCGCCCGCTACAAGTTCGTTGCCGACGAAGGCGACTTCATCCTCGGCGAGGTCAACCAGATCTCCGTCGACGTGACGATCCGGGTCCTGGACGCGGAAGGAACCCAGCGCGCCCGTTTCGGCGGACTCGGCCGCGGCCCCGAACGCTTCGGCGGCCACATGTCGGCGGCCGGCACCTTCACCGTCGAGCTCATCGTGGCCGGCGACGATGAGGACGCGGGCGGCGACTACGAGATCACCCTCCTGCGGCACGAACCCGGCGCGACCGATCCCGGGGAGCTCACCGACCAGATGATGGCCCGTTTCGACGGCGACCATTCGCCCGGCGCCGCCGTCCGTGTCTGGCGCGACGGCGAGACCCTCTACTCGAAGACCTACGGGATGGCCAACCTGGCCCACGGCATCCCCTTCGGCCCCGACACGCGCACCAACATCGGCTCCACCTCGAAGCAGTTCACCGCGTTCGCGATCATGCTCCAGGCCGAGCGCGGCCTCCTGTCGCTCGACGACGACATCCGCACCCACATCCCCGAGCTGCCCGAATTCGACGACACCATCCGGGTGCGGCACCTCATCACCCACACCTCGGGCCTGCGCGAGTTCCTGAACCTGCTGCGCATGACCGGCCGCCGCCTCGACCGGGGCGACTGGATCGACCGCTCCGAGATCATCGAGATCGTGCAGCGCCAGCCGGCGCTCCAGAACGTCCCCGGCGCCGAGTGGAACTACAACAACACGGCCTACGGGCTGGCCGCGGTGATCGTCGAGCGCACGTCGGGCCGGGACTTCCACGTGTTCATGGAGGAGAACGTCTTCGGCCCGCTCGGGATGACCGGGACGATGGTGCGGCCGTCCATCCGCCACATGGTTCCGAGCAGCTCGGAGGGCTACACGCCCACGCCGGACGGATACCTCCAGATCGGGGACCTGGGCGGGGCGGTGGGCGCCGGCGGGATCTACGGCACCATCGCCGACCTGCAGACCTGGGTGGAAAGCCTCGCGAACCCGCGCGTCGGCAGCCGCGAGAGCATCGACGAGATGATGACGTCGTTCGTGCTGAACGACGGGGAGGAGACGGGTTACGGGTACGGCCTTACCGTCGACGAGCAGGGCGGGCTGAAGCGGGTTCACCACGGCGGCGCGGACGTGGCGCACCGGTCGATGCTGGTGTACTACCCCGAGATCAACGCGGGCATCACGACCCAGAGCAACCACGCGCAGTTCGGCAGCAGCGTGGCCTTCGAGCTGGCCGAGGCGTTCTTCAAGGACGCGATGGAGCTGGAGGAGGAGGGGGAGGAGGCCGAGGAAGGGGGCGAGTTCGATCCCGAGACGTATGACCCGGAGGCCTTCGACGAGTTCGTGGGGCGGTATGCGCTGGACGCGGTGCCCAGCTTCGTCCTCACCTTCACGCGCGAGGACAGCACCCTTCATATCCAGGCGACGGGCCAGCCGCGGCTGGACATCGTGCCCACATCGGACTCGACCTTCAAGCTGCTGGTGGTGGAGGCCTCGATCACCTTCCTGCGCGGAGAGGACGGCGAGGTCGAGGGCTTGATCCTGCACCAGGGCGGGGATCAGCCGGCGACGCGGCTGGCCGGTGAGGAAGCCGAGGAGTGGGCGCCGACGGAGGAGGACCTGGCGGGCTTCGCGGGTCGGTTCTACAGCGAGGAGCTGGAGACGTTCTACACGTTCGAGGTTGAGGACGGGTCGCTGGTCATGCGGCAGAGGAGGTTGGGCCGGGTGCCGCTTACGGCGGGAGAGGAGGACCGCTTCTCGGGCGGGGGCTTCTCGTTCGCGTTCGAGCGCGACGAAAACGGGGAGGTGACCGGGTTCCGGCTGTCGAACGTGCGGACGCGGGATGTGGGGTTTGGGAGGGTGGGATCGACGGTGACCCTCAACGATGGCGGTCCTCCCGGATGAGCCTGGTACTGTCCGTCTGTCGGATGCCCATCGTGCCGGCGGCCAGGGCGTCCGCGCGTGCCAGGAATTCGGCGGTCCGCCGGCGGGCGGACACCTCCCGGGTGAGCACATGGCGGACCTCGTCCTCCAGGGAGCGTTCGTTCTCGTACCCCGTGCCGCAGGTGTCCAGCATTTCACGTTCCGCAGCCCGTACCGCGATGATCGCAGCCGCATTCCTCGCCGCGGCCACCACCTCTCCTCTCTCTTCCCAACCCTCCATCACGGTTCGCGACTCGATCGTGCTTCAGGAATCGGGCGACGACCACCTCGTGCTGCCGAGTTCCGTGGTGCCCGACGGCTCGGGCGGCTACCTGGTCGCCGACCACGGACAGGCAGGCGTCTTCCACTATTCGGGTGGTGGGACCTTGCTGCGGCGCTACGGCGGTGAGGGCGAAGGCCCAGGGGAGTGGCAGAAGGCCGGCGTCGCCCTGCCGTGGGGGGACGAACACGTCATGGTGCTGTCGTGGAGTCCGTCTGCCATCCACCTCTTCCGTCGCAGCGACGGGGAGTTCGCGGAAAAACATCCCCTCAACACGCCCGCCCAGTCGGTGGTACCCGACCCGGGCGGACTGTGGGCGAGCGGTCCGCACTACGCGACCTCGAGCGCGATCCGCCGCTTGAAGCTCGGCGAATCCGAGGCCCGTCCCGTCCTTCGGCTTCCTGACGAGTACACGGCCGGTGGTCCCGTCGGCGGGATCTTTCCCGAAATGCCCTTCGCCATCTGGGCCGACACGATGCTGGCCGGGTTCATGCCGCTTCCGCATCTGATCGTCGCGGACACCACCGGCCGGGTGCTGGACCGCTTTCAGGTCCCCGCGGCCCGCCGGCGGGGAGGCACGGTGGACCCTGAAGCCGCGATCGGCGAGGTTCTCGAAGCCGGACGCCCCTACTCCGAAGTGTTCGGCCTCTTCTCCACCGTTCGGGGCGTCCACCGCCGTCCGGACGGCACGACGGTCGTGGTCCACTTCGACCTGGGTACCGAGACGGGGCCTGTGAGCACCGCGGGCCTGTGGGCGAGCGTGATCGGCGAGTCGCGGGAGTCTGCCTGCGTGGACGCGGCCATCCCGTTGGAGCCGGGTTCGCGTGCGGCCATCGGATTCGAGGGGGACTTGGTGTTGGTGCTGGAGCAGGTGTTGCGGGGGGGAGACGCCGTGACAGTCCTGCGGCGGATCGAAGTGGATACGGAGGGTTGCGACTGGATGGTGATCGGGCGCTGACTGCTAACGGATCCTGAGAGCTACGCCGCCTGTTTCCCGTAAACCGGCGACGGCGCCTGCCGCAAAGGAACGACTGTCCGAGGTCGCCGTGGCGATAGCATCCGCCATGAACTCCGCCGACGTGCGCTTGGACGTCCTGAAGGCGATGCGGGCGTCTCCTCGGGTCGATCACAGCCTGATTCTGGGCGAATATCTTGCCGGCCCAAAGGCAGAGAACTTCCTCGGGGCCAGCGCGGCCGCCGTGGACCTGACCGCCGAGGAGTTGTTGGCGATGGTGCGGGGTCTCCCTGAACTGGAATTCGTCGTGCCGTTCGCCGGGCACCGCTCGTGGACGGGTACATCCCAAATAGTCAGGCCGATGTGCCGGGATCCGTAATCCAGGATCCGCACGACGGGCAACAAACCATCGTCTGGAACCTTCCAGGTGGACGACCACGACCCGTTCCTTTACACTGCATCGCAACCTTGATCGTTGGGGTGGAGACTCGGAAATCCACCTGACCCTGTCCTACAATGCGGCCCCGAACCACGTCATCATTTCGGACGAGGAGGATCAGTGACAGTGATCGTGCGCCCTGGCGCAGGTGGCTTGCCGACCAGCACCTGTGCCAGGGCTCTCCTTCTTGCTGCCGGCCTGTCGACAACGCCACCCGCACTCTTCGGCGTCGCGCAAGATCATCCGCAGCCGGACCCGGTGCTCCGTGTTCTGGACGGGCAGTCTGAGGCTCCTCTCGCCGGCGTACTCGTGTCTTTTCCCGGTCTTGCCGAGACCAGGGTCACCGACAGCCTCGGTGAGGTGGCGTTACCGCCGGGAATCCGCGGTTCGGTGCGGGTTGTCGCGACCCGGGTCGGATACCTGGCGATGGACACCATTGTCGTACTTCCGTCCGAGGGGGCCCCGGTTGATCTTCGCTCGTTCGGTCTGCGATCGCGCTGGCTTCGCTGACCGTGGAAGCCGAGCGCGCAGGGGTGAACTCGCGTGAGCTGGCCCGGAGGATGTTCGAGCGTGAGGTGGCGATCGGGGCGGTGGGAATGACCCAGACGGAAGTCCATGCGGTGCCGGCGGTGGCCGAGACCGACGTGTTCCGTAGTCTCCAGTCCGTTTCCGGAGTCACGAGCATCAATGACTTCGGGGCCGAGATGTTCGTGCGTGGAGGCGACGCAGATCAGATTGCGGTGCTCCTTGATGGCGCCCCCGTCTTCGGACCGTATCACATGTTCGGGGTCTTCGGGGTCCTCAACCCGGATGCCATCGAGTCCACCGAGTTCTACAAGGGATCAATCCCGGCCAGGTACGGCGGTTCGCTTTCCGGGGTCGTGTCGGCGCGGCAGGGAACGAGACCTTCCGACAGCACGTCCTTCAGCGGAGGACTGAGTGTCGTGGGACTGCGCACCGCTGTGAGCGGTGCCCTTCCCTGGGCGCACGGCAGGTGGCTGGTGGCGGGCCGAAAGGCTTCCGTCGATCTGGTAGGCCTGTCCGTGCCGTTCTCCTTTCACGACATCAACGTGGCTGTTCACCTGTATCCCTCGGAAGAGCACCGTCTGGGAGTCTCGCTGCTGGCCTCGGACGATGAGTTCGCCTGGGACTTTACCGGGTTCGGGAAGTCGCTCCATTCGGATTGGGCAAACCGGGTGTCGGCGTTCACATGGTCCTGGGTTCGTGGAAACCGGCTCAACACTGACGTGTCGGCGTACTTCAGTCACTACAAGGGCAGATTGGCGACCGGGGAACCGCCGACTCTGGTCACGACGAACCGGCGGGAGCGCCGGAGGTGTGCGGGCGCAAATCACTGTGCGGGGAAACATCACCGGCCTCCGGAGTGGGCTGGTAGTGGAGGGCGGTCCGGTCGACCTGCAGGGCACGGGCACCGGAGCGTACATGGAGGGAGATGCGTCGGGCACCTTTCTGCACGCGTCGGCGTTCGCGGAACTAGAGCACTGGATCGGGGCGTTGCGGCTGGCCCCGGGCGTTCGGGCGGGAACCGAACGCAGCAGTTCCAGGATCTTCGCCGAACCCCGGCTGTCGGCTCGCTTCCACCTGGGTGCCTTCGCCCTCAGTGGCAGCCTGGATCGCAGCTTCCAGTTTCTCTCGGTGCTTCGCGACGACCGCTTCTTCGCACCGGGGGCACCGATGTGGTTTCTGCGCAAAGAAGACCACCCGGTGTCGGTGGCCGACGGGATGAGCCTGGCGGCCGACTATTGGCGTGGCGGGATCTGGACGGCTTCGGCAACGGTCTGGACTCGCCGGTTTTCCGGAATGCCGAGCTGGCGTCCGGAGTCCGTCCGCGATCTGTCCTTGCTGGAGTTTCACGTCGGCACGGCCGCCGGGTGGGAAATCGCCGTTGAAAGACACGAGGGTCTCGTGCGTGGCCGGCTGGCCTACCATCACGGGCGGGTGAGTTTCCATGACAACAAAGAAAACGAGTACTGGCCCAGGTGGGACCGTCGGCGGGAACTCGACGCCACGGTGAGCCTCGATGGACTGGGGGGCCTGAGCGTGTCGCTCCGCGCGACCGTGGCGGCCGGGGCGCCCTTCTGGTTCCCCGTCGGCCGGCTCTACGGACTACGCTACGACCCGAGAACCTGGGAGCACGGTGAGAATACGCCCGAGAACCCCCTTCGCGGCTTGGGTCCGCGGGGCGATTTCTTTGCGATCCTGTCGGACGCCCAAGGCCGGGTGCCCTATTATGGTCGTGTGGACTTGTCAGCCCGCTACGTCTTTCGTTGGGGACGGCGGGAGATCGCGCCGTTCGTTTCGGTCCCCAACATCACGAACCGCGAGAACGTGCTCACCTACAGACCCTCTCAGTCTCCGACACGCGAGGGCAACCACTTGGTTGCCGAACACCAGATTCCCCTGTTTCCCTTCCTCGGAGTCGACTTCAGGTTCTGACCCATGCATCCGATTCTGCCCCGTATCTTCCTCATCGCCATCGCTGCCGCGACTACAACGTGCGAGATCACGGAACCGGAGGTCCCGCTTGACCTCGATTCCCGTCTCGTGCTGGTAGCCGCATTGAATCCCGACTCCACCCGGCATCCCGTAGTTGTATGGCCCGCTCAGACCTTGGATACGGTCAAGGGAACCGTGGTGAGGATCTACCGAGAAAAGGCCGGGCCAAGTGAACGCGAATGGACCCTCGTCGGCGAGACCGACCAGATCGAGGAGGACTGGACAGCGTGCGCCAGACGGTACGGCAATCCGATCAACGACACACAGTGCCTGGTACCGACCGCGACCTTGGAAGATGGCGTGACCTACAGGGTCGAGGTGTTCGCCGAGGAAAAGGACACGGCATGGGGCGCCACCACCGCAGTCGGAGGCTTCGAGGTCAAGTCGGCTGAGCTTTTCGGAGAAGGCGCCGACACCTTGAACGCGGAGTGGACCGAGGCTGTCGCCGCGCACCGGTACATGGTGTCGTTGCGGGAACTCAGGGCCGGGAATGTCTTCCGTCCCTACGTCGATGGATGGTATGTGGCCGTGGACGGAACGTCTGTGACGACACCGGTGCCGGAAGATACAATCGAGAAGGCGGTCACGCCCCTGACCCTCGATGTCGCTGCCATGGAAGTGCATCTCTACTCCTTCATCACGTCGGGCAACGGCGGGAGCGCGTTCTCCGTTCCCCCCATCCAGAATATCGTCGGAGGGTTCGGGGTCGTGGGATCGGTGCGCTATCGAAGCATGACCGTGAACCTCAAGTAGGCGCATACCCCCCCGGTTCTATTCGACGACCGGCGCCTTGGCGGTACGGCCGATGGAAGGGCGCACCCTCTCTCCAGGCGGGCGTGAGCGCGCTCGACCTCCTTGGGCTCGGACCTAAACGGCCCGGGCAATCGCCTCCAGTTGCCGCTGCCGCTCTCTTGCGCGATCGTCGAGCATATCTTCCTTCGCCGCCACGATTGCGCCTCGAACCATATCGCTCCCGGTGGCTCCGTCCGTCGCGACCGCGATGTCGCGCAACCACACAAGAAGCTCCCGCTGTATCCTCAAGCGCAGATCCTTCTGACACCTCCCCGTCGCCAAGGGGCTCTTGGAGAGCGTGCGCAGACGCTGAGCCATGTCGGCATTCGCGCGAGCCAAAGTGAGGTAGTATCGAATGGGGATTATAGCGTTGGGTTGACACGGGACGGCCCTGCCGACACCTTCACTGCGT
>JAPPGI010000057.1 GCA_028874985.1 Gemmatimonadota bacterium | reverse complement strand
CGCACGAGACGGTGCGGCGGGTGCCATCAACTGCAGCGCAATGCCGACTTCCGCCCTGGCAGCCGACCGGCAGTTTACCACGGACGACGCACGCGTCAAGCTCAAGCGGCCTCTATCCGACGTGTGATGTGTGACGTGACACTAGTTCATCTCCCCGCCCCTCTCGAAACGCAACGGGACTTCCCAGCGGTTCCTCCCCCCACTCCCGATATCCACCCGGACTTCCCGTCGGCCGCGCTTCCGGCCCTCGTCGGCGCCCGTCCCGGCCCTGCGGACGCGTACCGGGAGCATGAAGGTCTGCCTCACCGTCAAACCGTCGTGCTTGTGAGACGGGAGGTAGGAGAATCTGTACCTGAACCCGCCCCCGGGACAGGTCGTCACGTAGCCATGCCCGTGCTCACCCGTGGATACGTTCCACCAGCCGTTCCACCGGGCGGTCGCTTCCTGAAGCGAGCCGCACTCCGCCTCCGCGCTCGCCGCGCGGTCGAGAGGATTGCCGAGCAGGGCGAGCGTGGCACCGACGCCGATCGCCGCGCCCCCCAGAATTGCTCCGGTCGCCAGGATTCCCGTCCCGTTCCTTCTCATCGCTCCGTCTCCGTGCCGCGGGCTGCGTTGTGGGTATGCCACTTGGACAGGGTCGGCGCGGGAATGGTTGCCGGATGGGCGGGCGCAATCGATGTTGATGGCGTAACCCGGTCGCGCCGGGCCCGGGTGGCCCGCGGACTCCACGACAAGGGGAACCGGAGATGGCAGGCACCGCGCTTCTGGTCGCCACGTTGCAGCAGGTGACGCTGACCGGCGTGGTGCGCGACAGCGTCGATCTGGAACCGGTCACCTCCGCCCGGGTCACGGTTGCGACGGTCGGTGGCGAGACGGTCGCGGCATCGGGAGATTCCGACCGTTTCGGGGCCTTCGTGCTGCCGGGGGTCCCGGCTGCCGGTCCGGTGCGCGTCGACGTGGGGGCGTTCGGCTACGCCGGATGGACGCGCACCTACGACGTGCCGCCCTCCGACCCGATACGCGTGCTGCTGACGCCCGCGCCGATCGGGCTCGAGGGAATCGAGGTGGCCGTCAGCGGTCGCGCCGGGGACCCGATGTCGTTGTCCCGGGACGCCTTCGTGATCGACTCCGTCCTGCTCCGGAGCTTCCCGACGATCCTGGAGACCGACGTGTTGCGGTCAACGCACGTCTCGCCCTCCGCGTCGGCGGTCTCCGACTACATCTCGGTGCCCTTCATCCGGGGCGGCACCGGCCAGGGAACCCCGGTGCTGCTCGACGGCGTGCGGCTCTTCAACGCCTTTCACGTGGGAGGCTTCGTCTCGGCGGTCAACGCCGAGGTGGTGAAGCGCGCGACTGTCCTGCCGGGATCGGGTGGGGACGGCATCGCCGTCGGGTCGCTGTCGGGGGCCATCGACATCGCAACGCGGGACGGTTCCCGCGACCGGATGCGGATGGCGGGCTCACTGGGCCTTGCCTCCTCCCGGCTCTCGGTCGAAGGGCCGATCGGTGGGAGCGCGTCCTATCTGCTGGATGGCCGGCGCACCTACATCGACGGGCTCACGTCGGGGCTCGACTGGATGGGGCTCATCGACAAGCCGTTTCCCTACTTCTTCCAGGATCTGCATGCGAAGGTGACGACCGATCTCGGTGGAATCCGCCGGCTGTCGGTGAGCGGCTACCTGAATTCCGAATCGCTGACCACCTACCACGCTCACCGGGACGCCGCCAGGAAACCCCTCGAGTTGGAGATGAACTGGGGCAACGCCGCCTACTCCGCTCACTACCGCGACCGGCTCGGGGCCAACGGGATCGTCGACGCCAACCTGGGACACAGCCGGTTTGCAAGCGACCTGCTCAAGTTGAGGCAGACCGCTGGAGCCGATCCCGGAGACCCCGGCGGCGACACGCTTCTGGCCGGTGACGGTGTGCTGAGCGAAACCCGCGCCGATCTGCGGGTGACCTGGCAGGCGGGACGCGCCACGATCACGGCCGCGACGCAGGCGACCCGGTTCACCACGGAGCAGGGCTATAGGGGCCATTTCGACGTGGGCTTCGACTTCCTGGGGCCGCTCGCCCTCGGCAGGAGCCTCTGGCGGCTGGCCGCATACTCGACCGCGGAGGTCAGGCTGCGGCGCGGGTTCTCCGCGCGGGCGGGGCTGCGGGTCGACCGCTTTCACGGTCTCGCGACCACGGTGGCAGGCCTGGCGGAGGTGAGCTATGCGGCTTCCTGGTGGGACGCGCGCATATCGGCCTCGCGTTCGCACCAGGGTCTGGCCTCGTTGCGCAACGAGGAGGCGCTCGACGCGAGCTTCCTCGCCTACGACCTCCTCGTTCCCGTCAGCGAGGCGCCGGTTCCCCGCAACACCGAGTTCTCAATCGGGTGGGAGGGCGCGCGGGGCGGGCTTCGTGTCCGGCTGGACGCCTACACCCGCGCCCTGGACCACCTCAGGCTGCCCGTCCTGGGGGCCGACCCGCTCGGGGCCACCGTGCTGGGAGATCCGTCGCTTTGGGAGCTCGGCAGCGGCAGGGCGCGGGGGATCGAGGCGTCCTGGAGCTGGATGTGGGAGCGGGGAATCACGGTCCTGGGGGGCTATCGCTGGGCCGGCGTGTCCCGGACCGTCGGTTCCAGCACCTTCACCCCCCGCTTCCACCGGGACCACGAACTCGAAATGGGGTCGTCCTACAGGCGCGGTGCGTCGTCGTGGTCCGCGCGGGTGTCTCTGCGCTCCGGGCAACCGGTCACGCCGGTGCTGGCGATCATCCCCATCGGGAGACGGGGACCGTACGGAGACACCGAGCTGTTGATCCTGGGAGGCGCCTACAACTCAGCCAAGCTGCCCCACTACGCCCGGATCGACGTGGGATGGCGCCGCGAACGAGAGGTGTCCTGGCTGGGCGGAGGGTCGCTGGTGCCCTACATCTCCGTGGCCAACCTGTTCGGGCTGCCCAATGTGGTCGGCTGGGAGATGGAGAAGGACGGCGGGGGCGAGATCGAGAAGGTGTATGTGCCACAGCTCCCGATGATCCCGTTCTTCGGCGTGGAGTTCCGGTTTTGAGGGCGTGCGCGGAATCCCGCGTGGCCGCCCGCGGAGCCCTTTCCGGCCCGTGGCCTCGCCGCATTCGGCGCTCGCGGGGACTTGTCCGCGGACTCTTGGCGACAGCGACGCTGGCGGCCTCGTCGGCGTGCGAACCGACCGACGGGTTCGACTTGCACCCGGACGTGGTTGCGCTCGCGATTCTCCTCGTTGCCGGCGAAAGCGAAGCTCGCATGCTGGCGGTCCATCCCCATCGCCAACCGGGCGACGCCGCCCCGCAGATCGCCGCGACCCTTGAGGGGCCCGGCTGGAAGGCCGCGTTTTCCAGGACGCTGGAGCCGGAGGCGTGCGACGGCCTGCTCCCGGGGCCCGCTCCCTCGATATGCCTGGGTGCCACGCCTCCGGAGGCCATCCGGCCAGGCGGCGGATACGGTATCCGCGGAACCGCGCCCCTGGGTGCGTTCACCGGCGAAATGAGGTTCCCCACCCCACCGCTACTGGCCGAGCCGGCGGACACTCTTCGGCTGACCGGGCGGGACGTCCGGTTCCGGACGCTCCCCGTACCGATGCGGTACCGGGTTCCCGCGGACGTCGGCACGCTTCTGGCGGAATTGTACGATTTCGCAGGGGAATACCGATTGCCCGACCGCTACGCGATGGTCGACAGGGGGACGACCGGGGACACGCTCCAGATATACCCGGTGGACGTTCCCGTGCACTTCTCCCTGCGCCTTCTGGGCATCGGCTGGCACTACACGCACTTCGTGAAGCACATCGGCGTGGACCACCCTCTGCTCCGCCCCTGGCCGGGCTTCGGTATCGAGGGCGAGGGCGTGTACGGGTACTTCGATGGGGCAACGCCTTCGCGGGCCGCCCGGATACTGGTGGAATCGAGGTAGCCGTCCGTCGACTACGGACCGCAAGGAGCTTGCGGTCGAGATTCTCCCAGGCGACGCTCCCGGTCCAGGTGCCGTCCATGCTGATCGAGACGACGTTGTCCTCGTAGGTGACCGTCGACCCACGTCCCCGGCCGGTTGATCGCGGTCGATGACCCGAAGGCGACAAGTGATCCGGACTTCCGGCCATCCTTCCTGCAATCCGAAGCAGCCGTGGCTCCGGATCCGCGCGGGTCTGATGACGGTCCTGTCAGGCTACGATGGTCTTTGGCTTGGGATGTCCAACTGGTCACAGCTCACGCGCCGTAGCGCTCCAGGAGGGCCTCGAAAGCCTCCTCCCCGAGCGCCTGGAGGGTGGTGTCCCGCTGGACGGCGAGCATTTTCAGCCGACGAGCGGTGTCGTGGTCGAGTTGGGTGAGGACGCCCTTCTTGCCGATGCGTCCCGGCGTGACCTTGGCCGCCGGACGAGGGGGCACCATCGCGAGCTTGCCTTTCTTCACGGTCTCTCTCCCTTGCTGTCGAGCTCGGTTGCCGCCCAGCGGTAGAGCTGGGCGCGGTGTCGATGACGACGAGGGTGGCTCCACGGTTCCGGAGGCCCGCGAGCGTCCGCGCCAAGCGGGGAGGATGAGCGGACACGACCAGTGGGGGCTCCCGTTCATGGTCTAGCAGTTTAGCAGCCTAGCAGGTTAGCCGTCAAGAGAAGGGCCGCCCCCCCGAGCGCCCGGGCGGGAGGAAAGGCAGCAGGGGGGATAAGGGAGTTAGAAGGCCGTGTCCGGCCGAACGGCAAATCGGTTGATCCACCGGACAAAGGCGTTGCGCCGGTTTCTCGTGACATGAAGGGCGCGAGCCAGCTCGTAGAGGGAGACGCCCCCGAGAGTCCGGAGGCTCTTGAAGCGGGGCGGCGGGAGCGCACCGAACAGTTGCGCGAGGATGTCGCGGTCCCCCAGCGCCAGCCGGGGGGAGCGGAACATCTGGCCCAGCCGGTGGGCACTCGGCCGGTTGGGGACGCCCGCGAGGTGTGCGCCCGCGAGGTCGCGGAGGTAGGAATGGGCGGCTTGCTCGCCACCTGGAGGGAGGAGACGGAGCCGCGCGCGCGGATAATCCCACCAGGAGAGGGGGAGAGGTTCTATGGGAGCCGTGCGTTCCGCCCGCTCGTGGTGGACGGTGGTGGGTTTGCCCGGGCCTCCGATCATGGAGCCGTGAGGGCCGAGTCCCTCGGCGACGGGATCGCCCATGCGGAGGATGCAGTGCTCGAACCGGCGGCGCTCGTAGCGGGCGATGAGTGCCTCGTCGCTCGGGGTGCGGGAACCGGGCGATGGGGGATCGAAGTAGTAGGCGCGCACCAGGTCGAAGTCGGGCATCACGAAAGGGAGGGGTTTCAGCGGGTGATTTCAAGCCCGTGGCCGCGCTCTGGCGGCCGCTGGCGAAGCGCGTCGCGGACAAGGCGTTCGACGATGGCGGAAGCCCGCTCGACCAGCTCGGGATCGGAAGGAGCCAGCAAGGAAGGCTGGGTGTCGGGCCATCCTCGCGCCGAATGGTCCTTGAAGGTCTCAAGGAGCTCGGCCAGCTGGTCGTTGGGGAGCGCGTGCAGCGCGGTTTGGAGGGCGGGTGGGTCGCGGTCCCGGGCGAGCGCGAGGTCGTAGAGGTCGCGCGGAAGGAGCTCCTTGTCGCGGGCCATGCGAAACCGGAGCTTCTTGGCGAGGATCTCGGCGGTGGTCTCCAGGGCCACGCGGGTATCCTCGACGGCATCGGCCGACCACGGATCCGAAGGAAGGCCGCGGGCGGGGGCGACGCTAACGTGTCCCGCGCGGCCGTGGAAGCTGATGTAGGCCCCCTCGTCGCCGATGACCAGACGGTCAACCGGCGCCGAAGCCGTGAGATCGAGCGTGAACCGCCCCCCAGTGTTCCACTGGAAGTGGCGGTAAGGGTCAGGCTCGACAAAGAGGTCGATGTCGGTGCTGTGTCGATGCCGCCAACGTGCGGCGAGGGCGGTCCCGCCACCCAACCGAAGGTGCTCCTCGCCCCCGAAAGCCCGCCCGAGGGGGGCGCGCACCGCTTCGAGGAGCTCGCGCGGACCGCGCGGCAACCGGAGATCAGCCACGGCGGAGGCGATTCGGCTGCGGGCAGGAAAAACCGGACATGGTTAGCAGTTTAGCAGCCTAGCACGTTAGCCAGCAAGGGGCGGTTAGGCTTCGGCCGAAGAGGGGACGGGCTGGCCGGCGGCTGGCGGGCCGCCCGACGATTCCGGAGGGGTCATGACGGCCATGGTGCTCCCCGCGAGCCAGAAGAAGGCGAACCACCGCCAGGGGGATCGCCGGAGGTAGAAGCGGTGGGCGCCGACCAAAAAAGCCCACCGCGAGCAACAGGTATGCGACGAGCTCCCGGTCCTTGGCGCCCACCACGACCGTCTTGCCCACCGCCGGACCCCGCTGGCCTTCCAGTTCCTTCCGCCGCTTGTTCGACATGTTCTTCCTCTTGCCGCCAACGAAGGCCTCGTCCACCTCGACCGGCCCGTTGAACACCAGCGGGCCGACCTCGGCGAACGCCTCCCGGATCCGCTGCTGAATGAACCACGCGGTCTCCTGCGTCACCCCGATGTCCCGGTGCAGCTTCATGCTGGACACGCCCTGGAGGCTGGTCGCGTCCAGGTAGATGGCGTAGACCCACTTCCGGATCGGGAGCGGGGAGCCCGCCATGACCGTCCCGGTCTTCACGCTGAAGTACTTCCCGCAGTCCCTGCGCCGGTATGGCATCTTCGCGTGGCTGCACTCATGCGTGTTCAGGCTGCCGCAACCGGGGCAGTCCCGCTCGCCCTCGTTCGGCCAGACGATCCCTCGAACCACTCCCGCGCGGACCAAAGGCCACATCAAGGACCACCTCGCCACTTCCAAAAGACCCCCCGCGAGCCTATCTTTGCAGGCTTGCGCGCGGCGAAGTCGCGAACTCGGAAACGAAATCAGGAAGGGGAGCCCGGCCATGGCGGACATCCTCCACCAACTCGATATGGAACAGGCGCGGGACGACCTTCCCGACTTCGCGCCGGGGGACACGATCAAGGTCCTCTACCGGGTCCGCGAGGGGCAGAAGGAGCGGATCCAGGTCTTCGAAGGGGTCTGTCTCGGGCGGCGGGGCTCGGGGATGGGCGAGACCTTCACCGTCCGCAAGATCTCGGGCGGCATCGGGGTCGAGCGCGTCTTCCCGGTCAACGCTCCCACCGTGGGCGGCGTCGAGGTCGTGCGCCGGGGACGGGTCCGCAGGGCGAAGCTGTACTACCTCAGGGGCCTGCGCGGCAAGGCCGCCCGCATCAAGGAAAAGCGGACCTTCCGGTCCAACTAGCGGGCCGTGGAGGCGGCTGTCCCCAAGCCGTTGCCCTCCGCCGCCCGGTCTCCCGGCATCCTGGAGTACGAGCGCACACTCTGGCGGCGCGGCCTGTCCCGGGTGGCGGGAGTGGACGAGGCCGGGCGCGGGCCGATCGCGGGACCGGTCGTCGCGGCGGCCGTCGTCCTGGCCGAGGGGGTCGGCATCGAAGGCGCCACCGACTCCAAGGCGCTGACGCGGCATAGACGGTCCGAACTTGCCGGCGAGATCCACGCGCGGGCCCTTGCCGTCTCGCTCGGGGCGGCGTCCGCGCGCGAGATCGACCGCGTGAACATCCTGCGGGCCACCGCGAGGGCCATGAACCGGGCGCTCGCACGCCTCCCGCTGCGGCCGGACCACGTCGTCGTCGACGGGCTCCCCGTCCGCGACCTCCGCTGGGAGCACGAGGCGGTGGTGGGCGGCGACGGGCTCGTCCACTCCATCGCCTGCGCGTCGATCGTGGCGAAGGTCTGCCGCGACCGCCTCATGACGCGCCTGGCCGCGCGCTACCCGGGCTACGGATGGGAGCGGAACATGGGATACGCCACACGCGGTCACCGGCGGGCCGTGCGCGAGGGGGGGCTGACGCCGCATCACCGCACGACCTTCGGGTTGCTGCAGCTGGAGTTGCCGTGGGTGGAGGGCACGGGGGGCGGGGGGTGAGGGTTGGAGCGTGCGTGGGAGAAGCGATGGCGCCTGGGGGTCCGGCCGGGGTCCGAGCCGTCCCGCCGGGCGCGGGGCTGCGTTACTTTTCCGGCGAGCCGGTAGCTCAGTCGGTAGAGCAACGGACTTTTAATCCGTAGGTCCTGGGTTCGATCCCCAGCCGGCTCACTGGGGGGGGCGACCGGTATCGGGAGGGTTCGCGTGAGGGATCCGGTGACAACTGCGGTTTCCATGATGTAAGGCGGAGTTTACGGGAGGGGGGGAGAAGAGGGAGCGCGGTTGGGGGCAGTCCCGGGGGGACGCGGATCGGGGGCCGCGACCGCGGCCGTGACGAGCGCGGTTCGCGACGACTTCGCGGGCTGGTGGGGGTTGGGGGGAGGCGGTCTGTCGAGCGGCGCGTCTGTCTGGCTGTTACCCGGCATGTAAAGTTTCCCTGAAGTCGGCATGTAAAATGTCCCACA
>JAPPGI010000193.1 GCA_028874985.1 Gemmatimonadota bacterium | reverse complement strand
CCCAGAATTTCTCTTCAGAATAGCGCCAATAGCTGCCCGACGGGGGTCCAGGTATGACCCGGCCACCCGGGCATTGTATGGAGTAAATGCCCCTTACTATAGGGATTTCGAGCCGAGAGGTTGTCTGGCTTCCACGGCCCTCGCGGATCGTCATCGGGATTCCGATAGCGTGCATCGGCCTCTGCCGTCCGCGGCAGCAAGTTCCTCTTGAACGATTCCTTTCTCTTCGCGTACACGACCACGAAATCGTGGTTCTCCGAGAAGTACTTCGCGCTGCTCTTGGGGGCGTACACCTTCTCCCAGATGACGGTCGCCACGAAGTTCTCTTCCCCGAACACCTCGTCCATCAGATTCCGCAGATGGTGCACCTCGTTGTCGTCGATGGACACGAAGATTGCCCCGTCGTCTCGGAGCATTTCGCGCAGGAGCTTCAGGCGGGGTAGCATCATGCAGCACCACTTGTCGTGGCGGGTGAGGTCGTCGCGGTCCACCACGCGGTTCAGCCAGTCTCGCATGAGCGGCGAGTTCACTCTGTCGCTGTACGCCCACCCCTCGTTGCCCGTGTTGTACGGCGGGTCGATGTAGACGCACTTCACCTTGCCGTGGTAGGTCGGCAGCAGAGACTTCAGGGCGGCCAGATTGTCGCCGTGGACGATCAGGTTGTCGTGGAGGCTCGCCTTCTCGCTCAGTCCCTTCTCGCGCACCGGCAGCAGCTCGTGGAAGGGCACGGCGAGATGGTGGTTCTCGACGAAGACCTTCCCCTTGAAGTGGAGTCGCGGCAAGGAGCCTCCTCCTGGTGGGTTTCGAGCGGGTCAACGGCCTGTCCCGTTGGACGGCCACCCCTCAAACTAGTAGCTCCGCCATGAGCGCGCAGGCTGCGGCGGGCGGTTTCGCTCTCGGTTCCCCCGACCTTCGGCGAGCGCTCCCAGCGCGGCGTTCGACAAGCCACTGGCAGCGGCGTCCGACGGCCCCGAACCTTCTGACACGTCCTGAAACGCGCTGACACAACAGGGCGTTCCCACAGCTTGACTTCCCCGCGAACGGCCCTTCACCGTTCGGGCATGGAGAGGGTGGAACACAGGTTCGACGTGCATGAGAGGGCGCTCCTCCACAGGGACGGAGAGCCCGCGTCGTGCCTCCACTGGCGGCGGTTGGCGGAACCCCGATCCGGCAACCCGCTGCCCCGTAGAGACGTGGGGAATGGCCTATTTCCTACCCACTTGCGTGGCTTGCCGACCCCGCCCGTCCGGGTCTACCGGGGCGTGGCGGGCGGCGCGCGGTGCTACTTCCCGCCGTTGGCGGTGCGGTTCGAGGCCGGGTACATCCTGGACCAGGCTGTGTTCGCGCCGTTCCCGGAAGGCGCTGGTCAGCGAGGCGGATTCGGGGAAGGGGCGGAGGTGGCGGACAGACTCTCCCGAAGGCATTTCGGCAGTCAGCGCCTCCACGCCGCGCCGTCGGGAATCCCGCGGCTGAAGAGTATGTCGAGTCCGGGCACGGGGGCCAACGTGGCGATTTCGTCCCCCGAGACCACGCCGGAAGGCAGTTCACTGAACTGAAGATTGTGCGAATGCGCCCGGTGCGCGGGTCGCGCATGATCGCGGCCGGACGGTCGGTGTCGCGATCCAGATCAAAGGACCCAGCGGGCCCCACGAGCCTGATCCGCGCCAGTCCGTCCGCCCAATGGGACTGTGCGGGCAGGGCGAAGGCGAAGGCCGAGCGTCCGTCGCCGTCCACCACGACCGGCATGGCGAAATTCAGCGCGAAGAGTTCCTCGCCGTCCGCGGCCGTGCCCGTCAGCCGGTAGGCACCGGTCAACAACCAGCGGAGCGTGGCGCTGTTCCTTCAGCGAGGCTACTTCGACCGCTTCGTCGCCAAGCTGACCGGCATCTACAGCAGGCGGTGCGACGCGATGCACGAAGAGCTTGAACGGCACTTCCCCGGAGCCGCCGTTAAGCCGGAGCTCATTCCCGCTGGGATCGATAGGATCGCCCAGGCCGTCCCTGAAGCGCGAACCGGATTCCAGCCTAGCGGAAGAGCGGGAAACCGGCCAGAATGGCGGGAACCGGGGACAGTACCGATTCCGCGGGTCCGCCCAGTTGCTACTTCGGCTGGTTGGGACGCCGGTTCCCTAGGGGCCGCAAACTTCACGGCCCTCTTGAAATCCGATTCCTCCCGCCCAATACTACGACTGCCATGACCACCGTACCGACCCCGTCGCGGCGCCCTGAGGCCCCGCCCCCAACATCCGATCTCGGGCACGCTTCTGCTGGCCCTATGGATCTGTACACTCCGTTACCGAGAGCCCTTCCCAAGTCAACGCCCTGCCCGTCGCCTTCGATCGGATCGTAGTTCAGCCTCTGGCCGGCCGGTCAGTTCTCGCTGGCCAACACGATGCTACCGCGAGACCACACCCCGATCTCACTCCTATCCCTCGGCCACGCCCAGGTAGCGCACCCGATAGGATCGCTACCATGTCTTCAATGAGATTCCACTCACTTCGAATCGAAGGCTGGCGTCAGTTCGGTCACGTGGACATTGCACTTCACCCGCGCTTGACAGTATTGACCGGTGCTAATGGGGCGGGCAAGAGTTCACGAGCGGACCTATATTGACCCTTATTGGCACCTCGAAAAATGACGTCTTGAGCATGTGCGCAGACAGGCCGGGGATGGTTTACAAAACGGACTTCCGGTGCGATATTGCATAAGGAGTGTTGACAGCTGGAACGGACACCAGAAACCGGGAGAGAACAAGTGGCACAAGCGCGCGACGGAAAGCAGCTGAGTTTTGCGGATGTGGCGGCCCAAGGCAGGCGGCGGAAGCTGGAGGAGAAGCGGGGAAGGCATCTGGCGATGATCGGGGAACTGGTTCCGTGGGAGGACTTTCGGCCTGTGCTGGAGGCGGTTTGGCGGAAGGCGGAGGACGAGCGCAAGTCTCCGGCGGGGCGTAAGCCGTGGGACGCCGTGCTGATGTTCAAGGCGATCGTCCTGGGAGCGCTCTACAATCTGTCGGACGAGGCGCTCGAGCACGAGATGGGGGACCGGTTGACCTTCATGCGGTCCCTGGGCCTGGGACTCGAGGACCGGATCCCGGACGCGACGACCGTGCGGCTGTACCGGGAACGCCTGGCCCGGGCCGGGGTCGTGGAGGAGCTGTTCGGGATGTTCGACGCCTTCCTGCGGCAGCGGGGCTACGTGGCGATGGGGGGACAGATCATCGACGCTTCGATCGTTCCGGTGCCGACACAGCGCAACAGCAACGAGGAGAACGCCGAGATCAAGGCGGGCGACATTCCAGAGGGGTGGGAGGAGTCCGCTAACAGACTGGCCCAGAAGGACTGGACGGCGCTGTCGTTCGCTTCAAGCGCGTCGTAGAAGGCCAGTTCATCCTCCGAATGGCCCAGCGCCTCGGCGCGGGCGTTCGCTTCGCGCATCTCGCGGGCAAGCTGAATCAGTTCCTCGATCACCTGCGCGGCTTCGATGGCCCGGTTCGCGTAGCGGCGGACGGTCTGATTGAGCATTTCGGCGAAGGATCGCGCTTGGACCACGTTCCTCCGCCTGCGAACCGCGAGTTCTCCCACGAGTAGCTTCCACAGCAGTTCGACCGCGAGGTTCCGGCGCTTCATACCCCGCACTTCGGCCAGGAACTCCCCTGACAGGATCGAGATGTCGGGCTTCTCAAGGCCGGCCGCGGCAAAGATGTCCACGACACCTTCTGAGGCGACGGGCCGTGAGACGATCTGGCGGATGGCCATGTCGACCTCTTCCTCGGTGCGCGCCTCCCCGGCGGCGCGTTTGGCCAGCACCGACCGGACGGCTTGGAAGAACGCCACTTCGTCCCGGATCCGCATCGCCTCCTCGTGGGGGACGGCAAGCGCGAACGCCAGAGAGGGTTCGCGCACGGCCAGCAGACAGCGTTCCTTGCCGTTCTCCTGCGCGAGGATGTGTTCCTGGGCCGCCGGCAGCAGACTCGTGCGTTCGGCGGGCGTGCCATCGATCCACGCTGAGTAGTTGAACCCGTGGAACAAGGCTCGACACACCTCGTACTTCTCCAGCATCACGGCGACCGCTTCGGATTGGTCCAGCGAGGTCTTCCCGGTGCCGCCGCTCTCGGTGTAGTTCGCGAGCGCGCGGTTGAGTTTCGTGCGCGAGCCCGAGGTGAGGTAGTCCACGACGAGGCCGCCCGGCTTATCGCGGAACACCCGGTTCACCCGCGCGATGGCCTGCATCAGCCCGTGGCCGCGCATCGGCTTGTCCACGTACATGGTGTGCAGGCTCGGGGCATCGAAACCGGTCAGCCACATGTCGCGCACGAGCACGACCCGGAGCGGATCGCCAAGATCGCGGAACCGCGTCGCCAACAGCTCCCGGCGCTTCTTGTTGCGGATGAGCGGCTGCCAGTCGGGAGGGTCCGAAGCGCTGCCGGCCATCACGACCTTGATCTCGCCATCGGCGTCGTCCTCGTGGTGCCACTCTGAGCGCAGGCGAACCAACTCCCGGTAAAGGTCGATGCAGCTGCGGCGGCGGAACGCCAAAGGACCTGAATCACGGCAGGGAATCGTCTAAAGTCTTACGGGGTTGCACGATCTGCGTTTCCTGCCGTCGTACTGGACCCTGCTGGACCGTGCCGCGAGAGCGGGAAAATCGCACTCGGATGGCGGGAGTTCTCGCGCTGGCGGATCCTAGTCCATGGGCGGTTTTCGCCGTGTGCTTAGCCTTCCCGTTCGCGCTTCGCGACACCCAGCGCCTTGGATTGGACAGCTGGACTGAAGGCTCCACGGACGAAGCGCCGCTCCCACGGCAATACCGGTAACCGCTGCCCCGCCAACCGCCCGTGAGTGATGGTCAGCCGTGGACAGATACGTCGGCAGGTCAGCGGTCTTCGAAACCGTCGCCAAACGCTACCAAGAGCCGCCAAGACCAACCCGATCCGTCGAACGCTTCTGCGCGCACGCTACGCTCTTCATAGTCGGGCTCAAGGTTGAACGGCTTAGCTTGCCGGATGAGGTTCGCAGCGTCCAAGCGGCGACGCTCCTTCAGCCAGTAGACAACTTCTTCACGGGTACGGGTGCGAAAGCCCTCCATGTTTCGGCCCGCATCCGTCTGCTCCGTCACGACCTCTCGCAACAGGTCTTCTACGTTCTCGTCCATTTGTTCTCCCTATTCATGTCTTGAGTGATACCGTGCTCCTCCAGCAGCCTGTTCAGCGCCCGGTAGAACGGGTTGTCGAGCGCCCGGATGTCGCTGGTCGCCACGAACAACTCCTGCTGAGGAGCCCTGCGCCGCCTGCCGATAGCCATCGCCGTCTCCGTTGGCCGAGGTGCCTGTGTACCCGTAATTTAACCGGCCTACAAAGGCACAGCCAGGTCGGACTTTATCCACGGACTCCTAAGGGACGGTGCCCGGTAACGGGCTGCCATCCAACTGATCGTTCGGTGGTCCCAGCGTTACACGCATACCGGACTGGCGCCGCACAATTCTTGCCATCGCCCGGAGGGCGCGTTTCGCATCCTGCGCGAGTACCTCCCTGGGGGAAGCGTTCTCCTCGACCATGCGGGCCATCATCGAATCCGAACTCGCTGGGCGGCGGAAGTGGGCGTGCGAGTTCCTTAGACGGGCCAACTCTTGGTAGGTGCGCCACTCAAGATTCGAAAGACACCCATCCTGGTGGGCCTTCCTGAGCACTTCTCCCATTGGTGCCTTCTTCGCCGCTTCCCACCCAGCCGCATAGAGCACCGCAGCCAGTTCTCTCTCGACGAACGCCAGAGAAAGAAGTACGACCGCCACGTAAGAACCGTCCATATAGCAGCGTCTGACCTCGTCAAAGCAGATCTGCGATGTTTCGCCTCCCAAGAGAGTGAGACCATCGGAGGATACCGGCATCGTGTTCAGCAGGTCGCGAAGGCGTAGTACACGTCTGCCTCGACCCTTGGCGTCGTCCGCCTCCAGCCACGCGGTTAGCTCCTTGATTCGCTCCGGTTTCCCTGTCATGCGTTCGCTCCCATGCTGTTCCCCGCCGGAGCATCAGCACCGGGTCTGGGGACGGCGCGCATCGGCGGCACCAAGTCCGGTACCGTCATTCCCTTGCTGAAGAACATCACCTCGTGACCCCGCGTCCGCCGGCGTGCGCTGTATCCGATCGTGTACTCGCGGCGTCGAGCGAACGAGTATAACCGGCGGATCGTCTCGACATCGTCGTAGGAGACTACCCATCTCGGACCTTCCAAGTCGGCCAGCAGCTCTGCCACTGCAGCGTGATCATCCGGCTTGTAGGCGTCGTAGTACAGCATCCGGCCCTTCGCGAAGTATGGAGGGTCGAGATAGACCAGGTCCGTGTCGCCAAGGCTGCCTGATTTGTCTCGCAAGAACTTCACTGCGTCGGCACATGTCACCTCAATGCGCCCGGCGCACTCGGCGATCTTCGTGATCCGGTGAATGAGATTCTCGCGGTTGAACCTCGCATCCATCCGCCACCTTCCTTCCTGCTTCCGTCCGCCAATTACGCCGCCGTTCAGGATGCCCGATCGGTTCGTCCTGTTCAGGTAGAAGAAGGACATTCCAAGGTCGATCGTCGATACGTCCTTCGGGTTGCGGAAGATCTCCTTCTGACGGTCCCATTCCTCAAGCGACAGCGGGACATCCCGGATTCGTTGGCAGAGACTTTCGGTGTGACGAAGAACGCTGGTCCAGAAGGCAAACAGGGATGGACTGATATCGTTGATCAGGACGCGTCGTACTACCCCAGTAATCAAGAGTTCCCAGGCGATGCCGGCACCGCCCGCGTATGGCTCGATGTACCGTCCATCAGCTACCCCATTTGCCCGCACGACAGCGGCCATGAACTTCGCGAGCTTCCCTTTACCGCCCGGGTAACGCAATGGCGAATAGCGGCCCGTCGGGCCGATACCTCGGCTGCCTCTTGGCATCACGCCTTACCGAACGTGGCGATGAGCACCGGTATCGTTGACTCCCATCCGGCGCGCAGAGCGGCCGGTGTTGGCACGTCATAAGGGCCGTGAACGAAGCCATTCAAGGCCTGAATCGAACAGCCGGATCTCTTGTCGAGCAGATGGCGGCGAAATGCCCGGAAGTCGCTCGACGATAAGGCGCTGTTGGATACAACGTGCCTGAGGACGTGGTCCACTTTCTTCGTCAGGTCAAACTCTCTCCCACTCCCCTTCTGACCTCGCGGCAAGGAATTGGCGTCCATGTAGTCATTCACCGCCAACTCGACGACCGCTCGCAGGACGAATGCGCAGGAGAGGGGGAATCTCTCGGTGTTCAGCGAGCCAGCCTCTCGGACCAACATCCTGAGCTTCTTGGAACCGCTCACGTCGAAAGGATGCTTCTTCGGCGCAAGCATCTTTCGCGCCCGCGGCACTGCCTTCTTCTTGGCGGCTGGCTTCCTACGGGGCTTTGGCGGGCTTCCGGCAAAGCTGATGTCCTTGAACGCCTTTGGCGTCGCAGCCGCAGTGTCAGGCCCCGGCTGGAGTTCGGGCGGAAGCCCGACAAAGTACTTTTCGATGTCGCTCGCCTTGTTCAAGTTCCGGGAATTGACCTTGTTGCTCAGGATGTCATCCACGATTCGCTTCAGCACCCTAAGCGCCCACTCCGGGTCAGCTCCCAAGACCGGGGTCTTCCGGGACCCTTCGTGCTGCACCGTGATGCCGAGGTGTGTCCGGCCCCGTGCCGACTCCAACAGCCGTGTCAGGTTCGTGGACTTCCCACCACCAAGGGCGGACTGGGCTTGCGTCCGCTCCTCCTTCGAGTAGGCTGCATTGCGACCTACGAACTCAATGACATCGATCGTGGTGTAGTCACCGGAAAACCTCTGGATCTCCAACGGCTTCCAGTTGATCCGCCCTTCGCCCGCCTTGACGCCGGTATCGCGGCGTCGGATCCAGTCGTTGGCCACATCGCGGTCATCGAAACGCACGCACCGAATCGGCTCGACCTGTGACGATTCGAATCCCGTCGCCTCCCGGACTAGCGGCTTCTTCTCGCTATCGGACAGGTCGGTGCCCGCCAGAACATCGGGATTGGCGAGAACCTTCAGCGCCGATAGTCGTCGGTTACCCTCGAGCACCACGAAGTCCTGGCCGTCTTCCGACAGGATCACGTACAGACTGTCGCCGGGGTCCAGGCCATCGTCCCTGATGCTCGCCATCAGGTTGCGGAAGTGGCCTGGATTCAGCCTGACGAGACTTGCCAACGCTTCCGACTGAGACGACACCGAACCCAGGCGTGGGTTGTCTAGGTCCAGAAGCAACTCGTCGATGGAAAGTTCAAGGTGTTCGGTCATGCGTATCAGTCCTCCTCGTCGGGGATTGAAGCGGGACAGTCGCGCTCACTGCGAGAATCGGTGGGTGGGCGAAAACGGAGGACTCCCCACCATTTGTCAACACTTCCTGAGGCGGGGCTGTAACCCCGC
>JAPPGI010000228.1 GCA_028874985.1 Gemmatimonadota bacterium | reverse complement strand
CGTGGGCCGGATACGGTTCCGGGGCGGGCCGCCGGAGGGCGGGGTGAAGCTGGTCGCGAGGGACGTCTCCACCGTGTCCCCGACCAGCATGGCGAGGTCCGGCATCTCGCCCACAGGCCCGACCTCGATGAAGCAGGGGGGGTTCCCCCGCCACAGGCCGTCGTCGCGACGAGGGCGGCGGCCAGAGCGATGCCTATGGCTGTTCTCATTTTTCTCTCTCCCATCTCTTCAGGTTCTTGAGCCAGGTCACCCGGATGTCGAGGGGGTCCCACGGCCGTCGCCAGCCAGCCCGCTCCCCTCGAAGCGCCCTTCCGGGTCAGGATCTTCGACTCCCGGAAAGAAAGCTACCGGGGAGCCGTCACTGACACGTAGAACTCGTCGGGGGGATCGGGTTCTTCGCCCCCTTGGGCCCATCCACGGTCACGCGCACGGAGTCCGCCACGTCGATGGCGGCGGTCGTGAGAACGCCCCCCGAAACCGAGACGGCGACCGCCGCCGGGTCGTGTCCCCGACCAGCATGTCGAGGTCGGGCAGCTCGTCGCCCCAAGGCCCGAACTCGGCGTCGCAGGGGGCGGTTCCCCCGCAGGCCGGAATCGTCGCGACAACTGCGGCCATGGCGATGTTTCTGGCTGTTCTCATTTCCCGTCTCCTCTATTTCAGGTTCTTGAGCCAGGTCACCCGGATGTCGAGAGGGTCCCAGTCGGGCGGCTCCGTGGCCTTTTCCTTGACATCCGTCGGAAGGTCGACGGCTTGACGCGCCGCCGGGGGACCGAAGGGGAACCCCCTCGCCAGCCCCGGTCGTACCCGCACCGGAGTAGACTGGCCCTGCCCTGCCCCCGTTTCCCCCCTTACCGGCAGCGCCGGGCGCCACAGTCCGGAAGCCGCTCGGCGGCCCTTCAGCGGCCCGTGGGGTGTGGCCGAACCCGCACCAAGAACTCGTGACTGAGCTCCTCCGGACTGATATGGAATGCCACCGTCACGAGCACCGAGTTCGCCACATCGAGGGCGGCGGTCGTGAGAACGGCGGAGTTCGAAACCGAGACGGCTACCGCCGACGGGTCGGACGACCGGGCCTCCCAAAGGGGGCCTTTGCCTTCCAAGCAATCGGGGTCGGTGAAGTGGTCCGCGAGGGGCGTCTCCACCGTATCCCCGACCAGCATCTCGAGGTCCGGCATCTCGCCCACAGGCACGACGAAGAACTCGCAGGGGGGGCTTCCCCCCCCACAGGCCGTCGTCGCGACGAGGGCGGCCAGGGCGATGTTTCTGGCTGTTCTCATTTCCCGCCTTCCTATTTCTTCAGGTGCTTGAGCCAGGTCACCCGGATGTCGAGAGGGTCCCAGTCCGGCGGCTCCGCCCCCGTGTTTCATCGCGTAGAGCAACTCCATCCAAGTCGTTTTGCAGCCATGAGAGTTCTTCAATCACCGCATTCACTTCTCCGGGTTCGTAACTCACCGCGAGCCGCTCAATCTCACGCTTGACCCTCTTGAGAAGGTGCCTTGCTCTCGGCTCTCGCGCAGCGATGTGGAAATCGAAAAAGCGGTCGAAAAAGCCGGTGTAGTCGCGATGCAGTTCGCGGACCGCGGCAGGCCAGCTGTCGGGAATCCGTGTATTCAAGCTGGGCTATCGGCCCCCGCGGCCGGCGTCGAGGACGCGCCCAGGAAGCCGCGGGCAGCGCGTCGTTGGGAGAGGTGACAGGGGCTCATTCGGTGCGCGTCTACGGTCTTCCTCTATGGACGTGGCTGGCGAGCGCCTCGGATCGGGCGCACACAGTCGATCAATCGACGATAACCGAATGCTTGCCAACCCTGGCACCCAAGTACTCCGCAGAGCGAAGCTGCGGGTCATTCGCCCAGGTCATCCAAGCTCTTGTGAAACCTTTCACTATCACCACCCCTCCACCCTCCCCTGAGCGGTGAACACCAGCACGCGTTCCCCCACCACCTCCCCCGTCAGCCTCTCCCAGCAGTCGGCATACAGCTCCACCTGGGCGCGGTACCGGACCACGCGCTCCTCGAACTCGGGGTCCTCGCCGCTGTCCGTCTTGTAGTCCGCCACCACCCAATGCCCGTTCTCGCGGAAGACGAGGTCGATGACCCCCTCGACCACTTCGGGGTACCCCGCGCGAGGGCCCAGGTCCACCGCGAAGGGGACTTCGGTGTGACGCTCGCGGCTCACCGTCGCGCGGTGCCAGATCGCCGAGCCGCGCACGGCCTCCACGAGCGCGAGGAGCGCGTCGAGCTCGGTGGGGGCTCCCATGCGGTCGACCGGGCGTTCGAACTCGATGAGGAGGTCGCGGGCCAGCTGGGCCAGAGGCTCGTCCGGCATGCCTTCGCCCGCCGCCGCCAGCACCTCGTGGACCACGCTGCCCCACTCGAATCCGCCGCCGGCGGGGCGGAGGGCGGGTTCCCCGAAGACATCCGTGCGGACGGACGGATCCGGATTCGGTGGCGCATCGTTCTCCACACCCCCCACCCCCTTCGCCCGCGCCGTGACCGTCTCCAGCCGGTACGTCGCCGCGCGGCTGTGCTCCGCCGCGGCCTGCATCGCCTCCAGGGCCGTCCCCAGATCGGTTTCGGCATCCAGCACATCCGGCGCGGGCGCGCCCCCGCGCGGCAACTCCACCACCCTGGCGGCGCCCCCATCCCCCTCCCGCACGGCCTCGCCCGCCACCCACTCCTCCAGCGCCTTCCACGGCGACGCTCCCCGCATCTTCAGCCCCGCACTCCGCGCGATCCAGAGCTCGTCCCTGGCCCGGGTCGCGGCCACGTACAGCAGCCGCACCTTCTCGGCTTCGTCAAAGGCACGCTCCGCCTCGCGATCCTCCTCCCAAGTCCCCGGCTGCGCGATGATCTCGGTGGCGTACCCCCGTTTCACCACCATGGGGATCGTGCCCCGCGCCACCCCGTCCGCGTGGCGGGCGACCCGCATGCGCGGCGGCCGGTCCGTCTCCCCGAAGGGCGCCGCCAGGAACACCACCGGCGCCTCCAGTCCCTTGGCGCGGTGCAGGTTCATCACGCGCACGCAGTCGCCGCGGCCCGGCACGAGCGGCGCCTCGGCGTCATCCCAGTCGAGCGCCGTCTCGATTGCGTCCGCGGCCCCGGCGATCGAGGTGTCGCCCTCCAGGGCCCGGGCCCGCACGGCGTCCAGCAGGTAGGCGAGCGCTCCGGCGCGGAGTTCTCCCAGCTTGCCCGCGGCGGCCAGCGGAAAGAGTCCGGTCCCCCGGACCAGGCGCTCGGCGGTCACGTCCGCGGGCTCCCTGAGAGCGCGCTTCCACCACCCGTGCAGGACGTTGACCGCCTCGGCCGCGTCGCCGTCGCCCAGCGCCGGGCGGTTGATCTCGAAACGGCCCCCTCCGTCCCGGAAGGCCACGATCCGGTCGAGGGTGATCCCGAAGAGGGGACCCGTCAGCACGCCGAGCACCCGCGGCCGGTGCGCGGGATCCTCCAGGCAGCGGAAAAGGAGGAGGAACGCGGCCAGCTCATCCTCGAATCCGACACCGGCACCCGACACGTCCACCGGCAGGTTGCGGTCCTCGAGGGCGTGCGCGTAGACCGAGAGGTACTTGCGGGTCCGGGTGAGGATCATGAAGTCGTCGGGGCCGCGTTCCCCCGCTTCGACCCGGCGCGCGATCCAGGCCGCGATGCGGTCGGCCTCGTCTTCGGCGACATCGTCCTGCCGGCTGCCCCGGACACCGTACAGCGCCAGCAGCCCGGGGCCCCGGTCACGCCACGTCAACAGGGGGGCGAAGGCCGCCTGGCGGTTCGTGTCCCGGGGCGCGAAACGATCCTCGCGCTCGAAGACCCCCCGCACGAGCGTCCCGATCGCCGGCAGGGAGCGGAAGTTGGACTCGAGGCGGAGCACGTCGCCGAAGGACGCGAAGCGCCTCTTGACGATCTCGTAGAGCGCGATGTCGGCGCGCCGGAAGCGGTAGATGCTCTGCTTCGGGTCGCCCACCACGAAGAGTGCGCCGGGACGCGGGGTGACCGTGCGCCAGTCGCTCCCCGTCTCCACATCGCTGGCGAGCAGCAGCAGGATCTCGGCCTGCAGCGGATCGGTGTCCTGGAACTCGTCGACCAGGACGCGCCGGTAGCGCCTGCCGAGGTCGTGGCGCGCCCGCGGGTCGGCGCGGAGCAGCGCCGCGGTGTGGACGAGCAGGTCCTGGAAGTTGACCTCGCCCCGGTCCTTCCTCCGTGCGGCGTACGCATTCGCGGCATCCCTGGCCACGCCCATGGCGACGGGGTAGCGGTGGGCCCACCACTCGCGCAGAACCCGGTCCACCGGGCCGCCCGCTCCGGCGAAGGCGACGAAATCGTTGAACAGGCTCTTGGCCCGTGCCTTCCCGGCGGCGGTGTCGGACCATGTCTTCTGCGTCAGGCCCCCCTTCTTCAGGTGGATCCGGGCCAGCGCATCGAAGAACAGCGACCGGTCCGACCAGTCGAGCGAGCGTCGCCAGTACATGAGCGTGCGGACACGGCGGCCGAAGCCGTCCCATCCGTTCGGCGGAACGCGGCCCCGCATCAGCTCCGCGGCCCGGTCCAGCAACTCCTCGAAGCGGGCGCGCACCCCCCGGACCTCCTCCGGATCAGGCGCCGCCACCGCCTCGAAGCCGAAGTCCACGTCGGGGTTATCGACCAGCGCGTTGAAGGCGTTCTCGAGCCGGTCGGGTGCAACGCCGAGCCGCCCCAGTTCCCCCAGCCGCGGATCGCCGTCGGTGGCCATGCGCTCCAGGAACTCCAGCCAGAAGCCGCGCTGCATGCTCTCCGCTTCGGATTCCTGCACCTCGCGGAAGCCCGGATCGAGCCCGGCTTCCAGCGGCCGTTCGCGCAGCATCCTTGCGCAGAAGGCGTGGATCGTGCCCAGGAAGGCTCGGTCGATGTCGCGGATGGCGTCGTCGAACACCGTGCGGCCGGGATCTTCCGGCGCCAGCTTCCCCGCGACCTCCTCCAGCTTGACCTGGAACCTCTGCCGCAGCTCCGCGGCCGCCTTGCGGGTGAAGGTCACCGCGGCGATCCGGTCGACGGTGCACGCGCCGCTCCGCACGAGGGCGACCATGCGGTCCACCAGCGACGTGGTCTTCCCGGAACCCGCGCCCGCCTCGACGAGGAGGTTGCGCTCCAGATCCTCCAGGATGCGGAGCCGCGCGGGCTGGTCGGGGGGTTCCCGCGCGGGCGGGGGTCGCGAAGCCGGCGCCGGGGGTGTCTTTGCGTCGCTCACGGTCCCGCTCTCACCTGTCCCAGTTGCGCACGCGGCCGAGCAGGTCGAGTTCGGGCAGTTCGCCCAGGTTGCGGGCCGTCCAGTCGGCGAACCGGCAGGTGACCGCACCCCATTGGCCGGCCCTCACGCCGCAGACTTCGCCGTAGTCGCAGAAGCGGCAGTCGTCCTTCGCGCTGTCGGTCGCCGGGAAGCGCCCCGCCGCGACCCCGTCGAGCAGGGCGGCCACGAGATGGCCGCCGGAGGACAGCTCGGCCGACTCGAAGGCGTGCTCCCGGTTCTCGCCGCGCCGGGTGGGGAAGTGATACTCCATGCCGGTGACGGGCCGCCCCAGCACCGCCCGCGCCGCCTCGGTGTAGATGAAGTGCTGCAGGCGGCGGCCGCCGTTGTAAGGCCCCGCCTCCCCCCCGTATCCGTAGTCTCCTCCTGTCTTGTAGTCGACCACGCGCAGCCGGCCGCCGCGGTCGTCGAGCCGGTCGATGTAGCCGCGCACCCGCACCGGCCGCCCGCCCGCGTCGATCGTCGTCGGATCGTCGTCCATGCCGAAGGCCATCTCCAGCTCGATCCACGGCGGCGGGTAGCCGCGGATCATCTCGACAAATGAGCGGGCGTCGTCGCACAGGGCCTCCATCTCCCATTCCCGGACTGCCCGGCTCGGCGTGGGAACGCGCCGTAGCATCTCCGCCCCCACGCGTTCGACGAGCCCGAGGGCGAGCGTGAGGAAGTCGTCGTCCGCCGGGGCCAGTCCCCGCTCCCGCGCCAGCTTCAGGGTGCGTTCGTAGACCCTGTGCAGCAGGTTGCCCCGTTCCATGGGGTTGAGCCAGCGGTGGGGGTCGAACTCGGGGTCGTCGGGCGGAGATGCCTTGAGGATGTGGCTGAAGAGGAAGCGTCGCGGACAGGCGCCGAGCGACTCCAGGCCGCTGGCCGAGAAGGTCCGGGCGGAAGGGTCCCGGTAGGACAGCGGGGGTGAGGGCGTGCCCAGGAAGCCCGCGTGCACGTTCGCCTCGTCGCGGCACAGCCCCTTGGCGGCCGCCATGCCGAGGCCCAGCCGCGGGTGGGCGCGCCCCACCGCTTCGAGGCCGTCCCGCAGCCGTCCGTCGCGGGTGGCCAGCGCCCGGAGCCAGACATCGCCCTCGTCCAGGTCGGCGCGAAGCTCCGGGCGGGGAAGGCGGGACTCGCTCGCTCCCAGGTGCTTCTCCAGGTCCTCGAAGTTCAGTGCGGGATCCCCGTAGCGCAGGCGCAGCGCCTGGAGCAGCTCCGGGGCCGGGGACAACTCGCGGGCCTCGGCGGGATTCCAGCGGCAGTAGCTGAGAACCAGCGTCCCCCGCAGGCGCGCCACCAGCCGGCCGAAGCTGAAGCGGCGTTCGGCGACGCGTTCGCGCGCGAGCGGCAACTCGCCGCGCCCGAGCCGCCAGCGCTCCCGGTCCAGGAGCAGCGGATCCTCGTGGGTGGATCCGGGGAAGTTCGCCGAGTCCATCCCCACGATGAAGGTGAAGCGCCGCCCGGTGGCCCCCCCGTGCGCGAGGTCGGTCAGGTAAAGGTGTCCGGCCGCGGAGCTCCAAGGCGCCAACCCCTCGGCCCGAGGGGCGGGGATACGGATCTCGAGGAAGCTCTTGACGATGGCGGCAGCCGACGGGTAGTCGGTCGTGCGGTGCAGAGTGGCCTCGATGCGCCCGAGCCGGCGGAGCAGCCGCTGCAGGGCGGTGTCGTCGGTGTCGGTGCCGGGGGCGGCCCGGGATAGGAGGCTCTTCGCACCGGCCGCCACCCGCGCGGGAGAGGTCTGCCCGGCCACGTCGGGGGTGGCGGCCAGCACGGGGTCGAGGAGCGCCTGCAGGGCGAGCAGATCCTCGCGCATGCGCTCCCTGCGGCGCTCGAAGCGCTCCACGGCCTCGAATCTGTGTTGCACCATCTTCCCGACGCCCTCGAGCGCCCGCTCGATCCGCACCGTGTGTCGCTCCCGTCCCCACCCGATGCGCAGCCGCCTGAGGGAGCGGGCCAGCCGGGGACCGGCGATCCGGTGGCGCTGCCGGGGCGGCCTCACGTCCCCCGCCTCGATGAGGGCCCGGATCCGCGCCTCCCGGAAGTCGCTTTCGATCCACTGGAAATAGGCGGTCACGATGCGGCCGGGGCGGGTGCGCTCCACGGGGAGGCCGACGGCGAAGGTGACCGGAACCCCGAGCGGTTCCGCGAGGGCGTGCAGAGCCGATCCGTAGAGGGCGGGATCGGCGGCTATGATCTCGACCTGGTCCCAGCGGGCGCCCAGGTCCATCGCCCGGCGCAGCACGCCGCGCAGTTCGTCCTGGACCGAGCCCGCGGCGAAGAGTTCGATGCGGGGTCGGGGGCCCTCGTGGCGCTCCACCGCGTGCAGGTAGCTTCCCGGTGCCGCGGGCGGAGCGACATCCCACAGGATCCCCTTCGGCGGCGGCAGCCCCTCGACCGGGTCGGTCCTGAGCAGCGTCGCACCCCGGCGCTGCAGGGCGCGCGCAAACCGCCCCGCGAGGCCGCGGTCGGGGAGGCCGGGCACCAGGAAGGTGGGGGCGCGGAGCGGCGGTCGGGCCGTGTCGTCCTCCAAGATCTCGGTGGCGGTCCCCAGCAGGTGGGCGTTGTCGGCCAGTGCACCTTCGGCAAGCAGCTCCTCGTAGCGCCGCAGAACCGCGGTGATCAGCGCCCGCCTGCCGGAGGGCGCGTCGGCCGCGGCATCCCCCGGGGAACGCGCCCGCACACCCCCCAGGCGCAGAGCCGCCACCGAGTGCCGCACCGCGTCGCGGAACCCCACCTTCTCGGCCAGGCCCCGAAAGCGGAAGCCCCGGCCGCCACGCAGCACCTCGTCGATGGCCCGCTCGACCAGGGCGTGTTCGTCGAACGCATCGATGATCGTTAGGCCCGCGAAGGAACCGGCGCGCGCGACGATTCCCGTTGCGAGGGGGCGCAGCGTGCTGACCTCGAAGCCCACCCACGACCGCCCTCGCAACGCCAACTGCCTCAGCAGCTCCTTCCCCTCTCCGCGGGTGCGGGCGACCAGGACCTTGCGGGCGCGGCCGCCGCGCCGGACCACGCGCTCCAGTTCCCGCACCAGGACGCACGCCGTCGCGATGTCGGCGGAGGGGGGCGGGGCGGGGCCGGGGGGGGCGCCGTCGAAGTCGAGGTAGAGCTGGCTCAAGGCGAACCCACCGGGGAGCGTGGCGGCGGGACGGGGGCGTGGGAGGGGTTCGTCGCGTTTTCCGGAGCCTCCCGCCGCGCGGCCGCCCCCGCGCGGAAGAGCAGGCCCAGGCGGCGAGCCCGCCGACCCCGCCACACCCCCCGGTGGTACGCGTCGCTCACGAGCAGCGGCAGGGTCAGCGTGGCTTCGCCGTACACCATGCGTTCCCGCGCCGTCGCCACCTTGCCCCAGCTCGCGGCCTCGCGCAGGGTGGAGCCCGAGAGGCCGCCGTCGCGCGGATCGGCCACCGTGAGCTGCACGGCGCGCCCGTGCATGGGAACGTGCCGCGGGGCGGGGCCCGCTTCCGCCAGCGTGCGGGCCGCGACGACCGCGTCCTGGGCGAAGTTCTTCGGCACGCCCCCACCCACCATCAGCAGCCCCGTCTCGGGGGCCGCCAGCTTGATCCTCGCCAGCTCGTGGAAGTCCTTTCCGGCGTCGAAGGCCACATGCGGCGCCCCCCGTGCCCCCGCCCTCACCCGGTGCGCCACCACGCCGAATCCCGCCGACGAGTCGCTGAGCGCCGGCACGAACACCGGCACGTCCCGGCGGTACGCCTCCAGGACGATCGAGCGCGCATCGGCGTGATGCCGTTCCAGGTACGCGCCCAATTCCCTCACGACCTCCCGGCTCGAATACGCCCGCGCCTCCATTCCGTCCAGGACCCCCGCCACCGTCTCGTCGCACACGCGCATCTCCACCTCGTCCACCCACGTATCGTAGATTCGGTCGATTTCCAGCTCCCGGAGCTCTTCGTCCTCCACCACCGGCGCCTCGGGCGATCCCGGGGCCATGTAGTGCCGGAACCCCAGCGCCTCGAAGAAGTCCTGGTCGACCACGATCGCGCCGGTGGCCACGATCACGTCCACCATGTCGCACTCCACCAGCGCGAGGAGCGTCTCCCTGAGCCCGGCGGACACCAGCGACCCCGCCAGCGTGAGGATTACCACGCCCCCGGGCTCCTCGACCATCTCGGCGAAGATGTCGGCCGCCTCGGCCAGGTTGCGCGCCTGGAGCGCCGCGTCGCGGTACGCGTCGATCACGGCGCGCCCGTCGAAGGCGGTCACGTCGATGTGCCGGACCGGCCGCGCGAGCAGCGCCCGCTTCCTCTCAGCTTGCAACCGATCCGCTTCCATGCACCAACGGTGCAACGCCCCGACCGTCGCCACAAGCGGCCATCGGCGCGGGCGCGCGGTGTCCCCTTCCTCCACCCGGTCCGCTACCTGAAGGGCGACACCTCGTTCTCGACCAGCACCCGGTTCATGTCCACGTGCATCGTCACCTCGGTCTCCAGCAGCTCCGCGTCCAGGCCGGTCCCGTCGTAGATCTCGACCGGCGTGTAGATGTCCATGGCGTAGCGGGGCGTGCGCGGGATGTGGGAGGGCACGACGACCACCGTCCCCGGGTCCCCTTCGTCGATGTTGGGATTCAGGTCGATCTCGCGCTGCATCATCGGCAGCCGGATCCCGAGGTCGGCCAGCCGCCGACCCTCGAGCAGCATGATCTCCTGCCGCGCCAGCCAGAGCGCGTGCCAGAGGTCGTCGGCGTCCGACAGTTCGGCGACGCTGTCGGCGTCCAGCGAGGTCGCGGACGTGTGGGGAACGTCCAGATCGTCGGCGGGACGGTCCACCACCAGGCCCGGGCGCCAGGGGCCGCCGGAGTCGGCCCGGATCACGATCTCCGAGTTCCGCGGGCGGATGGACAGGTCGGCGTTCCGGCGCTCGTCGCCTTCGTCGAAGCTCGCCGTACCCCTGGTCTTCGCGATGGTGATCGCGTTCTCCAACCCGGTCCCGGCCGCCGCCAGGTCGCCTCTCGCGAGGGCGGCCTCCGCCAGGATGAGATGCATCTCCTCCGCCGTCGCCACGGGAACCGGCGAGGACCGCACGGTATACTTCGGATCCAGGAAGTCGAGCCGGGGCAGCGGCTGCATCTCCTGGAGAGCCCGGACCACCAGGAAGAACACGGCGGTGTTGGGAAGCGAGGCGTCGTCGTAGGGCGGGGCGAAGAGAAGGTCCGGCTCAAGGCCGAGCGCACTCCTGGCCGCGGCCTCGGCCCCCGGCGCGTCGCCCTGCAGCCGGCGAACACGGGCCAACGCCGCGTCCACCTGGGGCCCGAAGGCCGCCGCCCGCCCCAGGTCCGAGACAGCCTTCTCCAGCGCGACCGAGGCGGGCTCCGGCTCCCCGTCCTCCTCGTGCGGCGCGTGGGAGAAGACCTCTCCGAGCGTCAGGTATGCCATCGCCCGGTAGTAGTGGGCCTCCGCGACGTGCGCGGAGTCCGGGTCCTCGTCCTCCGGCACGATCTCGTCGATCACGAAGTCACCCAGGGCACGCAGTTCCTGCACGTTCCAGTAGACCCCGCTCGCGCTTGTTCCAGTCGAATTGACCAGCAGGGGCGTCACCAGGTGGGGTTCGTCGAAGGTCACGTCGATGCCGGTGCCGTGGATCGAGTAGTCGTCGCTCACAACCGCCGTCGCCACCACGTAGGCGCTGATCATGCGGGCGAACTGCGCGCGCAGCCCCGGCATGAGCGCGGCGGTGGGGTTCTCCGCGTTGGCCAGGTCCTCGTCGGTCGTCGTGGGATTGTCCACGTTGGTGGGGTTGATGAAGTCGCACGCACCCGCGCCCAGGGCCACCACGCCCAGCAGGGCGGCCGCGATGCGTCCGCGCCGCGCCGTCCGGCCTATCGCGCACATGCTCCTCTCCACCTCCGGCTCAGAACACGACTTCGACCCCGACCCGGTACATCCGGTTCGGGGGGAGGGTGATGCTGCTCTCGCTTCCGAGATTCAGGCCGCCCCCGAAGCTCACGCCGTTGAGTTCCGGGTCGATCATCCGGTTGCGCGACCAGATCCAGAGATTGCGGCCGGCCGCGTAGACGGTCGTCCGGTGGGCGCCCATTCGGGCCGCGACGTCTTCCGGGAGCACATAGCGCACGGAGACCTCTCGCAGCTTGAAGTAGTCGCCATCGTAGAGGAAGGCGCTGCGGGCGCCCGATTGGCTGTATTTGCCGCGTACGGTCCCGTCCCGGTTGTACTGGACCGGGAAGGCGTAGGCGCAGTTCGGGTCCCGCTCGCCCGGCGGTCTGGTGTCGGTCGCCGGGTCGGTCCAGTTCAGCCCGCAGCGCACCAGTTCCCGCCGCAGGATGTTGTTGAAGGTCGCCCAGATCGACCCCCAGTCGAACACCTGGTGCCCTCCGGCCCAATCCGCCAGCGCGCTTACGGAGAGGTTGGTCCCGAGCGAAAGCGTGGTGGTGAATCCCCCGCTGATCTTCGGCACCGGACTCTCTCCGGTGAACTGTTGCCCGGTGGCGTCGGGAAGGCCGTCCCCGTTGGTGTCCAGCGGAGTCGTCACTCTCCACGCCCCCACCGGCCCGCCGATGCATGTGTTCAGGTCACCCTCCTCTTCCACCTCCCAGCATCCGGTCACGACCTTGTGGTCCCCCACGAAGAACTCGGGCACGCCTCCCATGTCGATGACCTGGTTGTGGTTGAACTGGAAGTTCCCGCCCACCGACCACGCCGTGTTCCGCCTGTTGACCGCCTGAACGTTGAAGGCCACCTCCACACCCCAGTTCCAGATCTCGCCCACGTTCTCCTGCTGGGTGCGCAGCCCGGTCACCGGCTGGCGCGGCACCTGGAAGAGGGCGTCGGTGGTGCGCGCGTCGTACCACGTGAAGTTCAGTCCGACCCGATTCGACAGGAGCGCCGCGTCGAAGCCCGCTTCGATCGTCGAGGTTCGTTCGGGCCGCAGCTCCGGGTTGCCCGGATTGGCGAACCGGGGCGCCGACTGGTCCCTGAAGGAAATCGAGGAGAAGGTGCGGTCCTTGAGGAAGGCTCCGGGGAACTTGCCCGTCTGGCCGTAGGCCGCCCGCAGCTTGAGTTCGTCCACGAGCGGGATCGTCGCATCGTCGCTCAGGACGTATGAAGCGGTTGCCTTGGGGTAGAACTCGGTGTCGATTTCGTCGCCGAAGCTGGAGCCGGCATCGATCCGGAACCCGGCGCCCACGTACACCCTGTCCCGCAGGCTCAGCTGCTCGTCGACGTAGAGGCCGCCGTTGAACACCTCGACGTTGCCTTCGGCGGCGGTGACCACGGCCGCGGCATCGAAGTGGTTGGTTCCCGGAAGGGCGAAGCCCCGCCCGGCACCGTTGATGAGGCTCTCCTCCTCGCGGAAGCCCTGTACGCCGACCGTCAGGGACGAACCGACGGTGTTGTCCGCGTTCTCCCACCGGTGGCTGGCCCCCGCGTCCAGCGATACGGAGGTGAACGACCGGTCACGGCGGTTGATCCTCCCGGTGACCTCACCGGGCGTGAACCCTATCGGTTCGAAGATGCGCTGCTGGTTGGTGCGGTTGTCGGCACCGACCGCGAGCCTGGCGGTCAGATCGGCGCGGGGGTTCCAGCGCGCCCCGGCCGAAAAGATGAAGCGGTTGACCGATTCGGCGATGTCGGGACGCAGGAACATGTCCAGCGCCCCCTCCAGGGTCCGGGCCCTCGAGAGCGGGAGCGCATCCCCCACCTCGAAGGTCGTGAGCGGATCGGCGATGGCCCTGCCGTTGAAGAGCCTGTCGAAGTTGTGGCGCACGTAGCTGCCCGAGAACTCGATGGAGAAGTCCTCGGTGACGGACGCCTGAAAGCCGCCCCGCAGGCTGTAGTTCGTGCTGCCGTCCTTGGGCTGTGTTCCGGTCCTGTCCTCCAGACGGCCGCTGACGCTGTACGTCACGTCGGCGGTGCCTCCGGTGGCGCCCAGGTAGTAGCTCTGGCTGGCACCCCGCTTGAAGTAGTTGTCCTCCAGGAACGTGGGCGACACCGAGTCGAGGTCCACGAGTTCCCGGTAGATCACACGGGTGTCGAAGACGTACCTGAGTTCGGGAAGCTCCATTCCCTGCTCCATGCGGGCGGTGATCCGGGGCGGCCCCGGCGACCCCTTCCTGGTGAAGATCTGGATGACCCCGGTCGCCGCGTCGGAGCCGAAGAGGGTGGAGGCGGCCCCTCCCTTGGTGACCTCGATGCGCTCGATGTCCGTGGTGAGCAGGTCGGCCAGCGCCGAGGACTGCTCTCCGCCCGTTCCCGCGGAGGTGGACTGGTCGTTGTCCACGCGCACGCCATCGATATAGATGACCGGTGTCTGCGCGCCGAACACCGATGACGTGCCCCGGAAGTTGATCAGCGAGCCCGTCCCGGGCTGGGCCGAGGTGGCGTTCACGGTGGCCCCCGCAACCCGGCCCTGAAGCACCTGGTCGATGGACTGCACCGGTGCGAGCTCGAAGTCCTCCGCGGTGAGAACCTCCACCGACGTGCCCAGCGCGCGCCTCGCGGTTTCGGCCCCAACTCCCGTGACCACGATCTCGTCGAGGGAAATGGCCGTCTGCGTCATCTCGATTTCAACCGAGACGGTCCGTTCCGCAACCACCGTCACCGCTCTGTCCACCTCGCCGTAGCCGATCAGCGTCACCTTCAGGCGCTGCTCGCCGACGGGCACGTTCAGGAGTTCGAAGCGCCCCGCCAGGCCGCTGAACTGGCTGACCGCCGTGCCCGCGACGTGGACCTGGGCGCTGGCCAGCGGTCGTCCGGAGGCCCCGTCCAGCACCAGTCCCCGTACCGTTCCCGTCTGGGCGGCGACGGGGGCCGGGGCACCACCCGCCAGCATCGCCAAGAGCATGACCAGGCGCGTGGCGGCCCTCACGCTGGGATCGTCCCGCACATTCCGGGTTTCCGTCCTCTGCTAACTGTATACAATTCCAAGAGTTACGACGACCTGCCACCGAGTGTAGCGTAATGTGTTTCCTGCTACACGTCCAGGTTCCGCACGTATTTCGCGTTCTTCTCGATGAACTCCCGGCGGGGCTCCACCTCGTCACCCATGAGCCGCGAGAAGATCCGGTCCGCCTCGGTGGCGCTCTCGACCGTCACGCGCAGGATCGTGCGCGCGTCCGGGTCCATGGTCGTCTTCCAGAGCTGGTCCGGGTTCATCTCTCCCAGCCCCTTGTAGCGCTGCACCGAGATGCCCTTGCCGTCCTTCCCGTTGGACAGCTTGCGGATCTCCAGGTCGCGCTCGTCGTCGGTATAGGCGTAGCGCTCCGTCTTCCCCTTCTGGACGCGGTAGAGAGGCGGCTGCGCGATGTAGACGTACCCCTGCTCGATGAGCTCCCGCATCTGGCGGAAGAAGAAGGTGAGCAGGAGGGTGCGGATGTGGGCTCCGTCCACGTCGGCGTCCGTCATGATGATGATCTTGTGGTAGCGCGCCTTGCTGATGTCGAAGTCGTCCCGGATCCCCGCGCCGATCGCGGTCACCATGGCCCGGATCTCCTCGTTGGAGAGGATCTTGTCGATGCGGGCCTTCTCCACGTTGAGGATCTTGCCCTTGAGGGGCAGGATCGCCTGGAAGGAGCGGTCGCGCCCCTGCTTGGCCGACCCGCCGGCCGAATCCCCCTCGACCAGGTAGATCTCCGAAAGAGCCGGGTCGGCGATCGAACAGTCGGCCAGCTTGCCCGGCAGCACGCCGCCCTCCAGGCCGCTCTTCTTGCGGGCCAGGTCCCGGGCCTTGCGCGCGGCCTCCCGGGCCCGCGCCGCCTGCAGCGACTTCTCGATGACGAGCCTGGCCGACCTGGGATTCTGCTCCAGGAAGGCCGACAGGTGCTCGTTCACCGCCATCTCCACCGCGCCCCGCACCTCCGAGTTGCCCAGCTTGGTCTTCGTCTGCCCCTCGAACTGGGGCTCCATCACCTTCACGCTCAGCACGCAGGTGAGGCCCTCGCGCACGTCGTCGCCCGACAGGCTCTCGTCCTTCTTGAAGATCCTGTTCCTGCGCGCGTAGTCGTTGATCGTGCGGGTGAGCGCCGAGCGCAGGCCGGTCAGGTGCGTGCCGCCCTCGTGGGTGCCGATGTTGTTGACGAAGGTGTGGATGTTCTCCGAGAAGCCGTCGTCGTACTGCATGGCAAGCTCGATCTCGGCCTCGGGGCGGGCGGTCTCGAAGTGGATCACCTGCGGGTGGATGGCGGTGCGCGAGCCCCGCAGGTACTCGACGAACTCGGCAAGTCCCCCTTCGTAGCGGTAGACGTCCTCGGTCTCGTCGTCGGTGCGCTCGTCGCGCAGCACGATCTCGAGGCCCTTGTTGAGGAAGGCCAGCTCGCGGAGCCGGGCCGAGAGGGTGTCGAAGTTGAAGGCCAGCTCGGTGAACACCTCGGGGTCCGGCTTGAAGGTGACCAGCGTGCCGGTTCCGCGGGCGGCGCCGATCACCTCGAGTTCGGTGGTCTTGATGCCGCGCTCATAGCGCTGGTGATAGCGCTTTCGGCCCCGCCGGACCTCGACCTCCAGCCACTCCGACAGCGCGTTCACCACGCTCACGCCCACCCCGTGCAGCCCCCCCGACACCTTGTAGGAGCTCTTGTCGAACTTCCCGCCCGCGTGGAGGGTGGTCATCGCCACCTCGACCCCCGGCACGCCCTCGGTGGGGTGCATGTCGACGGGGATGCCGCGCCCGTCGTCGTCGACGCTGATGATGTCGTCGGGGCGGATGACCACGCTCACCGAGGAGCAGTGCCCGGCCATCGCCTCGTCCACGCTGTTGTCCACGACTTCGTACACCAGGTGGTGCAGTCCCCTGGCCGAGGTGGACCCGATGTACATGCCGGGCCGCTTGCGAACCGCTTCGAGGCCCTTGAGGACCTGTATCCGTCTGGAGGTGTAGTCTCCGCCCTTGTTATCCGTGGCCATCGGCTCGCCCCGCAGATCGTGTGATGGTTTCCGTCGTCTCCGCCAGCCGGAAGCGGATGCGCCCGATCGGCGGACCCGTCCCGCGGGCGTTCACCCTCTTCAGTATGATGCCGCCCATCATCGTCAGCTCGGTGATCCAGGCGCTCGAGAGCACCTCGACCACCAGCGTCTCCCCTCGTACCTCCACCGGGCGGGTCACGCGGCTGATGCGCGGCCCCACCGCATCGCCCCAGTCGTCCATGGCGCGGAGCCGTGCCAGGGCCACCCCGAGCCCGGATGCGTCGAGGTACCCGTCCAGCACCTCGGCCACGGGGGCGAAGCCGTCCCCGCCCCGCTTCGCGCGCGCCGCGCCCATCCGCCCCCGGTTCATGCCCCTCACGCCTCGATCACCCCTTCCCGGATACGCCAGCGCTCCAGGAAGGGTCCCCTGAGCCGCGCGTCGGATTCCTTGGGCGCCGTGAGGATGACCTGTCCGGTGCCCTCCTCGCGCAGCAGCGACATGACCCGGAGGGAGCGACCCTCGTCCAGCTCCGCGAAGGCGTCGTCCAGGAGGAGGATCGGGTCGGTGCGGCGCCGGCGCCGGATGGTGGCGGCTTCGGTGAGGCGCAGGGCCAGGGCGGCCGTGCGGCGCTGCCCCCCCGATCCGTACCTCCGGACCGCAAGGGCCCGGCCCCGTGACGCTATCGTGAAAAGAAGTTCATCCCGGTGCGGTCCGACCGTGGTGACGCCCCGCCGGAGGTCCGTCTCCCGGCTCTCGTGCAGCCGCGCCGCAAACCGCTCGCCGACCTCTTCCTCGTCGGCCCCGAACACCTCGCTGCCGCGCCACAGGTCGGACCGGTAGGCCAGCCCCACCGAGTCACACCCCGAGATGGCCGTGCAGTAGGTCTCGAAGGTGTCGGACCAGGTCGTGGTCCATGCGTGGCGGAGGTGCGTGACCCGCGCTCCGTGCACGACGAGTCCCTCGTCCCAGGCCCGCACCGCCGGGGTCGGGGCATTCGCCCTCAGCGCCGCGTTGCGCTGCGCGAGAGCCTTCCTGTAACGCGAGAGAGACTCCACGTATCCGTTCCCGTTGAGCGACAGCACTATGTCCAGGAAGCGGCGCCGGACATGTGGTCCGGCGGTCACCAACTCCACGTCCGACGGAGAGAACACGACCGCCCCCAGCCGGCCCAGCGCGCCCGAGATTCGCAGCGCCTCGCTTCCGTCCACCGATACCTTCTTCCTCTTCCTCTTCCGATCGAAACCCGCCGACACCGTCGCCGGACTGTTCCCGTCCACCCACCCCTTCAGGTGGAACACGTCCCGGGAGAACGCGCACAGCTCGCCGTCGCCCGCACCGCGGAAGGAACGGAAGCTCTCCAGGTAGTAGATCGCTTCCAGAAGGTTCGTCTTCCCCTGCGCGTTTTCGCCGATGACCGCGACCCCTTCCGGAGGAAAGTGCAACTCCTGGACCCCCAGGTTGCGGAAGTGGCGCAGCTCCAGTTCCCTCAAGACCACGAAGCGAGAAGAGACCGCGAACGGGAGATTCCGGACATGCCGTAATATAACAGGATTCGGCGGGGTTCTTCAGACTGCGGGGAGTCCCGGCCGGGGCGGTCCCTGGGGCGGTCCCTGGGGCGGTCCCGGGGCGGTCCCGGGGCGGTCCCGGGGCGGTCGCGGAACGGTCGCGGGCAGTTCCGTCCCGGTGCTGTCAGACGCCGCGGAAGACCGGCTTGCGCTTCTCCAGGAACGCCGCCATCCCCTCCTTCATGTCGCCGGTCGACGCGAGAAGGCCGAACAGGGTGGCCTCGAAGTCGAGCGCGCGGTCCATGCTGCTCTCGGACGAGCCGTACAGCGAAGCCAGCGCCATGCGCACGGCCACCGGGGCATTGCCGGCGATCCGCGCCGCCACCTTCTCCGCGCGGTCCATGAGTTCACCGTGCGGCACGACCGCGTTCGCGAGACCGATCTCCGCCGCGCGCGTTCCGTCGATCATGTCCCCCGTCAGGATCAGCTCGGCCGCGCGCCCCAGTCCCACCAGCCGCGCCAGCCGCACCGTCCCCCCGTACCCCGGGATGATCCCGAGCCCTACTTCCGGAAGACCGAAGCGGGCGCGTTCGCTCGCGATGCGCAGGTGGCACGCCAGAGCGAGTTCGCAACCCCCGCCGAGCGCGTACCCCCCGACCGCCGCGATCACCGGCTTCCCGAAGCGCTCGATCCGCCGCAGCACCTCCTGCCCGGCACGGCTCACCTCCGTCCCGGTCAGGGTCCCCATTCCGGCCAGCACCCCGATATCCGCCCCGGCCACGAACGCCTTGTCTCCGGCTCCCGTGAGGATCACCGCCCGTACCTCCGGTTCTCCTTCCAGGCCGGCGAAGGCCGCGTCGATTTCCGCGATCACCTCCGGGTTCAGCGCGTTCAGCTTCGCCTGCCGATCAATCGTGACCCTGGCGACCGCGCCCGTGACTTCGGTCCTGACGTACCTGTTGTCGCTCATCTGGTTTCGCTCTCCACCTGGTTCGATCCGCCTGGCCCGGCGTTCGAGTCGCAGCATCGCGCGCTCCCGCGGGGCGCGGGGAAGCTAGCAGTCCGCGGACAAACCTGCACGAGCACCGAGTGGCGGGGACGGCGGTGCCGGCTTACCTTCCTGTGGCCGCGAGCCGCAGGTGGACTTCCGGTTCACGCGTTGGAACCGTAGCCGGCGGACCGAGCACGGGACCAAGCGGGGCGACACGGGGCAACGAGGCGGAGGCATCCGGCGGACCAGGGGGGTTCGTCACGGCATTCCAGTACAGAGGACATTCATGGCGCGATCTCTCAACAAGGTGACCCTTATCGGCAATGCCGGCGGCGACCCCGATGTCCGGACGACCGCCTCGGGTGGCCGGGTCGCCAAGCTGTCGCTGGCCACCAGCCGGTCGTTCCCGGACCGCTCGGGCCAGCAGCAGGAGCGTACGGACTGGCATCGGCTCACCTTCTTCGGCCGCCTCGTGGACGTGGTGGAGCAATGGGTCAAGAAGGGGGACCGCCTCTTCGTGGAGGGCCGGATCGAGTATTCCCAGACTCAGGACGACCGCGGCGGAACCCGGTATTGGACGGACATCATAGTGAACGAGATGATCATGCTGGGGTCCGGGGGCGTGGGCCGGGCGGCGCCCGCAGCCGAGAGCCAGCGCGGCGACTACCGCGCGTCGGCGTCGGCGACACCCATCAACGAACCCGACGACGATCTGCCCTTCTGACGAGGGAAACGGGCGCCACAGCGAAGCGAGGGGAAGAGGCTCTTGGCCAACGACGCGATCGAAATGGAGGGGACCGTCACCGAGGTCCTCCCGAACGCGAACTTCCGGGTGCGGCTGGAGAACGGCCATGAGATCCTGGCGTACCTGTCCGGCAAGATGCGAAAGTTCTACATCCGTGTCCTCGCCGGAGACCGTGTCAAGGTCGAAATGTCCCCCTATGATCTGACCCGGGGCAGGGTGACGTATCGCTACAAGTAGAGTGGCGGCCGCGCGGCGCAAGGCTCGCGTGGCTCATTCCTCCGACTTCCAGAGGCCCATGAGGTACGGATCGAACCTTCCCGGATCCTTCAGGTACTGAGCGGTCCACGCTTCGTACTCGGGCAACTTCAGCCGGTCGCGGATCTTCCCGGTAGCCAGGCGGATCGCGTCATTGTAGGAACTCGGCGCCAACCGATCCGCTTCCCGGGCCTGGGCCTCCGCCAGAGCGAAGATCTCCTCCGGAGAGAGGGACAGGAGGGCGTCGGCCACTCGCGCGGAGCAGTAGTCCCTGTATTTTGCCCTGAGTACGGATTCTCCGTCGCGGTCCGCCATCTTCTCCTCGGCGACGTGCATTTCGTGCGTTTCGACCAACATACGGGGACACACAACCGTTTACCAGTGCCTGGGAGCCGGGTAGCGGCCGTGGATGAACCCCGTATCGGGCCCGCGAGGGTGGCGCGCACGGCAGGGCCGTCAAGGCGCTTTCACGCCGGAACCGCAGAGATGTCCGCCTGAAAAGCTACGAAGAGAGCGCAGTCCCGGGATTTCGTTTCACCCGCTGCCGGAGCGCTGTCAGGGAAGCCGGCTGATGAGTGCCGGCTAAGGCCGCAGAAAGCCGGATTCGGAGTCGGTCGCGCAGCTGATCACAGGGGCATCCCGTCCCTCGGCTTCGCGGAGCCGACGGTAGATGGAACGGCGCGTCAGTCCGTACTGAACGACTCTACTCAGGAAGTCCGGATCGGATTGCTGGACCTCCTCCGCTTCAGAAGCGACGTCGTTGGGGAGACGTACATTCAACTGGACGGAACGCGTGTTCCACATGGTCAACCGGACCCCCTTCTGGAAGATGATTTAATTCGGGATTGCCCGGAAGCAAACCCGGTGCGAGCATTCTGCCCGTTGGGCGTCCCGACCATCGGTTCCCCCCTCCTTGCGGGCGCTGGAACCTTAAGGGGTGAGAATGCGGTCCGCAAGACACGTCCAGCCGTCGGGCACCTTACATAAATCTTTGTATAACAATGAGTTACAAAAAGCCCGATTCTGCGAAACCACCTGTTTCCGGGGGAGTGGCGGGGGCTTGGGAGTGACGAAACCGATACCGTCTAAGTGTCAAACTGATAAGCAGTTGTATACAGGCGGGCCAAGCGCGTGGGATCGAGAAACAGAAACGGATTTTTACCCAAAAACGGCAAGTCCGCCCCAGCCGTCCGAAAGACCGGTGGCTCGCCGTCGCTACGGGAGAACGGAGCGCAGGAACGCCCCCAACGCGGCTCCGTCGAACTCCCGGAAACTCCTCCGCACCTCCCGCGCCGAATCCTCAAGGAAAATGTGGGCCGTGTGGTACCGCCGGGTGTGTCCCTCTTTCCTGAATCTCAGGAACCCTCGCCACCGTCTTCCGTCGACGAAGACATGCAGGGAAGCGACCCAGGTCCGGCCGCAGAAGTCGAAAGGCCGTTCCTCCACCTTGGCGGGACGAACGGGCGCCGGGCTGTGGGGAGTGCGCCCACAATCCTCGATGTACCGGAGTGGGTGGCGCTGGCGGTCCGCCAACCAGATTTCGAACGTCGGTAGCGGCAGGAGATGCTCGGCAAAGCGGGTGAGCGTGGCCATGGGGTCCCGCGTATCGTGCAGTCCCCGTGCCTTGGCCCACTCCCGAGCCTTCGCGTAGAGGCCGCGGACAGCCTCGCGGGGGACCAGCCGCAGGAGCCGGTCGGCGTGGCGGCGCCGGTACGAGTAGTAGCCGAAGTACAGCACCTCGGGAGTCTCGACGGGGCCGTCAAGGGGCGTTCTCGGCTCCCTTCTTACGCTCTGTTCACCTATCTGCAACTGGGGTCTCCCTGGTTTTCAGTGAACCATCGGGCGGGTCTCTTCCCGCGCGCCTGCCGGTTTATCGTCAACCGCGCGCGGCATCCGTCGGCCGATCCTCCACCCCCCGGCGTCATCCCCGCGGGAGGCGATTCGCTCGAGGGTGGCACGTTCGCCGAAGGTCGATACCAGACCCCGGACAGACTGGAATCTCTCGGGCTCGAAGCGAGCGACCAGGTCACCCAGTCCCCGCCGCATGGCCAGGAGGCTCGATTGCAGTTCGCCGAAGGTCACGGGGACGCCGAAGCGGACCAGGCATCCCCCCGCTCCGCCGGGGCCGGCCGAATCGACAGGGTCGACGCGCACCCCCGGGAAGACCTCCCGGATCGCCTCAAGGAGCTGGAAAGGCCATGCGCCGGCGGGGCGGAAGACCAGCGAGTTGGCCTCATAGTCGAGACGGACGCGGGTCACCTCGCCCGGGTCGGTTATGATCCGTACCACGGTGCTGCCGTGCAGATCCAGATCCTTGCATATGTCGCGGAAGCCTATCCTGAGCAAAGTCGGGCGCGACAGCGGCTAAAAGCCGCGCCGCGCCAGGACCCGCAGGGCCAGGTCGAAGCAGAATCGCCGAAGCTCCCCGGAGGGCGGTCCGCCCGCGGTAGCCGCACCTTCGCCCTCCGCCCCGGCCAGGGTTCGCATGTGCGCCAGCGTGGGATCGTACACCCAGTCGAGAATCACGAGTTCGGAGGCAAGGTTCAGGTACTTCACCTCCGCCGAACCCAGATCCATGGCACGCACCGACGCCGCGAAACGTCCCTCGACCACCACGGCCAACCCGATGTCCTGGATCCGTCCCCCACGCCGATCCAGTTCGTGGACATCACGGTACTGGACGACGGCGCGAGTGAGGGGAAGTTCACAGATTCCCGGCACATCGGCCATCGCCTCGGGGCGGCTTACCGTCGTGATCGTCGGGTGCATGGAGCGAGCCGGTGGAAGTGGGAGGGCGCGAAAAGTAAGCATTTGTTTACAGCCGACGCAAGGGAAGCGGGGATGGGCGGCGGGGTGCGGGCCGTGCGGCACGGCGATCCGCACTCGCCACTGCGCTGATCCGTTGCGCTGATCAGTCCTTGCCACGTCGGGGGCGCCGTGTCTATCATTAGCGTTCGCTCCCGGCAGTTCCGCGGGAGACCCGGCGGGTCGAAGAGGTGGCCCGGCCGGTCTTGAACTCGCCGGCGGTCCCGGCAAACGTCAACGCCCCAACGCGGGATGATGCGGTTGGAAGTCTTCGTCAAGGAAAACGAGAGCCTGGAACGGGCTCTTCGCAGGTTCAAGCGCAAGGTGCAGCGCTCGGGACTCTATTCCGAGCTCAGGAAGCGCCGGTTCTACGAAAAGCCGAGTGCGCAACGGAAACGCCGGCGGGAGGCGGCGATTCGCCGCGAGCGCAGACGGCAACGACGGTCGCGGCGCTAAGTCGCCGGTCGCGGCCTTTCGCCAGCGATTGGTAGGGCCGCCGATCACACCTCCAAGGGTACCGGCCCGGTGGGCGTCCAGTCGTAGAAGCCCGCCCCCGTCTTTCTCCCGTACCGCCCCATCGCCACGAGCCGCTTGAGGAGGGGAGGGGCCGCGTAGCGCTCTTCCCGGTACTCGCCGTACATGATGTCGGCGACGTGCAGCAGCGTGTCGAGCCCCACGAAGTCACCGAGCGTAAGGGGCCCCATGGGGTACCCACAGCCGAGGGTCATCGCCCTGTCGATGTCCTCGACGCTCGCCACGCCGCGTTCCAGTTGCCGGATCGCGTCGAGCAGATAGGGGACCAGGAGCAGGTTGACGACGAAGCCCGAGTTGTCCCTGGCCGTGATGGGGACCTTCCCGACCCGCCTGGCGAAGGCGCTTGCCGCCTCGAAGGTCTCCCGGCTGGTGACGATCGTCCTGACGACCTCGACCAGCTTCATGACCGGCACGGGATTGAAGAAGTGGAGGCCCACGAAGCGGTCCGGCCGCGAGGTGGCCGCGGCCATGTCGGTCACGGTCAGCGAGCTCGTGTTGGAAGCGAAGATCGTCTCGTCGGGGCAGACGCCGTCCAGATGGCCGAACAGCTCGTTCTTGGCATCGAGCGACTCGACGATCGCCTCGATCACCATGTCCCGGTCCGCGAGCGCGTCCAGCGATGTGGTGAAGGTGATTCTCGCCAGGGCCTCGTCGCGCGCCGCCGCGTCCAGCTTGCCCTTCGCCACGGCCCGGTCCAGCGACTTCGACACCCTGGCTCTGCCGGCCGCCAACGCGTCCTCGTCGATCTCCCGCACCACGACATCGCACCCCGCCTTCGCGGACACCTCGACGATGCCGCTCCCCATCAGGCCGCATCCGGCCACGCCTACCTTTTCGATCTCCAATTCGAATCTCCTTGTTCGGTTCCCATCATTTCACGCGCCACACCGTGGAAGTGGCGCCGTACCCAGCGCCGCCACGCGGGCGGCGGCGGTTCGAGTCCGTTCTCCCTCTCGAGGCCGTCCAGCACCCCTTCGACCTCCGATTGAACATCGGCCAGCCTGCGGCGGAATCCCGGGCCGGCCAGCAGAACGACCGCCAGCGACGACAACAGGAACGCCGTCGTTCCGGCGACGACGATCCCTCCGAAGGCCAACAGCGAGGGGTCCATGCTCAGCGCGACGGCCGCGCCCCCCACCCCTCCCGCGGCGATCGACGCCAACGCCCACCAGTTCCGGTAGTTGGCCGCGATTCCCGGATCGACCCGGATACCCACCAGCGTGGACCCGGCCTCCACTCGCTCCAGGCGGATCTCGACAAGCCGCGACGATGCGACATAGTGCTGCCGCGATCTGAAGCTCGCCCCCCTGGCCACCCTCGACATCCAGTCGACGGCGGGCCGGTACTGGAGCAGGTCATCGCCCAGGCGAACCCGCTGCAGCAGCTGGCCACCCACCATGAATTCGTCCAATTCCCGCCGGATCGCGGCGCGCGGCCGCTCGATGGTGCGGCTGGCCCGGATCTCGTCGCGCAGCAGCAGCATCCGCTTTCCAGTGCTCCACCACCCATCGCCCGTCCCCCCGGAACCCGCCCGATGCTCGGCCAGAGCACGCCGCACATGCCGTTCCGGCAGCCCCACCTCCCGCCCGATTCGCACCACCTCCGCATCGCTGAAGGCGTCTCCCGTCCCTCCCGGATCATCCGCGGCAAGCTCGGCCGCACGCCGCATGACCCGGTCGAAGTCGCGGCGCGTCAGCGGTCCCCCGGAGCTCATCGGCACGACCGTGCGTCCTCAGTACGCCTCGACCACGACCGCCCCGCCCTGGCCGCCCCCGATGCACGCCGATCCGAGCCCGTAGCTCGCGCCCCGGCGCCGCAACTCGTGGAGCAGGTGCAGGGTGATCCTGGCCCCGGAGGCTCCCAGCGGATGCGTGATGGCGATCGCGCCGCCGTTCACGTTGGTGCGCTCGGGGTCGAGTCCCAGTTCCTTCTCGACGGCCTTGTACTGGGGCGCGAAGGCTTCGTTGACCTCGACCAGGTCCATGGCCTCCAGGCCGAGCCCGGCGGCCGCCAGCGCCGCGCGGGCGGCCGGTGCCGGCCCGATCCCCATGATTCGCGGATCGACACCCGCAAACCCCCACGAAACCAGGCGGCCGATCGGCGAGGCCCCGTTGGCCTCCGCCCATCCCCGTTCGGCCAGCACCACCGAGGCGGCCCCGTCGCCGATCCCGCTGGCGTTGCCCGCGGTGACCAGGCCGTCCTTCCTGAAGTAGGGACGAAGCCGTCCGAGCGCCTCCATCGTGGTATCGGGCCGCATGTGCTCGTCGACCGCGAAGAGGGACTCTCCCTTGCGGGTCTTCACGGTGACGGGCGCGACTTCCGCATCGTAGCGGCCCGCCTCCCAGGCCGAGCCGGCCCGCTGCTGGCTGTTCAGAGCCACCTGGTCCGCCTCCTCCCGGGTCACGCCGTAACGCTCCGCGAGCTCCTCGGCGGTCTGCGCCATGGTGAGGCCGCAGTGAGAGTCCAGCAGGGCCTCCCAGAGCAGATCCTGGAAGCCGTTCGCCGCCGGGCCGAGCCGCAACCCCCCCCAGCGGGCGCCCCGTATCACGTGGGGTGCCTGGCTCATGGACTCAGCGCCCCCGCACAGCGCGACCTCCGTCCCCCCCAGCAGGATCTCCTGCGCCCCCGACACGATGGCCTGGAAGCCGGAGCCGCACAGACGGTTCACCGTGAGGGCCCCGGCCTCCCGGGGCACCCCGGCGCGAAGGCCGACGTGCCGGGCCAGGTAGATGGCGTCGGCGGCGGTCTGCAGGGCGTTGCCGTAGAAGACGTGGCCCACCTGCGCCGGTTCGATTCCCGCCGCCTCCAGCGCCGCTTCCGCCGACAGCACGCCAAGGTCGGTGGCGCTGAACTCCTTCAACGAACCGCCGAAGGTGCCGAAGGGAGTTCGCTTTCCCGACAGAAAGACGATCTCCTTCTCGAAGCCCTGAGTTCCCATGTATCGCTCCTGCGGTGCCCTACCGCTCCCTGATCTGGTCGTTTCGCTCCCCGCCGACGTGTCCCGCCCGGAAAGGAGCCGCGTCACCGCCCCGTCCCTTCGCACCCCGCTGCGCGAACCCGCGCGCCCGGAGCACCATCGCGAAGGGACTGAAAGCTACCTCCGGGTAAAGGCGGGGTTCAAGCCGTAGCGGGCCGGGAAGGGCCCGGTGAGGCGTCTCGCCAGGGTCACCGGCCACTCGCGGGCCCGGCCGACCCTGTTGAAGGCGCGGCAACGCCGCGCGGGCCACATCAGCGACCACCTGCCGAGCGTCGCTCCGCCGACGGATCGCCGGGTGGGAATCCACGGTGTAAGCTTGTACCATAGTGGCACCTAACCGGCAACTGCCGGATGACTTAGCGACCATGAGCGGAGCGGAGAATGCGTCGAAGAGCAAAGGAAACCTCCAAGGAGAACCAGGTGCGGGACACTTCGGGTCCCATGCCCCCGGACTGTCTCCGGATGCCCGCCCCGGCCATGCTGGATCTGGCCGCAAGGGCAGCCGAGGCTCTCGTACGGCGCAGCGGGGAGCTGGACCGGAAAGCGGCATGGGACGGCGAGTTTCGTGACGAGCTTGTCGAGAAGCTCATGGAGGATCCGCCGGAAACCGGGCGGGCGCCCGAGGAGATTCTGGAGCGGGCCCTGGTCGACGTCCTGCCACTGGCGCTCAGCCTCGACCACCCCCGTTGCTTCGGCTTCGTGCCGTCCTCCACCACATGGCCGGGAGTCATCGCGGACTTCCTGGCTGCGGGCTACAACGTGAACTCCTGCAACTGGCTCGTCGCGAGCGGCACGAGCCAGCTAGAATGCGTGGTCGTCGACTGGTTTCGCCAATGGCTCGGCTACCCGGACACGGCGGGGGGGGTGCTGACGAGCGGTGGCTCCGCCGCGAGCCTGGATGCGCTCGTGGCGGCGAGGGAAGCCGCCGGATACCCGGAGAGCGCCAGCGTGTACATGAGTGATCAGAGCCACAGTGCCCACCTGAGGGCCGTCAAGATCGTGGGTGTCCGCCCGGAGCACGCCCGGGTCGTCCCGAGCGACGACCGTTTTCGCATCGACATGGGCGAACTGGCCTCAATGGTGGCGGCGGACCGCGCCGCCGGACTGGAGCCCATCGCGGTGTGCGCGAACGCCGGGGCCACCGCGACCGGAGCCGTCGATCCGCTGGAGGAGCTGGCCGACTTCTGCGGGTCGGAGGACATCTGGCTGCACGTCGACGCCGCGTACGGCGGGTTCGCGGTCGTGACCGAACAGGGCAGGCGCATCCTGCGCGGCATCGACCGCGCCGACTCCGTCGGGCTCGACGCGCACAAGTGGTTCTTCCAGCCCTATGAAGCGGGCTGCCTCATGGTCAGGGACATCTCGACGCTCGAAAGGCCGTTCGCGATCCGGCCCGACTTCCTGCAGGACGCGCTGTGGGGCGCCGGTCATCCCAACTTCTGGGACCGCGGCCTTCAGATGAGCCGCTCCGCGCGGGCGCTCAAGATCTGGATGTCGGTGCATACGTTCGGGATGGCCGCATTCAGACAGGCCATCTCCAACGGGCTCGAATACGCCGAACGCGCACAGGAGTACATCGACGAGAGTCCCGTGCTGAAGTGCACGAGCCCCGCGTCGCTGAGCGTCGTGTGCTTCCGCGTCGATCCGTCCGGCCAGGGCATCGCGGACCACGACCTCGACGAAATCAACCGCAACGTGCTGGCCCGCCTGTTCTGGGACGACCCCGCGTTCGTATCCTCGGCCATGCCGGGCGGGAGGTTCTCGCTGAGGCTCTGCATCGTCAACCACAACACCACATGGGACGATGTGCGGGAGACTCTGTCGGCCGCCGAGCGCTTCGGGCGGGACGCGCTGTTTCGACTTCGCCATGGGGAAAGCGGGACCGTGGAAGAAGTGCATGGCGATTGAGCTTAGCTTAGCTAAGCTATCTAGCTAAGCTAGTCTGCCAGCCTCGCCGCCATCCACTCCCCGACCGTTCGCGTCGTGGCATGCCCACCCAGATCGGGAGTCGTCACACCCTCGCGGATCGACGCCACGATGCACTCGTCCACGGCGGCGGCGGCCTCCTCGGAGCCCAGATGGGCCAACGCGAGACTCGCGCACCCGACGGCCGCCAGCGGGTTCGCGATTCCCCGGCCGGCGATGTCCGGCGCCGAACCGTGCACGGGTTCGAAGAGCGCCCACGAACCCGGGTTGAGGTTCCCGGACGGCGCGAGCCCCAACCCCCCGGTGACCTGCGCCCCGAGATCGCTGAGGATGTCACCGAAGAGGTTCGAGGTGACCACCACCTCGTAGCGATGGGGGCGCCGCACCAGGTCCATCGCCATGGCGTCCACGTACATCGCGTCCCGGGCGATGTCCGGAAATCCGACTCCCACTTCGGCGAAGACCCGCCGCCACAGCCCTCCCTCGTGCCGCAGAACATTCGCCTTGTCCACCAGTGTCACCCTGCCCCTCCCGGTCCTCGCCGCGTGTTCGAAGGCGGCCCGGACGATGCGCTCGACGCCCCTCCAGGTATTGATGCTCTGTTCGGTGGCGATCTCGTCCCTGGTCCCGGTCTTGAAGCTGCCCCCCACCCCCGCGTACAGCCCCTCGGTGTTCTCCCGGAAGAAGACGATATCGATGCCGGGGTCGGTGTTTCGCAGAGGCGAGAGGTCCGGCACGAGAAGCCTGCACGGCCGGAAGTTGATGTACAGGTCGGCCGAGAAGCGCAGGCCCAGCAGGATGTCCCGCGCGTGAGCGTTGTCCGGGACCCGGGGGTCGCCGAGCGCGCCCAGCAGCGCGGCGTCGTAGTCGCCGGTCAGACGGTCACGTTCCTCGTCGGTGATGGTCACTCCGTCGCGCAGGTAGCGATCCGCGCCCAGATCCCAGTGATCCAAGGTGACCCGGATCCCATGCCCGGCGGCGGCGGCCTCCAGCACCACCTCCGCCACCCGGATCACCTCGGGTCCTATACCATCCCCCCCGATCAGCGCGATCCTGCCCAAGCGGCCTCCACGCGCGGCTTGCTACGGAACCCGCCCGAACATGATGCTGCAACGGGGACAGAAGAAGTCCTTGCCGCGCCGGACCAGCGGAGGACCGAGTTCTCCCCGCGGACACAGCGGATCCAGTCCCTCTTCCGCCTGAACCCTCACCTTTCTTCTCTCTCTCCAGGTGCTGATCCTCAGGGGCAACTGGTAGCGCAGCGCCGATGTCTTGCACTCGAAGAGGATCGTGCTGGTCCCGTCCGTTTCCTTCCTCACCCCCAGGTCCATCAGGAATCCTCCCATCGGAGAAGGCACCTGCCGCCCGGAACAGTGGAGGCGCTCCATCTTCTTCACCTCGGCCAACTCCTCGACGCCGAAGCCGACGGGCTTCGGTTTCTCCCGGGCCGGCGCCTTCGGGTTCTTCCCGCTCCGTCCACCCTCACCCGCGCCGCCGCCGCTCAACTACCCCTCTCGAACAGGTAGGCCGAATCCTCGCGGCGGCTCTCCCCACCGCTGCAAACGGCGAAGCGCGCGCCGGACCAGATCGCCGCGCCGCCGTACTCGCCGCTCTTGTTCACGGCGTAGTAGTTCACGTTGAAGTTCGGGCGCCCCGCGGCGTTCCTGAGCCGGGCTTCGGTCGTGAAGGTCACGACCCGCCGCAGCGCTTCCAGGCACGCGTCCGTCGGCGACATGCCCGCGCGCATCAGCTCGATCACGGAGTGCGAGCCGCAGGTCTTGATCACGGCCTCGCCCCGGCCGGTGGACCCGCAGGCGCCCACGTCGTTGTCCACGTACAGACCCGCGCCCACGATCGGGGAGTCCCCGACCCGCCCCGGAATCTTCCAGGCCAGCCCCGACGTGGTGGTCACCCCGGAAAGGTCGCCGTCCCGGTTGACCACGTTGCAGTTGATCGTCCCCTGGGGGCGCACGCCGTCGTGGGAGTCCAGCATGTCCATGCCCGGGTCCCCCCCGTTCCGGAAGGGAGGAGCCTCCTGGCCCGATTCCTCCGGCGTGAGGTAGTCGTCGGTGTCGCTCATCCTCGCGCGCCACTCGATCCACCGGCGCCGGGTCCCATCGGTGAGCAGGTTCTCCACGGCATGCCCCATCGAGACGGCGAATCGCTGGGCACCCCTGCCCACCAGGAGCACATGGTCGGTGTAGCGCATCACGTCCACGGCAACGCGGGACGGTGTCTTGATACCCTCGAGACAGGCGACCGCCCCCGCTCCCCGGCTGGGGCCGTGCATCACGGAGGAGTCGAGCTGCACCACGCCGTCCAGATTCGGAAGCCCGCCGAAACCCACGGAGGTGTCGTTCGGATCGCGCTCCACGATGTTCACGCCCTCCACCACGGCATCCAGGGTGTCCCCACCCTCGCTCACCATGCGAAACGCCGTGTCCACCGCTTCCGTTCCGTTGCCGCTGGCGATGGCGACGGGGGCCACCCGGCTTCGCAGCACCCCGGGCGCACCTCGCAGTGGCCGGGCCGAGCCGAGTCCGACGGCGGCGCCCACGCCGACACCGGCCGAAGTCCTGAGGAAATCACGACGGCTGGTCATGGCTGGTCCCTTCCCGGCGGTCCGTGCATCCGTCCCCGCGAGCACCGGGAACGGCCAGGCGCCGAGCCGGCAGGGCGCTCCAAGGGGGGTGATCCTTCCACGGGCCGCCAGTCCGCTCAGGCCTCCCTGGGCGCTCCCAGGAGGGCTTCACCGGTTTCTTCCGACACGACGGGCTGCTCAGGGGGAGGTTCGCGCTTGAGCCGTGAGATCACCGGTTTGCAGAACTGCATCCCCACCGCCTTGAGCTGAGTCAGTTCCTTCACCCCCAAATCCGGATAGCGCTCAGCCAGGTATTCGATGGTCTCCGTCATCCACGAGTCCTGGTCCTCTTCGTGTGCCTCCAGGACTCCGCAACGGTGAATGTGACTGAACAGCTCATCCCGCGCCCGGTCCATCGGCTCTTGCTTCGCCACTACTCCTCCTTGTAATTGGTCGACTCGGCGGGAGCGCTCCCGCTCCCCTCCCGCGCGACACCATGCCGCGCGGGCGAAGCCCATAAAGTACGGGAAGACGCGCCAATGGCAAGAAAGGACCCTCGCTCGGCGACTTCGAGTCGCAGGGACCCGTGAGAATACTGACCGCCGCCGTCTGCGATCACGCCGCCCCCGGGCCCGATGGCAAGCTCGACCTCCACGGCGTCTTCCACGACCTGTACGCCCCCGGCTTCCCCGCCCGCCAGGACCGAATGACCCTTGTACTTACCCTGGAATGGGACCGGACCGACGAAGGCCGTCACGTCTTTCGCATCGACGTTCGCGACCCCGAGGGCCGCCCAACGCTCACGGTCGAAGGGGAGTCCGCGGTGACGCCCGCGCGCGCCGGCAGGCCACCCCCCCGGACCCCGCTGGTCATGCCGCTGGAGGATGTGGTCTTCCCCGTCCCCGGACGATACGAATTCGAAGTCCGGGTGAAGGGCCATGTCCACGCGGGACCGAGCCTCTTTCTGGTGGAGGTCGAAGGGGAGGCATCGGCGGACACCGGTCCGGCGTGAAGCGTCCGAACGTCGACCCGGCTCAACCGAGTTGCCGGCCGACCGCCTTGAAGACGAGAAAACCCATCGCGGCCACCGCCCCCAGCGCGGCCTCCCACTCCCGGTTGCGGACATAGCGCGCAAGTGAGAAACGCGTCCCCCGTCGAACGGGCTCTCCCGGCGGCCGGTAGGGGGTCAGCCGGGGAAGGAAGGCGGGGACGCCGTGCCGATAGTGGCGGTAACCCTCCCCGAAGCGTGCTTCCAGCCCTCCGCTCTCGCGAGTCATCGTGTCTCGGTAGGCCCACACGAAGAACGCCAGGAAGACCGCGCCGATCCAAAGCCGGCCACCGGCGACCACCGCACCCGTTCCGATGACGAAGCTGCCCAGGTACAGCGGGTTGCGCGTGAAGGCGTAGGGACCGGATACGGCGAGTTCGCGGTTTTTCTCCAGAACACCCGCGGCCCAGCCGCGAACCACCAGTCCGACGAGGATGACCGTCCCTCCCGCCCACAGCGATGCCCCATCCGGCCGCGCCAGCCAGAAATAGCCGAGTGCCAGGACCCAGGCTCCCCACAGCCGGACCCCCCGCCGGCGCAGGCTCACGACGGAGCCTTCCCGGGCACCGGGTTCCGGCGTCGTGAGAGGGTGGAGCGTGGAGGCCGGCGCGGATGCGTCGCCGCTTGAATGCCGGGGGGACTCCGTCCGCGGGCTGCCAACGGCACCCCCTCCGTGACTTCCTCCAGATGGAAGGTGAGGTTTACCAGGGGCAGGTCCGCCTTCATGTACACGATGAGCCGCCGGTCGTCGTCGGAGACGTGGATTTCCCCCCTGCCGTCCGCCGCGAAGAGGCGGGTGGTCTCGATGACGGGACGGATCACGATGGTCTCGAACTCGCCCGCCCCGACCTTCCTGCGGTCCCTGCGCAGCACGTCCAGGATGATCGGGTTGCCCTTCTCCTCGTAGAAGTGGTCGAAGCGCCGGGTGGTTCCGGGCTCGAGTGCGAGCGTGCGGGCGAAATACACGAACGAAACATCGTCCAGCGGGAGAGACGTGGGCAGGACCCCCGTGCTGTCGATGTCGACGCGCAGCCAGCGGCGTTCCTCCGGGTAGAACTCGATTTCGCGGCGCCGTGTCCCGTTGTGCGTCTCCTTCCTGAACCGGAGCGACGCCAGCGTCTCCGTGTTCACCCAGCTGAAGAGACGGTCCCGGATCGGGAAGCCCGGGAAGCCGCCGTCGATGGTCCACTCGATCGCGTAGGCGGGGACCCCGCGAATCGTGTCAATGCGGGGGATCCGCATGAACGCTTCGCCGATCGCGAAGGCGCCGACCTTGATCTTGTAGCGGACCTCCTCGCCGGGGCCGAAGGGGACGGGGGTCGTGACGGAGCGGAGAGCGGCGAGCGTGTCGGCCGGCCGGGGCTGCTGGGCCGGGGCGGGAACCTGCGGCACGAGAGACGAGAGTGCCACGAGGCTGACCACCAGCAGGACAGGCGCCCGCCCGGATCGCGCGGGACGGGCCCGGCACGCGGCCGATCCGCGTGCGGCAGGGGGTTCAGCCGTTGACATGCGTCGGCACCGTCCAGCCTCGCACCGAGGTCCTCCGCGGGCTGCCGGCATCGCGGGCGGCGGGGGCGGCTTGCCGGACTTCAGTTCGGCGGGTCCCGGCGACCGATGTCGGCCGGACCTTTGTCCGAGGACGACCCCGAGTCGTCGCCTCCGTCCGCTGGTCCCTCCGCTCCGCCGAAGTCCTCCAGCGGGCCGCCCAGTTGGAACTCCTCCAGGTGGAGGGTGAGGTTCAGCAGGAGAACATCCACCTTCATGTACACGACAAGGCGCCGCTCGTCGTCGGAAAGGTGGATCTCGGCGTTCCCTCCCTCCGAATACAGGCTGCTCTCGGGGATGATGGGCTGCACGACAATGGTGTTGAACTCTCCCGCTCCCACCTTCCGCCTGTCCCTGCGCAGAACCTTCAGGATGATCGGATTGTTCTCTTCCTTGAAGTATCGGTTGAGGGTGTAGGTCTGTCCGACCTCCAGCGGGAGGGTGCGCGCAAGGAAGACGATGGAGAGATCGTCGAGCGGCTCCGAAGTGGGGATGGCCCAGGTCGTGTCCCTGTCCCGGATCTGGTGGACCAGACGTTGCTCGGCAAGGAAGTCGTATTCGCGGGGCCGGTCCTCCTCGTCCTTGACGAAGCGCCTGGAGAACAGTTTTTCCGTGTCGATCCAGCTGTAGATCCTCTGGTCGATGCGGTACCCCGGTATGCCGCCGCTGATGCGCATCTCGGCGGCGTAGGTCGTCCGACCGCCGATCGTGTCGATCCCCGGAACCCCGATACTGCCCTCGCCGATCCCGAAGATTCCATACTTGATCCTGTACCTGAGTTCTTCGCCGACCCACAAGGGGTCGTCCCCGTCCCCGCCTGCCGGCGGGCCGGCCGAGTCCCGGTGCGAATCGCCACCGGTCTGGGCGGCGGCGGCGAAAGGACTTGCGGCGAACAGTCCCAGCGCGAAGGCGAGGGCGGCCGGCAGGGACGCGATGCCCGTCCCGGGTCGGGAGCAGCCCCGTTCAACCCACCCCATGACCCCCGGGCTCCAGTTGCGAGATCTTCCTCACGCGCAGGATTTCACGCACGGTGGCAAGCACACGCACCCGGGTGCGCCGCCACCGGATGTCGTACCTGAGTCCCAGCGGCACCCGTGCCGTGCGACGGGCGAACGGTGCGAGCACCTTCATGAGTTCGGCGTTGGCGGCCCAGCCGTTCGTGGTGATCAGGGGGCGGCTCCCGGCGGCCCGCAGCGCCCGCCTGACCACCACTGCGCGATACGCCCGGAAGCCGAGCAGTCGATCGATCCCCGGGTCATTCGCCGGCGGGCGACCCAGCGCGAAGCCGGCGAGCCACCGGGCACGGCGAACGGCGCGCGGAGACTTTTCGAATCCCGTCCCGGCCTCACAGGCGACGATGTCCGCGCCCCCTTCGAATGTTCGAATCAGGGCGCGCAACTGGTCGGGGTGCTCCGTGAAGTCCGCCTGCATCGTCACGATGGCGTCCCGCCTGGGATAGCCTGTCGCACCGTCGGCGGCCCTCAGGAGCTTCTCCAGGGCGCGGCCGTAACCGATGGAGCGTTCCTCGGTGAGGACCGTCATGGGCAACACCCGTCCGTACCGCTCCAGCAGCGCCCCCGTGCCGTCCCGGGACCCGTCGTCGAGCACGAAGACCTGGAAGTCCCGGCCCAGCTCCAGCATGACCTCGCGGATCTTCCAGAGCAGCACCCCGATGGTGCGGTCCTCGTCCCGGCAGGGAATGCAGATGTGGATCATGGCGCGACGTGCCCCCGGACTAGTATGGTCAGGTCCCTGAATCTATACATACTGTTCCGGCCACGGTTCCCCCGCCGGCGCACCCGCATCTACGACGAGGGGTCCGTTCGCGGCGGAGGGGGCGCGCCTCGGGGGCCGGTGGATGAACCGGCGCGCGCATCGAGATGGGGGGTGGGTTGCGCGGGCTCCCGTCCACCGGGGGGCGATGTCTTCCAGCGACGGTGATGCCACAGGTATTGCTCCGGGTGGTCTCGCACGAATTCCTCCAGCCTGGAGGTGAAGGCCTGCGTGCGCGCAAGGACCCCGCCCGTGCGGCCGGTACTCGCCTTCGGTTCTTCCAGTGCCTCGATGTGGATGTCGTATCGGGGCCTCCATCCGCGCCTTCGGATCGTGTAGAAGGTCGCCACCGTTGCCCCCGCCCGCACCGCGAGCAGGGCGGGGCCGCGCGCCGTGGACGCGGCACGGCCGAAGTAGTCGACGAATATCCCCGCCCCGCGAGCATCCTGGTCCCCCATGATCCCGATCACCCGGCCCGCCTTGAGCGACGCCAGCACGCCGGGTCTGGCCTCCTCTCGCGGGATCACCCTCATGCCCAGCCTCTCGCGCGAGCGCGTCAGGTACCTGTCGAAGAGGAGGTTGCGCTGCCGCGCCGCCACGATGTCCATCGCGAATCCGCGCGCCACCACCCCCGCCGTCCCCACCTCCCAGTTGCCCAGGTGGCCGCTCACGAGCATCACCCCCCGCCCCTCGCGCGCCGCCTCGTCCAGCACCTCGCCGCCGATCATGCGGGTCCGCTTCAGGATTTCGCTGCTGCGAGCACCCGCCAGGCGGAACATCGCCACCGCCTCCGCGCCGAAGTGCACGTAGGAGCGGCGCGCGACCCCCAGCCACCACGCTTCGTCCGCGTCGGGGAAGGCCATGCGCAACTGCTTCGTCACCACGTCCCAGCGGGGCCGCCACACCCGCCACGCCATCCACCCCAGCACGGCGCCCACCCGGTCCGCGACGGCCTCGGGCATCGCCCTGCAGAGCGCGGCCACCGTCCGCACCAGCGCGTACTCCACCCGGTGCCGGACGCGCTTCGACCGCGACACCGCGCTCACCGGAACTGCAACTCCCGCAGGCGGCGATACAGCCCCCCCCGCGCCATCAGTTCGGCGTGCGTTCCCTGCTGCGCGATCCTGCCCCCATCGATCACCACGATCCGGTCGGCGCGCCGGATCGTCGAGAGACGGTGCGCGACGACGAAGACGGTTCGCCCCGCCAGCAGTCGCTCCACCGCCTCCTGCACCAGCCGTTCCGACTCGGTGTCCAGCGCGCTCGTCGCCTCGTCCAGAACCAGCACCGGGGGGTCGCGCAGCACGGCCCGCGCGATAGCGATCCGCTGCCGTTGCCCGCCCGACAGCGTGGTTCCGCGCTCACCCACCACGGTCTCGTAGCCGTCCGGGAGCGTCATCACGAAGTCGTGGGCGTGCGCCGCGCGGGCCGCCGCCTCCACCTGCTCCGGCGGGGCGTCCTCGACCCCGTAGGCGATGTTGGCCCGCACCGTGTCGTGAAAGAGGACCGTGTCCTGCGACACCACCCCCAGCCCGCCCCTCAGCGACCCGAGGCGCAGGTCGCGAATGTCGGTTCCATCGATCTCGATCGCGCCCGCGGTGGGTTCGTAGAAGCGCGACAACAGGTCCACGACGGTGGTCTTGCCCGCCCCGCTGGGGCCGACCAGCGCCACCACCGTTCCCGCCGGAACGAAGAAGTCCACCCCGCGCAGCACCGGGTCGCCCGTCCGGTACTCCATGCGCACGTCCCGGTAGCGGATCCCCTCCCGGACCCCCGTGAACGGCCGTGCGCCGGCGCGGTCCCGGATCTCCACGGGCGCGTCCAGGAACTCGAAGGTTCGCTCGGCCCCCACCAGGCCCGGCTGAATCAGCGTGGGCAGCTTGCTCAGGTACTTGACCGGGGCGTAGAGCTTCGTGCTCAGGAAGATGAAACCCACGAACTCCCCTCCGGTCAGCGAACCTTCCACCACCACCATGCGGGCCCCGTACCAGAGGAGAATCGCGGTTCCGAGCGCCACGAACACCTCGGTGATGGGGACCGCCAGCGCGCGCAGGCGCACGGTCCGCAGGAAGGTGTCGAAGTAGTCCGTCGTCAGCTTGTGGAAACGCCTCCGCTCCCGCGGCTCCGCGGAGGCGGACTTGACCATGCGGATGCCGGAGACGGTCTCCTGGATGTGGGAGCCGACCTCGCCCGCGATGTCCAGAACCTGCCGGTCCCCGCGCCTCAGGCGCCGGATCAGCGGCCCCCAGATCACCATCGTAAGCGGAACGACGATGAAGGCGGCCAGCGTGAGCCCGACCGAGACCACCAGCATCCAGTACAGCGTCGCCGCGAAGACCAGCACGAACGAGAGCGACCTGATGAGCTCGGCGGTCACCAGCGAGCGGAGCTGCTCGACGTCGTAGGTGAGACGTGACACGATCTGGCCCGTCCGAACCCGTCCGAAGAAGGCGAGGTCCAGCTCCAGCAGGTGTCCGTACACCTGGTTGCGCAGGTCGCGGGTGACCCCCTGCTCCACCCTCGCCGCAAGGCAGGCGCGCGCGAAGCCCGCCGCGTTCTTGAGCACGACGAGACCCAGGATGAAGGCGATGATGCCGACCACGGCCGTCTGCGGATCGCCGTCGAGGTCGACGAACCGGCCCACCGTGAACTCCAGCGCGCGGTCCACCTGGCTGGGCTCCTCGCCGACTCCGGTTCCCTCTCCCTCGCCGAACACCGTTCCCAGGAACGGGATCAGCACCACGATCGAGAAGGCGTCCAGTGTCGCGTAGGCCACGCTCGCCAGTGCCGCGAGCGCCAGCATGCCCCGGTGCGGTCCGAGGTAGGAAAGTACCCTGCGCCATCCGCCCACGGTCAGCCCCCGGCGGCCAGGGGACCGGCCGAGGTCACAGCGGCCGCGGAGTGAGCACCGCGACGGGAACGATCATCTCTTCCGGCGAAATACCGCCGTGCAGGAACGAATTGCGGTAGCGCCGCTGGTACTCGCGCAGCTTGGTGGGGTAGACGAAAAAGTAGTCGTCGAGCGCCACCAGGCAGTTTACGCCCGGGGAACCCCTGGGCAGGCGCATGGACGAGAAGCTCTTCGGCGCGAAGGCGGCGCGCTGGTCCCGGGCCCGCATGTTGCTCCCGAACTTGTAGCGCAGGCTTGCGGTGGCGTCGCGGCGGGCGTAGATGGTGGCGGGCCGCCGGCAGTGAATGGAACCGTGGTCCGTGGTGAAGACCACCCGGTGCCCCCGCGCGGCCGCCTCCTTGAGCACGGACAGCGCGGTCGAGCGCTCGAACCACGACCGGGTGAGCTGCCTGAGAGCCGACTCGTCCTTGGCCACCTCCATCAGTATGGGGGACTCGGAGCGCCCGTGGGTCATCAGGTCCACGAAGTTGAAGACCATGGCGACGACGGACCCCCGGGTCTTCAGCGCCGAGAGCAGGCGCCCGCGGACCTGTGCTTCATCCCGGTCGGTGAACACCTTTTCGTAGTGGACCGGCACGTCCCGTCCCGTGAGCCGCCGCAGCTGTTCGCGCAACAGTTCGTCCTCGAAGGTGTTGAGCGACCCCTCGTCGCCGGAGGTGTCCCACCACCCTGCCCGCTTCGTGGCGATCTGGTCGGGGAAGAGTCCCGAGAAGAGGGCGTTGCGCGCATACGGTGTCGCCGTGGGAAGGATCGAGTAGTGGCAGCTCTCCTCGATGTCGAAGAACCTGCCCAGCAGCGGGGCGATCGCACGCCACTGATCGAGCCTCATGCAGTCGAGGACCACGAAGAACACCGGATCGGCACCCAGCAGGGGCAGCAGGTACCGCTTGACGATGTCCACCGACAGGGCGGGGGCGCCCGGACCCGCGCGGACCCAGCGGGGGTACTCCCGCATGACCCAGGGGCCGAAATCGCGGCGCAGATCCTGCTGCAGGGATTCGACCGTCGCCAGCAGCCCCGTCTCTCCGGCCCGCTCGAGGCGGAAGTGCCAGTCGACGAGTTCCTGGTGGAGGTCGGCGAAGGCGGAGGCCGTGGACGCCTCCTCGCGCATGCGCGAAAGCACCGGCCAGCGCGCGGCGAAGTCCTGTGCGGCCCTCTGTTGCTGGATCAAGGACCCCTCCAGGATCCGGGTCACCACCGAAAGCACCTGGCGCGGGCTCGTCGGCTTCACCAGGTACGCCTCCACCTGGCGCCCGATCGCCTCGGTCATGGTGCGGTCCTCCTCAGACTTGGTCACCATGACCACGCGGGCGTAGGGGTCGTCGTGGCGGATGATGCGGAGGACCTCCAGCCCTCGCCGCCCCGGCATCTGCTCGTCGAGGAGGATCAGGTCGTAGGCGTGGTCGCTGAGCAGCGCGAGCGCGTCGTCGCCGTTGGTGATGCCGTCGACGTGGTAGCCCCGCTGCTGCAGGAAGAGGAGGTGGGGACGCAGGAGGTCGATCTCGTCGTCCACCCAGAGGATTCGCTTGGCTGCGCGCTGCATGGTCGTGTTAGCGGGTGGGGGGGGTGCCGGTTGTCACTATCGAGCCTGGATTCGCGTAACGCTAGCTCATCCCGATCGTGTACCTGGTCCATGCAGCCACCGGCTGGCCGTTCCGGGTCCCCGGGATAAAGCGCCACTCGGCGGCCTCTTCGATCAGCTTTCGGTTCAGCTTCCTGTTCTTCGTCGGAGGATCCAATCGCGTGGAGTCGGCCACAACCCGCCCGGACTCGTTGATGAAGACCCAGACCGTCACCGTGACGTTGCGGAGCCGCTTGTCCATGGGTGGAGGGATCAGCCCACGAGGCTTCGGATCGGTATTCATCTGTCCGTTCTCGCCCGTCCCCCCATCTCCCTCCCCTTCCCCCTCCAGTCCCGGTGGCCCCGGCGGGCCCGGATCCCCGAGCAGCGCCGCCAGGTCGAAGTCCACCTCGGTGTCCAGGTCGAACTCCTCGACCTCGATCTCCGTAGGCAGCGGAAGGGCGGGCGGGGTGATCGGACGAGGCGGGGGGATGCTGATCCTCATCGTCTGCACGCCTCCTCGCGCGGCGCGGAGGTCGCCCTCGTTCGGACCCGACGACGACTCGGGCAGCGGGGGAATCGAACGCCGACCGCTGCCAACGAACAGGAGCACATGGAAGAGCAGCGACCCCAGCAGGGCGCTCTTCCAGATCTTCCTTTCCTCTCGGCGCCTGTCTCTGACGTTGGAACTGCTCATCGTTCTCCGCTGCTCGGACCGCGGTTCACCACCCGTTCCGCGTACGTCCTTCTACCCTCGCGCCGCTCCGGGTGTTTCCCCCGGGCACCGGCCAAACCCCGACCGGCCACTGCGGCGACTTGCCGAGGCGGCGGGCCGGGAGCACCTTTCGGCCCGCGAGGTTTCCGGCCCCGGGAAGCCCGGTGCCCATTGGAGCATCGCTTTCGCGAGGAGCCTCGACCGCACCCCAACGGAGGAATGTCGGTGGAGCTTGGCATTAAAGATAGGGCCGCCCTCGTGACCGGCGCATCCCGGGGGCTCGGCAGGGCGGTGGCCGAGCGGCTGGCGCGCGAGGGAACGGACATCGTGATCAACGCCAGGTCCCCCGACGTCCTCGACGCCACCGCACGCGACATCGCGCACGCGACCGGGCGCAGAGTCGTGGCCGTGGCCGGGGACGTGGCCGACGAGGGCTTCTGCAACGATCTGGCCGGGCGCGCGGCAAGCGAACTGGGCCGCCTGGACATCCTCGTGGCGAACGCCGGAGGTCCCCCTCCCGGCGGCGTGGACGACTTCACCCCGGCGGCGTACCGGCGCGCCCTCGACCTGAACCTCATGTCCACCGTACAGCTCACCCTGGCCGCCCTGCCGGAGATGCGCCGGACCGGGTGGGGGCGCATCGTGGCCGTCACCTCCGTGGCGGTGAAGCAGCCCGTCAACGGCCTCCTCCTCTCCAACACGGCGCGGCCCGGCGTGGTCGGGTTCATCAAGACCATCTCCCGCGACCTCGCCGCCGAGGGCATCCTCTGCAACGTGGTGGCGCCCGGCTTCATCCACACCGCACGGGTGGACTCGCTGATGGAGGCCCGGGCCGGGCAGCGCGGGGTCACGCGCGGCGACGTGCTGGAGCGGATCACGGACGACATCCCCGCCGGGCGCATGGGGACCCCCGACGAGTTCGCCAACGCCGTGGTGTTCCTTGCCTCAGAGGCGGCCTCCTACATCACCGGGCACACCCTCCAGATCGATGGCGGGATGGTGCAGGGGCTGCTGTGAAGAACGGTCGGCCGAGATGCGGCAGGCGGCGGTTCGGGTGACCGTCGAGGACAGAATCCGGGCCGGCCGGACCGGCCGGGCCGGCGCCTATCTCGAGCTGACCAAGCCCGGGATCACCGTCTTCGTCGCCGTTACGGCGACCGCGGGATACCTCCTGGCATCGCTGCCGGACGCTCTCCTGCGCGACCTGTTCCACCTGGTCGCGGGCATCACCCTCGCCACCGCCGGCTCCCTGGCGCTCAACCAGTACCTCGAACGCCAGCCCGACGGCGTCATGCTCCGCACCCGCGGGCGCCCGGTCCCCTCTGGGCGGATTCCGGCGGGCCACGCGCGGCTCTTCGGCTGGGTCCTCCTCGCAGCCGGAATCGGTCATCTCTGGTACTGGACGGGATGGCTTCCCGCGCTGATCACGGGGGCCGCCGCCTTCCTCTACGACGCGGTCTACACGCCCCTCAAGCTCCGCTCGCCCCTGGCGACCCCCGTCGGAGCGGTACCCGGCGCGCTTCCGGCCCTAATCGGCTGGTCGGCACACGCCGGCACCGTCGACGCCCGTGGCCTGGCGCTCTTCGGGATCCTCTTCCTGTGGCAGCTCATCCACGTCCTGGCACTGGGCTGGAACCTGCGGCACGACTACGCGCGTGCCGGCTTTCAGCTCATTCCCCCCGGCTCCGACCGCATGATCTCGGGTCTCATGGTCGGATACGCCCTGGCGCTGCTGCCCCTCAGCCTGCTGCCCGGCGTGCTCGGAATGACCGGCAGCCTCTACCTTGCGGGCGCCCTCTGCCTGGGCGTGGGCATGGTGGCGGCCACGTTCGGCTTCCTGCTCAAACCCACGAAACAGCGGTGCAGCCGGGTGTTCCTGGGGTCGCTGCTGTATCACCCGCTGCTGTTGGCCGCGATGGTGGCCGGAGCCGTATGACCGCCGGACCGCGCGAGGCCCTTCCCATCGAGGGAACCCCCGAGGTGCTGAAGCTGTATGGAGTGGTGCCCATTTCCCTGCCGCCGGAGGCCCCTTGACCCGTACCCGGACGCTCTGCCTGGCAGCCCTGTTCGCGGGGCTCGCAGCCAACCCGTCAGCCGGGCAGATCAGCGTCGGCGTCAAGGCCGGCGCCAGCCTGTCGGACCTGGTCTTCGCCGGAATCGAGATCAACGACAGGGAGTTGCGCCAAGGGTTGGTCGTGGGCACGGCTCTGACCCTGCCGGTGTCGGGACGCCTCGGTCTGCAGCTGGAGGGGTCGTTCGCGCAGAGGGGCGCGACGCTCACGTTCATCCAACTGGGTGACGTGGGCTACGCGCTCGACTACGTGCAGCTGTCGGTCCTGGGACGCGCAAGTCTTCCGCTGGGCGGCTCGGGAAGTTCCCTGTTCCTGCTCGCGGGCCCGGTGATCGCGTGGGAGACCAGCTGCGAGGCCACCGTCACGCTCGTCCTGCCGGGGACCACCGAAACGGCCACGTGCGACGACGAGCGGTTGAACACCCCGAGCAAGCCCGTGGATTTCGGCGTGGCCGGCGGCGCGGGCGTCCAACTGGCCCTGGCCGAAGCGATGCATCTGTCGCTGGACCTTCTCTACACCCACGGGGTGCGATCCATCTACGCCGGAGAACTCGACCGGACGACTCACAACCGGGCGACGTCGGTCCAGGCCGGGCTGGTGTTCCCCATGGGGCGGTAGACGACCCCGTCAGCCCTCCCCGCTCACCGCGAGCGAGTCCCGGGCAATTCGCTATCGGTTTCCAATCCCGTCCCGGTCCGCATACCTTGCACGGCGTCAGGCAACGGTCACCCAGCGAATCACCTCCGAGATGGAGCCACCATGAAGCGCCTCCCCATTCTCTGCCTCGCAACCGCGCTTTTCCTCCCGCCCACAACCGTTTCCGCCCAGCACACCATCTCCCTCCTGGGAGGGATGAACCTGACGGTGATCGCACAGAGGGCAACGGACGACATCGTACAGGTGGGGTTTCATCGGACCACCGGGCTGAACCTCGGGCTCGCCGGCTCGTTCATGTTGTCGCCACCGGAGACGAGACACACCCTCCACGTCCAGTTGGCCGCAACCTATTCCCAGAAGGGAGCCGAGTTGGGGAGACCCGGACTCGACCATCAGCTCGACTACCTGGACCTGGCGCTGCTCGCCGACATGAGGTTCCAGTCCATCGTGGACGGGGTCTTCCTCCACTTCCTCCTGGGACCCGCCCTGGGCTGGCTCATGTCGTGCAATGGCGTACGCGCCGCCACCGACGACAACCCCGGGAGCAGCACGCCGTGCGAGGAGGGGAGGTTCCGCAGCCTGGACTACTCGATCGTGGGGGGAAGCGGCCTGGAATTCGCGTTCGCCGACAGAGTGCGGTTCACCACGAGCTTCCTCTACACCATCGGTCTCGGCTACATGGACCACGGCGACGAATTCGAGGCCGGCACCATGAAGAACCGGGCGCTGACGCTACGCGCGGCATTGGGCTTCCCCATCGGCTGATTGCTTGAGGAACCAGGCCGCCGACCCCGCCCCATACCCCACCGTTCAGCCCTGTCCCCCGGCAGCCCGGGGACGCGACCGTCCCGGCGACCCATGACGCGAACGGAAGACGACCTCAGGCGTATCCTCCGCCGCATCGACCGGCGGGGCTACCCCGCCTACCGGGAAATAGGGGGCGGCTGGCGCCTGACATCCTGTTCCCTCGAAGTGCGCCGTGTCCAGGGAGACCCCTTCGCGGCTCCCACTCGGGTCGCGGTCCGCCTGGACCCGGCCCGGACGGGCTACGATGCGGCCACCATTGCCACACCCTCCCGCCGGGTCGGCCTCTCGTGCCTCCTCGCCCGCACCTTCGCGGCGGGCGCCCGCCGCATCCCGCGTGGCGGCGGGAGCGGCAGGAGCGGCGAAGTCGCGATGGCCGATCCCGGGCAGGTCGTTCTTCCGAACACCGCCGTGCTCGTCGGCGCGGACGGGTCGGTCGAGGCCCGGTTCACGGTCGGCCTGCCCGCGGCCGGCCGGCGCGTCCTGGGCCGTCAGGCGGAGCGGCTGCTCACGGAGACCCTTCCCGCGCTGGTCGATTCCACCCTGCCCGCCCACGCCCACCCGCCCGCCGACGTGACCCTGCACGTCGAGGTCAACGAGGACGCGGACGCCCTGCGCGCCCGGCTTGACCGGCACGGCCTGGTCGCCTTCATCGCCGACGGATCGCTGCTGCCGCGGCGGAGCGGCATCGACGACCGCCCCCTCGACGGCGGCCGGGCCACGCTCTTCGGGTCGCCGGCCGGCCTGCGGGTCACCCTCGACCGCCCCAACAGCCCGCCGGTCGCCGGCATGGGGATACCCCGCGGTGTCACCCTCCTGGTGGGAGGCGGCTACCACGGCAAGTCGACGGTGCTGGACGCGATCGCACGCGGCGTCTACAACCACCGTCCCGGCGACGGCCGCGAACGGGTGGTCACCGACCCGACGGCCATGAAGGTGCAGGCCGAAGACGGCCGTTCCGTGGCCGGCGTCGACATCTCGCCCTTCATCGGCCCGCTCCCCGGCGGGCAGGACACCGGCGCCTTCTCCACCCCCAACGCCTCGGGCTCGACCAGCCAGGCCGCGGCCATCATCGAGGCGCTGGAGGCTGGGTCCCGCCTGCTGCTGATCGACGAGGACACCGCCGCCACCAACTTCATGATCCGTGACCGCCGCATGCAGGCGCTCGTCCGGGGCGACGACGAGCCGATCACGCCCTTCATCGACCGCGTGCGCAGCCTGCACGACGACGCGGGCGCCAGCACCGTCCTGGTGATCGGCGGTTCGGGCGACTACCTCGACGTGGCCGACCGCGTGATCGGCATGACCGGCTATCGCCCGGCCGACCTGACCCCGGCCGCGCGTGAGGTCGCGGCAGCCCACCCCACAGGCCGTTCGGTCCAGGCCGCGCCGATCCGCTGGCCCTCCCGGCACCGGTTCCCCGATCCCCGCTCGATCTCGGCGCGCCGGGGCCGCCGCGAGCGCTCGATCAAGGTCAGAAGCCGCACCACCGTGGACTTCGGCCGGGAGCGGATCGAGCTTGCGGGTGTGCGGCAGATCGTGTCGCGCTCCCAGGCTCGCGGGATCGCGCTGGCGATCCACCACGCGCGTGCCTTCATGGGAGAGGGAATGGCCCTGGAGGACGTACTCGCGGCGCTCGCCGACTCCCTGGACCGCGACGGACCGGATGTCCTCGATACCGGACGCACCGGCGATCTGGCGACCCCGCGAGTCCAGGACGTGGCGGCAGCTCTGGGAAGGCTCAGGAGCCTGAGAATCGTGTCGGGCTAGAGCAGCCCGTGGACAGAATCCCCCCGGTATTTGACCGCGGCTTTGTCCGCGGCCTGCTAGAGGTGTCCCGCCTTCGCCAGCAGTTCGCGCAGACGCAGCTCCCTCTCCGCGAGCGGAGTCTTGGAAATCTCGCGCGCGAGCCGGATCCGCTCTTCCTCCGCCACCTTGTCGAGCACCATTATCGGGGTGCCGTAGCGCAGCAGGATGCGCTTGGCGTCTATGACTACCGAGTCTTTCAACGGGCCTCCTGGGATGTATCGACCGACCACACTATTCATAAGGTAACCTAGCTTCCCGATTCTGTTGCCAGACCTCCGGATCCCCGTTCCATTGTCCTGCAATCATGGCCTCCACCTCGCTGTCCCCGTCCGTCGAAGACTACCTGAAGGCGGTCTACTCCCTGAACGAAGGGGGTGTCGCGGCCGGTACCAACGAGCTGGCGCGCGTGCTCCGGGTGCAGCCCGCCTCGGTGAGCGGGATGATTCGGCGGCTCGCCGAGGACGGACTTCTCCGTCACGAACCGTATCGGGGTGTGCGGCTGACCGAGGCAGGCAACCGCGAGGCTCTGAAGATCCTCAGGCGGCACCGGATCATCGAGTCGTTTCTGGTGCAGCGGCTGGGGTACGACTGGGACGACGTGCACGCCGAGGCGGAACGGCTCGAACACGCTGCCTCCGATCGCCTCATCGACCGGATGGCGGAGTCCATGGGTCACCCGGACACGGACCCGCACGGTGCGCCCATTCCGACCCGGGCGGGCACGATCGATCCCACGCCGACCCACCGTCTCCACAGGGCTGCCCCCGGCTCCCGGATCGTGGTTCGTTCGGTGGCGGACGAGGACCCGTTGCGACTCCGCTACCTCAAGTCGGTCGGCCTGGTCCCCGGTGCGGTGGCGGTGGTCGACACGGGAGGCAGGGAGGGAGGGCCGGTGGTCGTCACGGTCGAAGGCGGCCGGGAGCCGCTGAAGATCAAGAGGAAGGTGGCCAGGCAGGTTACGGTCTCGGAGGCATAGGAGTCCGCGGATGAACTCCCACGGGCACCGAGACCGGCGGCCGGCGGCACCGTCAGGGTTCGGCGGGCCCGCACAGCGGCTCGTCCCCAACCCCGGCCGACTTTACCAACACCCGCCTGCTCGTCGCTGTCGCAAAGACGCCCGTCCCGTCGCCGAACACCGACGGGATGCGAATCTGCCCCGACGGATTGAAGTTTCCGCCGCGCTCCCAATTGACCCAGTTGCGGTCGGCGGCGGCGATCGCCACCTCCGCGCTGACTCCCTCCGGAAGCCCCTTCCACAGCTCGCGCAGGATCTCGAGTTCGTTGTCGCTGGCGTTGAACGCCTCGAAGACGCCGAATTGCCTGGGGAAGACGATGGTCGTGTCCTCCCGTCCGATGGCCAGGCCCAACAGGTAGAGCGTGTCGGGCGCCTCGATCCCGCGTCTGCCCAGCGCTCTGCGGAGCCCCTGGAACCGGGCGTCGGCGACGTACGCCCAGGAATCCCTGGCGGAGGTCCACCGGAAGCGGTAGTGGGTGTCCGGTCGGACGCGGCAGCGGCCGTCCTCCTGTTGCAACCCGATCATGGAGAAGGCGCCGGGCAACCGGCTGACCCCGGTGAGGACCCGGCCATCGGGCGCCGTTATGCTCACGGAGAGCCTTTCCCCGGGTGCGAACGGCGCGGGTGTCGCCTCGGCCCGGTAGCATGCCGCGTCGAGAGACGGGTCCGTCTCGAGCGAATCCCGGGCGATGAGGTCCAGGGCGATGCAGTGCGCCAGGCTGTCCTGCTCCTCCAGTCCGACCACCCGCTCCGCATCCGCCCGCACCTCCACAACCGCACCCGAGATGCCCGGCGTCCCTTCGGGCCGGTAGGTCCGGTGCAGGATCGCCCATGCGGCCATGGTCAACTCGTCCGTGTCCGGCGCGGGGGTCAGCACCACCTGCACCTCGGCCACGATCACGTCTTCGGGTTCGGCGACCGTGATCTCGGTGAGCGAACAGCCCGCGGACAGGAACAGCGCCGCGGCGGGAGCCCACCGCCGGAACCGGAGGCAGGCCATCAGAACGACACCTCGATGCCCAGCGTCGGCAGGAACGGGATCATCGACACCCCGGAGCGCGTGGGCATGTCGGAATCGTATTCGAAGAAGTAGAAGAGGACGTTCTTCCGGTTGTACAGGTTGATGATGCTCAGGTACGGGGTCAACTGTCCCCAGCCCTTCCGCATCGGTTTCCTGAAGGATACGTCGAGGCGATGCCGTGCCGGATAGCGTGCACCGTTGCGCGGGCCCAGCGCCACGGCGGAGCCCTCGTCGATATAGACCTTCCCTTCCACCAGCCGGCGGCGGTACACGTCGAACTGGCCCAGCACGGGCGTGTAGGGAATCCCGGTGCCGAAGTTCGCACGCAGACCCGCGTCCACACCCCACCAGCCCAGCTTCCGGCGAAGCACGATATCGATGTCGACACGTCGGTCGAATACTGGCGGATAGCTCAGCCCGGGAGGCGGGTCGATGCCCGAACGGGTGTCCGGAAAGGACCGTTCCGTCTTGAGGAAGGAGACTGCGATCCAGCCGGTCGTCGTCCCCACGTCCCGCCTCAGGAACAGGTCGACACCATAAGACCAGCCGTCCCCGGCTACGAGGTCGTCCATATCGTCGTTGGGGTCGTCGGCGGCGTTGACCGTGACGACCCCGTCGAAGGTCCGGTAGTATCCCTCCAGCGAGGCGAACCACTCGTCCTCCCCGAAGAAGCTCTCGACGCCGACCTGCACCTGGTCCGAGACCACTCGCGGCGCAAGCTCGCCGGCGAGCACCCAGACATCGAAGCCGAGTGGGAACTCCTCGTCGCGCAGCGAGTGCAGGAACTGCGAATACCGGCCCCCGGCGAGACGCACGGCGGCGTTGCGGTCCCGAATGAACCGCTTGACCGCAAAGCGGGGCGACACGGTCGTCTCCGCGTCGCCCGGATCGGGACGCCAGTGATCCACGCGCAGTCCTCCTTCGACCAGCCAGCGCGGGTTCGGGTCCCAGTTGATCTGGCTGTACGCGGCGATCTCCCATCCCCGGCCCGCGTTTTCGTTGAAGGCCGTGCCCCCGGCGCGGAAGCTGTTGTCGAACTCGAGCCGCTTTGCGGCCATTCCGGACTTCCAGCGCGTCCGGCCGGTCGGGCGCCGCTCCAGATCCGCCTGCAGCGCCGCCTCCCGTATGCCCGTGCGGAACCGCGACTCGGTCTCCACATACTCGAAGTCCGACGTGAAGCGGGAGTACGTGGCCCGGAAGTCCAACGTCTGGCCCCCACTCATCGGATGGGCCCAGGATCCCCCCACCGCATCGTTGCCCCACGACCAGCGGACCGGCAGCGGGTTGTCCCCAACGTCCGACAGGTCGAGAACGTCACGGCCCGTGTACGCGGTGAAACGGAGGCGGTTGCCCCGCCCGGTCCACGCCTCGAAGGCGCCCTGCAGGTCGGTCAGGCGGTACGGGAACTCGGTCCACGGCTTGACGAGCACATCGAAGTAGGAGCGCCGGCCGGAAACACGCCAACGGGAGTTGGCAAGACCCAGTGCGTCGAGGGCACCCTGCGGCAGCGATCCGTCCACGGCCACGCGCGACGCGAGCAGACTGACCCCGGCATCAACGCTGGTCGAGCCGTCGCCCACGTCCGTCTGAACCGACAGCACAGAGGACACCCGTCCGCCGTATTCGGCCGGAAAACCGCCCGCGCGCAATTCGGCGCCCGCCACCATGTCCGCATTGAAGACCGAGAACACGCCTCCCAGATGGAAGGGGTTGAAGATGGGGACACCGTCGAGGAGGATCAGGTTCTGGTCCGCCGAACCACCCCTCACGTTGAAGGCGGCGGAGAAGTCGGAAACGGTGCTCACGCCGGGAAGCACCTCCACCGCCCTGATCGGGTCGGTCTCAACCAGCCCCGGCAGCGCCTTCATCGCCTCGCCGCTGATCTCCTGGGCGGTCGTGCCGGCGGATTCCTCGAAACGGATGCGGGCCCGGCTCCGCTCCGCTTCGACCGAGAGTCCCTCGAGCTCGATCGCCCGTGGCGTCAACGAGATGTCCAGTTCGAGGGGTGTCGCGCCGGTGACCTCCACCACTTCCCGGTGCCGAGCGTAGCCGATCCAGGTCACGGTGAGGACGTAGGTGCCGGACGCCACCCGGTCGAAGGCGAAGTACCCGAGGCGGTCGGTGCGGACCGCGCGTACCCGCGTCGAATCGGCGGCGGGGAAGATTCCCACCCTGGCTCCCGAAAGGAGGAAGCCGTCGGCGGACCACACCCGGCCGGTTATCGAGCTGTCCTGAGCGGATGCGGCGAGCGGGAGGGCGAGGGCGGTGAGAACGGTGCCGAACGTGACGGCAAGCCGAGGCGGGCGCATCGACGATCCGGGTGTGGTCACACGTGTCAAACCGGCCCGAATACGCCCAGCCGGAGCGGCGGTTCGACCCACCAGTGGAAATGGAAGCGGTTCTCCCCCTCCACGATCACCGCCTCGCGCCGCTCGCGGGTCTTCGGCCAGTCGTCGCGTTCGTTGAGGACCACCACGACCTGCCCCGGCTCCAGCGCGGCCACCCTGTCCTCCAGCGCCCGCTCCAGCCTCGCGAGCAGTTCCCGTTCGGCGTGGCGCTGCACGCCGCCGTCCGCCTCCGCGCTCACCTCGGCGGCGCTTACGGAGCGGTAGCCGTCCGTGAAGTCGGCGGCGGGGAGGGAAAAGGCACGGTCGCGCTGAAAACCGACCTCGGTCATCGCGGCCGGGTTGAAGTTGGGGCGAACGCTGTGGTACCAGCGGCCATACCGTCTGAGGATCATTCCACCGCCTCGGGGGGAGGGTGTCAGTTCTCGTGGCTCAACAGCGCGGCCAGTTCGTCCGGCGCGAGACGGGCTCCGGCCTTGCTGCCCATTCCGCGCCCCGACCGCGACCGCGCGCGCGAAGGCTCCCTTCGCTCCACCACCACGCCGCCCGCGAAGTCGAAGTCCGGGTGGTGCACCTTGTCCAGCCGGCGCTCAAGCTGGTTCTCCAGGGTGCGGAACGCGCCAAGGTCCGAGGCGGTTACGAAGGTCACGGCCTCGCCGGTGGCGCCGGCCCGGCCCGTCCGGCCGATGCGGTGCACGTAGTCGCCCGGGTCGAGCGGCACGTCGTAGTTGACCACATGCGAGATGCCCTCGATGTCGAGTCCCCGCTGCGCGATGTCGGTGGCCACCAGGACGCGCACCTTGCCCTCGCTGAAGCGGTCGATCGCGCGGGTGCGGTGGCGCATCTGCCGGTTGGAGTGGATCACGTCGCAGGAGATGCGCGCCTTCGCCAGCCGGGCCTGCAGGGTGTCCGCGCCGATCTTGGTGCGGGTGAAGACGAGCACCTGGTCCCACCCCGGCTGGGCGAGGAGGTGGACGAGGAGGTCGGGCTTCAGCTCCGGCCGCACGGAGTAGGCGATCTCGGAGATGCCCTGCGCCATCGTGCCCGACGGCGTGACCTCGATCCAGGCGGGGTCGCGCGTCATGCGCAGCGCCAGATCGTGGACCGCGTTGGGCATGGTGGCCGAGAACATGAGGGTTTGGGGCCGCTTGCCCAGGCCCCGCACCACCTGCTCGATCTGGGGCCGGAAGCCCATGTCGAGCATCCGGTCGGCCTCGTCCAGGATCAGAAGCCGGACGCCCTTCAGCCTGGCCCTGCCCCGCTGCTGTAGGTCGATGAGGCGTCCGGGAGTCGCAACCACGACCTCGTCCCCCCGGGCCAGGGCGTCCAGTTGGGGGCCGTAGGCGACGCCGCCGTGAATCACGGCCGCGCGCACCGCCGATCCGCGGGCGAGCGCGTCCGTGTCCTCGCAAACCTGCTGGGCGAGTTCCCGCGTGGGGCACAGCACCAGCACCTGGAGCCCGTCCCCTTCCTTGAGGGCTTCCAACGCGGGCAGCATGAAGGCGCCGGTCTTGCCGGTTCCGGTGCGCGCGATGCCGACCACGTCGCGCCCTTCCGTCACCAGGGGAATGGCCTGCTGCTGGATGGGGGTCGGCCGGGTCCACCCCAGCGCTTCCACGGCGGCCAGCCGGAGCTTCGAGAGCCCGAACCCTGAAAAGTCTGCTGTCGCTTCGGTCAAATGATACGTCGAGAGTCCGGAATGGAATGCAGGGCGCTTTCGCCCTGACCTGCCCGTGGCGGAAGATCCCCACCCCGCTGGACCGGCGATGCGTCCACGGACTGCGAGGAATGTAACCGCACTCGCCTACTGCGAAAACCCGAGACCCAGTAAACCGCACCTCCGCACGCGAACTCGGCCGGATCGCAGCACGAACCGGCCAACCGGGCATGCCGCAAGACCGGGTTCGCCTTGGTTTCTCGGCCTACCCGGGGCAGTTCCTGCCACCCTGGTGATAGCGAATCGACGCCAGCCATTCCCGGAACGCGTCGTCACGCGGGGCACACATGTCCGTGCCGTTCCACCGGAATACTTCGAGGGGGACACCGATGAGTTCCAGGGGAAGCCGCCCACTCATGGAGGCGTTGTCCTCGAGATTCAGAAAATCGAGGTTCTGGAGGCTTCCGAGTTCGGGTGGGATCGAACCGGTCAAGAGACGAGCGCCCGCAATCGAGAGACTCTCGATGTTCTGAAGGTTCCCGAACTCGGGCGGGATCGGGCCGGTCAGCTCGTTGGACCCGAGAAACATGCGGACGAGATGCCGGAGATTGCCGAGTTCCGACGGAATCGAGCCGGTCAACCCATTGGAGTAGAGGATGAGCTCCTCGAGGTTCTGCAGGTTCCCGAGTTCGGGCGGAAGCGAGCCCGTCAGACGATTGAGAGCGAGCCGGAGGACCTTGAGGTTCCGGAGGCTGCCAAGTTCGGGTGGAAGCGAGCCCGTCACCCCACTGAGGGTTAGATTGAGGTACTCGAGGTTCCGCAGGTTTCCGAGTTCGGGCGGGATCGAGCCGGTCAGGCTGTTGGAGTACGCATAGTACGTGCCGAAATCCAGGTGCTCGAGACTCTCCAGCATACCCAGCTCCGGAGGAATGGGGCCGTTCAAGAAGTTTCCGGGCAATCGCAGTCCCGTCACGTTCCCACCGGAGTCGGTCGTCACGCCGAACCACGTGTCAAGCGGTGCGTCGGTAACCCAGTTGTCGCTGCTGGTCCATCGGGACCCGCGCGTTTCCTTGTAGAGGGTGGTCAGTACCTGGCGGGCATCCATCTCAACGGGCTCGACGGGGTCATCGCACCCGCTTGCCGCGGCCACGGCCATGAGCGCCAGCAGTCCGTGAAGACTCCGTGGCACAATCCGCATGATCCGGTTCATTTCCGATTCTCCTCTTCGGCATCCCGGCGAACGCACCACAGTGGGGGCCCATAGGCGTTCACGTCCGGAGGGTGGATACGCCCAAACCTACGTAGGGACACCGTGACCATTTACAGACTACTTGGAATTTCGCCCGGGGACTTCCGCCACCCGGCAGGCCGACCGCAAAACGCTCCGGACTCCGTCGACCATGACTTCCGGGCACCATCCCGCCATCTTCAGGAATGTCCGGCACTTCCGTCTCCGTCCTGTTCGTCTGCCTCGGCAACATCTGCCGCTCCCCCCTGGCCGAGGGAATCTTCGCCGCCCTGGCAAGGGAGCGCGGACTGGACGGGCAGTTCCACGCGGACTCCGCCGGTACCGCGGGCTACCACTCCGGCGAGCCACCCGACTCCCGCTCAACCGCGGTGGCCGCCGCACAAGGCATCCGGCTGACCGGGTTCGCCCGTCAGGTCACGCCCCGCGACCTGGAGCGCTTCGACATCGTCGTCGCCATGGACCGGAGCAACCGGCGCTCGCTGGAGCGGTTGCGGCGGCGGCTCCGAAGCGGGCGCGGCACCGTCGCCGACATCGTCATGATGCGCGACTACGAACCCGGAGCGCGCGACCCCGACGTGCCGGATCCCTACTACGGCGGGCCCGGCGGCTTCGAGCGCGTCTACCGGATCCTGGAGCGTGCGTGCAACGGCCTTCTGGACGAACTGGCGGGCGGCGACCGGGACTGACCGGTTGAGCGAGTTGAATCGCGCCGTCGTTGAAGGCGCCTGCGAAGCCGCGGGGATCGACCGGTCGCAGGTGCTGGGCACGCATCTGGTGGGGGGCGGCTGCGTCAACGAGGGGCTGAAGATACGCACCACGGGGGGTGACTTTTTCCTCAAGTGGAACGCGGAAGCCGGGCCGCACTTCTTTCGCGTGGAGGCCGAGGGACTGGCCGCGCTCGCGGATTCGGGTGCGGTGAGGACACCCGCCGTGCCGGCGCGCAGCCGGAAGGGCAACCGAATCCCCTGGCTGCTGCTCGAATGGATCCGCGAGGCGAGGCCGGACGACCGGTCGTGGAGCAGGCTGGGACGGGAGCTCGCCACGCTCCACCGGGGTCCGTGCGGGGACGGCCGCTACGGCTGGCACACCGACAACGTCATCGGCCCGCTGCCCCAGCCGAACCGCTGGACGGCCGACTGGGGCGAATTCTGGGCCGAGTTGAGGATCCGCCCCCTCGCCCGGGAACTCCACAAGCGTGGCACTCTCACGGCCCGGCAGCTCGCGACCATCGAGAGCGCGGCGGCCCGGATGGGCGGGCTCCTCGACCCCGCCGCACGGGACGACGGCCCGTCGCTCCTGCACGGCGACCTGTGGTCCGGCAACGTGCTCTTCGCCCGAAGCGGGGACGGGTCCGTCGGCGGCAGTGCCGCGCCCGTCCTCATCGACCCGGCCGTGTACGTCGGGCACCGCGAGGTCGACCTCGCCATGTCGCGCCTCTTCGGCGGCTTCCCGGGCTCCTTCTACCGGGGCTACGAGGAGGAGTGGCCGCTACAGCCGGGCCAGGCGCGTCGCCGTCCCGCGTACGAACTGTACCCGCTCCTCGTGCACGCGCGGCTCTTCGCGGGCGGGTACGTGGCGGCGGCGGTGCGGGCGGCGGGGGGGGTGGCGGGCTAGCCCGCGGACAAGCTACCCCGAAGTACAGTCGGGGCCCCCATAATGTGTGTAAATCCAATCCAGCCATTGCTGGAAGTCGTCGTCAGGCGGGGCACAGAGATCCGTGTAAACCCAATAGAAACTGACGAGGGGGAGAGCGATCAGTTCCATGGGAAGCGGGCCACTCCGTTCGTTCCAAATGAGACTCAGGTGCTGGAGGTTCCCGAGGTTGCCGAGTTCGGGCGGGACCGAACCCGTCAGTGCGTTTCGCTCCAGTTCCAATTCGTTGAGTTTCCGGAGGTTGCCAAGTGCGGGCGGAATGGACCCCGTCAGAGCGTTCCCGCCCAAATCCAGCAGGTCGAGTCTTTTGAGCTTGCCGAGTTCGGGCGGAATCGAGCCCGTGAGTTCGTTGTCATAGAGCTGGATGCTCAACAGGTTCCGCAGATTCCCGAGTTCAGGCGGAATAGAGCCCGTGAGTTCGTTGTGTTCGAGTCTAAGCCACTCCAGCTCCCACAGATTCCCGAGTTCAGGCGGCATGGGGCCTGTCACTCGATTCCAGCTAAGCCACAGGTCCCTCATACCCCGCAGCATGCCCAGTTCCGGAGGAATCGGGCCGGCCAGCTCGTTGTAAGGCAGCCACAGCCCCGTGATGCTTCCGAGAGTGTCTATCTTCACACCGTACCACATGTGGTAGGGCGTGTCCTTCCTCCAGTCTCTATTGTTAACCCAATCGTCCCCGCCCATCTCTCTGTAGAACTTGTACAACACCGCGCGCGGACCCGGTGCCACCGTGATGTTGGCGGCCGACGCCAGCGGGCCCACCGAGGCCTGCACGGTCGCCTTTCCAGGCTCTCCGCCCGTTACCAGTCCGGTTTCCGACACCTCCACGATGTTGCTGTCGCTGCTCGACCAGGCGACCTCGACGGTCGTGATGACATGCCTGTCCCGATCCCTCACGATGGCCGTCAGTTGCACGGTACGCCCGGCATCCTCAAGAAGAAAGTCGATCGTCGGCGTGATTGTGATCGTCGCGGGCACGGGCGGGTCGACGACCGGGTCGCCACAACCGCCGCCGAACGCCAGCCCCGCCAGCGCCAGCACACCCGGAATGCTGTGCCGGGCTGTTCGTCTGATGGGTTGCATGGTGCCACCTCCCTGTTTGCTGGGACACGTCCACCTACTCGGAATACGCATCGGACTCCGTAAGATTACGGACCGGTCGCTGGTCAAGGAACGTCGGGATGCCCGGTTGCGTGGGTGGGACGAAGATTGCCGCCGTCAGGACGCCACGGACAGGCCGACCTGAACGATCCTCGGGCGGTCCACCCCGGCGACGCCGACGTACTGGAAGACCTTGCCGTCGATATCGCGGGGTTGCGGATCCTGAACCACCACGGTCTCGGTTCCCCGCAGCAGTGCGGCGAAGGGTGCCGCCTGCGTTCCCGCCTCCGGATCGCGCGGGAACACGAAGTCCATGTCACCGGAGCCCAGGACGATCCGGCCGTGTTCGTCCGTGATCCAGATCTCCGACAGTCCGGAGGTGCGGACGATGTCTGCGAGCACGGCACGGATCTCACCCCCGTCCGCTCCCGCTTTCACAGCGGCGGCTAGGTAGTGCGCGGCCAGCCTCGCGGCGGCGATCATCACCTTTTCCCGGCCGGTGCGGTCTCTCTTCATGTGGTTGCCTCCAAATCGCTGCTCCCTCGTGACCGGGTGTAAGGTGAACGGGAATCCCATGAGACGCCCGAAGCCACGTCACATTCTCGGTCGCAGGCGCTCCCACCGCAACAGGATGCCGGCCGGTCGCCCCTGCTCGGTGCAGGGAGTTTGTGACGCGGGGGTGGGTGCGTTAGCATGACGTCATGCGCTGGAACGGAACGATGTTCGCGACCCTGTCCCTGCTGGTGGCCGGATGCGCCACGGCCGGACCACCGAAACCGACAACGGGTGAACCCCAGCCTCCGGAACAGGCCAATCGCGAGGCCTGTGACAGCGTGCTGGAGCGCGAATACACTCCGGCGCTTCGGAGTGCGGGGGTGGAGGGCGAGGTGCGCGTCTGGTTTCATGTAGACGAGAAGGGAATCGTGAGGGACGTCAGGATCGGAGTGAGTTCCGGTCACTCGGAACTGGACCGCATCGCCCTTCGCGTGGCGCGTTGCAGCCGCTTCGTACCGGCCCTGAACCGCGGCGTACCTGTTCCGGTGTGGATTCAGCTGCCGATCCACTTCCGGGCCCGTTGACGAGCATCGCCCCCGCCCGGCGAACCGGACGGGGGCGAGATCCGTGAACCTCCCATGACTTCGAGAGGGGGCTGCGGGATCAGTTCTCGGGACCCCTGCCGAGCTCGAGGTGGTGGACCTTCTCCACCCCGTCTTCCGAGTAGACGTGCAGCGTGTAGCGGGAGCCCTCCTCCGCCACGCTCAGCGTGTAGCGCTCGTTCGCGCAGATGTCGTCCTCGGCGTCGGGGTCGGCCTCGATTTCCTCGGCCTCGGCGTCCTTCTCTTCCTCATCGGGGTCGGTCTTGACGACGAGGGACTGCGCGCACGCCGCATTGTCGCCAAGGATTCCGAAGTGCCTCAGGTCGACGTGCAGCTTCAGCGAACCGGCCTCGGCGCTGTCGGTTTCCAGCGTGTAGGGCTCGTCGGCGGTGCCGTAGCCGGCGGCGGCGGTGTACGAGGTGTCGTCGGCGTTGTGGCGCCTCACCCGGTCTGACTCCATGTCGTTGCCCACCGGATTGGCGCGCGCGACCACGACGGTGTAGGTGTGGTCGTCGTAGCCGTTCTCCGCCGTGACCGTGACCGTGAGGGTGGTCTCGCGCGCGGAACGGCGCGGAGTGCCGGTCCCGTTGTAGTCCAGCTCGCAGGTATGGTCCGCGCAGACCGTGGTGTCCTTCATTACCACGACGCCGGCGCCCTCGGGTATGGAGCCGTCCTCCGGGAAGGAGAAGGCGGCGCTCTTCGACGCCCAGCTGATGGTGCCGAGGCTCGTGGTGTTGTGCGTCTCCTCGCTGTCGGGCTTGCGGACCCAGTCCGGAGTCCAGGTCACGGTGTCGTTGTAGGTGCGGGAGTACCTTCCCTGCATCCTCGCCTTGACGCCCGGCAGATCGCCCAGCGAATCGTCGGCGAAGAGCTTGATGTCGTAGACGTGCAGGACGGGCAGGTCGACGAGCGCCTCTCCGCCCCTCAGGTCGGCTTTGAGCTCCAGGGGGGCCGGGTGATCGCACACCCCGTCGGCATCGGCGTCGGGCCCGTCGTCGTCGGGCGTTCCGTCGGCGGCCGTGAGACACGGTGCCGCAAAGCGGGCATCATCGATCTCGACCCTGTACGAACCCTCCTCGAGCCGGCCCGCCTCGAACCGCCCACGGCTGTCGGTCGTCACTTCGGTCACCTGGCCGTCGCGTTCGCGGTAGATCCGGAGATCGATGTCCGCGGCGCTGCCGCTCACGTTCCCGAGCCCGCCCGAGAGTTCGCCGTCGGTGTACACGAGCGCGAAGTTGACCAGTGTGGCCTTTGCCGTGCTGGCCGGCTTGCGAACCTTGACGGCCGTGTAGTTGGCGCTGCTGTTCTCGTAGTTCCAGGAGGGCAGGCGGTATTTGCCCTCGCGCGGCACCGGGTACTCGTCGGCGACGGCTGTTGCGGTGGTGATGGCCGCATCGGTGTCGGGGTCGAACCCGCGCAGCACCAGGTAGTCGCTGCCCGAGCTCGCGGTCACGACGTAGCGTCCCTCTTCCAGGTTCTCGAATACGTACAGCCCGCGTGCATCCGTCTCGACGGTTGCGACGGTCTCGGGACCCTGGGTCAGGCTGACCGCGACGCCCGCCAGGGCTTCGTCACCGCGCATCAGCTTGTCGCCGTCGGCGTCGTTTCCGATGTAGCCCATGATCTTCAGCGCGATCCTCGTGGTCGTCCACCGGGCAATGTCGGTCCCGGCCGTGCCGGCCTTTTCGTCGTGGTAGACCCAGACGGTCTGCGTGGGCTCGCCGTCCACCTTGTGGGTGGCGGTCCCGGAGGCCGTGATCGAGTACTCGCCGTCCTGTAGGCCGGTGAAGCCGAAGGCGCCGTTCCCGCCGCTGGTCGAGCTGTCATCGAGTGCGCCGTGGCCGTCGGTCGCGGGCTCCAGAACGACCTTGTGGCCACTTTCGCCGCCCACCCGGCCGCTCACCGAACCGGTGGTCCACCGGTACCCGAAGGTGGCGCAATCGTCGTCGCCCGTTTCCTCGGAGGCCGTGCAGATGCGAACCTCGGGTCCACCGCCGCTCAGCGTGCCGAACGCGCCGATGGTCGCCCCGATGTCCAGATTGCCGCCATGGGTTTCGACGTTCTCGAGTTGGGTTACCAGGACGCGGTCGTCACCTTCGTGGAAACGGATGGTGATCTCGTCGTCCGCCGGGATGCCGGCGAACCGGACCATGCCGTCGGGACCGACGGCCGAGTAGCCTTCCTTCATCTCGGTATGCGGGTTGCCGTCGTGGTCCCACGCGTAGCGCTGAAGACCGTTGTCGCCCGTCCGCGCCAGCAACTCGACTTTCATTTCTTCGCCAACGCTAGCGGCGGGGCGGTGGTCGCCGCCGGGCAGCCTGCTCTGATAGTCCGTGTAGCCGGGCGCGTCGTCGGCCTCGCGGTACACGCCGACCACGAGCGCCTGCGTGGTCCAGGTGACGTGGATCGGACCCAGGTCGTTTCCGGCCGCCGTGTTGAGGGCCGGAGGCGACAAGCCGTCGTGAATGTATGTGAGCTCGCCCGACTGGACCCACCGCTCGCCCATGTCCGGTTGGTCCGCGCGCGTGTCGAGCGCCACGGTGAAGGTCGCCGGCAGGTCGGACGCATCGACGTTGCCCGAATAGGCGGCCTTGCCGTCGCCGTCCGTCACGATGCCGTTGGTCGCGGCCCAGCCCGGCAGGACCCGGTTCCCGTCCTTCGCGTCGGCATCGCTCCTCACCCACCACCGGAAGTTCACGCGGGTATTGAGAAGCCGTACCGCCGCCGGGACCCGGGTGGCGCGGTCGGTAGCCTCGTAGCTGATCTCGATTAGGTCGTTGTCGAGGGCCGCCAGGTCGGTGTGCCCCGTTTCCAACAGCTTGGCGAAGACCCGGCGGTCGCCGTCGTCTTCGCGCGCGAAGTCGAAAGCCGCGAATCCGGCTTCGTCTCCGCCTGGTGCGGTCGTTGCCGTGCCGAGGAGGTTGGTGCCCTTCCTGGCGTCCCCGGCGGTCGGGTAGAGTGCCAGACGGACATCGCCGACCGGGTCGCCGATCCGGGACGCGTTCCCCATCGCGGCACCGACGAGAATCGTCTGCGCCGTGATGCGGAAGGGGAAGTTCACCGTCTCCGAGGCCCCGGCGGCCACCTCTACCATCGCTCCCATCGCCTTGCCGGTGAACCTGTACCCGGCTTCGCCGAGCTCCTGTCTCAGGGAGTCGCCCGCGGCGATGACCACGCGGTACGAGCCCGCCTTCAGGCCGTCGAACGAGTAGGCTCCGTCGGCGGTCGACACGCCGGTGCTGACATCGTGGACGCCCGGTCCGTGAAGGAGCAGCGGGATCTCCATGAGCAGGTTCGGCTCACCCTGGGCGAGCTCGCCGTCGTCGTCGATCTCGTCGAGGAACAACACGCCGCCGATCGATGCGGTCGCCGTGTGCTCTCCCCGGAAGTCCGCGATCCTCGCCTCGTCGGCCTCGAGACGCACATCCAGGCCGCTCGTCTCGAATTCGTAGGCGACATGGTCCCACCCCGAGATCTCCAGCGAGTAGTCGCCGCCGGCCAGGGCGGGGAACTCGTATTCGCCGTTGCCGTCCGTGGTTGCCTCGGCGTCCGCGTCGCCCGTGAGCGCGACCGTCACGCCCTCGAGACCGACGCCGTCCACGTGCACGCGGCCGCTGATGTCGGCCTTGCGCAGCAACTCGCCCGCGAACGACACGTCGTCCCGCATCTGTCCGACCGACAGGTTCACCGCCAGCGACGGGGTGGCGAAGTCGTACAGCTCCTCGTCCGGGTTCGCGAGCGTCACGGTGTACGCGCCCCTGCGCAGCCCGTCGAAGGCGTAGCGGCCGTCGGCGTCCGTCTCCAGCGTGTTCTCGACCGGGGCGTGATCGCCCGCAAGCGTGATCTCCACGCCCGTCAGGGCCTCGCCGTCCACCGACACCGAGCCGCTCACACCGGCGGTGCGGATGATCGTCGCGTCGAAGTCGGCCGTGGCGGTCTCGTCCGTCGCGACCGCGGCAATCCAGATCGTGGCCCCGAAGTCGTACTCGTCGCCGAAGTCGGCGATCTCGACCCGGTACGTACCGGCGAGCAGGTCCTCGAAGGCGTAGCCGCCGCCGGAGTCGGTCTGCATCTCGTCCAGGATCTCGCCCGGGTTGCCGTCCCGCCTCCCGATCAGCGTCACCGACACGTCCGCGATGCCCTCGCCTTCGGCCGTCACCACGCCTACGACGCCGGCCGTCCTGAGCGACCGGCCCACGAAGTTCTCCACTCTCGACTCGCCGAGTGCCAGGGTGATCTCGTCGCTCGCGTCGAACTCGTACTCGGCCTCGTCGTAGCCCGAGAGGGAGAGCGCATAGCGGCCCGCCGCCAGGCCCGCGAAGCTGAACCGGCCGTCGGCGCCGGTGGTGCCGGTCCGGTCCTCCTTGCCTGCGAGCGTGACCGTGACGCCTCCGAGCCCGCTCCCGGCGACCGACACCCGGCCCATGATTTCGGCCGTGCGCAGGTTGATGCCGTCGAACTTGACCGTCGCCGCCTCGTTCAGCGCGACCGTGACGCTCTTCGAGGTGGCCTCGAAGCCGTACTCGTCGGTGTCATAGCCGGAGATGGCGACCGAGTAGTCGCCGGCGTGCAGCCTGTCGAAGGCGTACTGGCCGGCCGCGCCGGTGACGACGGAGATGTCCTCGCCGCCGCCGCGAAGACTCACCGTGACACCTTCAAGCGCGACGCCCTCGATGGTGATCGTACCCATGATCGACGCCGTCCGCAGGGCCGTCCCCTCGAAGGGAACGCCGGCGGTCTCGCCGGACGCCACGGCGATCGTCTTCGAGGTGGGCTGGAAGCCGTACTCGTCGGTGTCGTAGCCGGAGATGCCGATGGAGTAATCGCCGGAGCGAAGATCCTCGAACACGTACTGTCCGGCGCCGTTGGTCTCGTAGTTCCGGTTCTCGCCCTTGCCCTGCAGGCTGATGGTGACGCCCTCGAGCGGGTTGCCTTCGACGCTGACCTGGCCCGTGATCGCGGAGTTGCGCACATGGGTCCCCTCGAAATTCACGACCTTCGACTCGTCCACCGCCACGGTGGCCGAAGACGAAGTGCTCCCGAAGGTCACTTCGCCGACATCGAAGCCGGAAATCTCGACGGAGTAGTCGCCGGCCCGGAGTCCGGAGAAGGCGTAGCGGCCATCGGCGCCGGTTTGGATCTCGGATTCGGAAACGCCCGAGATCTTCACCGTTACACCGTTCAGGCCGTCCCCCTCCGCCGTCACCGCCCCCGCGATCACGGATGTTCTGATCCACGAGCCCGCGAAGTTCACGGTAACGACTTCGCCGTCGTCGTCCAGTACGGCGGATGTGGAGGTGGCGCCGAAGGTGCCTCCCATCGGGTAGCCGGTGATGGTGATCGTGTAGTCTCCCGCTTCGACCTTGTCGAAACGGTAGTTGCCTCCGCCCGCCGTCGTGGCGGTGGTGCCGCCGCTCAGGGTGACGGTGATCCCGTCGATTCCCTGACCCTCGATGGTCACCCGGCCCGCAATGGAACCGGTAGGCTTCGGCGGAACCGGGTCGTCGTCGCACGCCATGACCGTGGGGATGGCCATGAGTGCTGCCATCGCGAGAAGCTTGAGTCTGTTCATCGTGTCTTTCCTCTTGGAGAACGGTTGTTTGTCCCGCCCCGCGGCGAGTCCCGAGGGGCTGTTTCGTGTACACGGCGGACAAAGTGCCGTCATCCGACCCCTTTGGATCAGAGGAAAAACCCGGATTTTTCGACGGGAAATCCCTGCGCGTTACCTGACGGGAAAAACCCGTGAGCGGGGGGGAGGATGTCACGCGGGTGCTACCAGGCAGGGGAAGCGAAACCCTGACGTAACGGCGGGAGGTCACAGATTCTCATCGCGATGCGATGATTGAGGTTACGGGATCGGAGGTCAGGATTCCCGCCGATTCGTTCCCGCTAAACGGGATCGAGCGCGTTGGTGCGGCGGCTCGCGAGCGCCTTTCGAAGCCGGTCCTCGTCGGCCCTCTGGTAGCACTGAAGGACGGTCTTGGCCGTCTTCCAGCCTCCCAACTCGCAGAGCACCTTGAGGGGCTGGTCCATCAGGTCGCTGGCGAACTTCCGCCTCAGCGAGTGCCAGCCCCTGCCGCGCTGGGGTTCCAAACCGGCGAGCTTCTCGGCTCGGTTCCACCAGTAGCGGACCAGCGAACGTCCCGCGCACCTTGAGGCATCCGTGGATGCGGGTAGCACCGGAGCGTCCCCGTTTCCGGGATTCTCCCTTCGCGCCTCTTCCAAGGCGTCCAGGACTTCGGCGGTTACCGGCGTGGTGTGCTCGTAGCCGGTCTTCTCGTGCTCTGCACGCCACCGCACCACTCCGCCTTCAAGGTCGATATCCGTCCACCGGAGCTTGCGGATGGCCCCGATACGGTGTCCGGTCTCGTGCGCGAGCACCAAGGCGACATGGAATCGCCAGTCCATCTTCCGGGAGACTCGGACCAGCGCGTGGTATTCCTCCTCCAGCAGGACGACCCTGACCGGATTCTTCGCCGTGGGTGTCTTCAGGCCCTTCAGCGGGTTCGAGCCGAGGAGCAGCCGCCCCGCCTCGTCCCTCGACTTGGCGGCCCAGTTGAAGACTGCGATCAGGAACTTCAGATCGCATTCGATGGTCCGGTCGGACACGGGCCTGCCGCTCGGGCCGATCTTGCCCGCGCGCCGCGCCCGGATGAACCGGTCCCAGTCCCTCCGCGACAGCGTCTCTGGCTTCCGGTCTCGACCGAAGAACCGCAGAAACATCTTCGTCGCGGCCCGATCGGACCTCTGAGAAGTCTCCGCCTTGGTGGGCGTCACCTCCTCACCGTAGATTTCAAGAAGCGTTCCCAGCGTGAGTGGCTCGGGCTCGGCGTCCTTCCGTCCGTTCAGCCCCAGCCCCGAAAGGCCAGCGGCGGCCTCGTCGGCCTGCCTCTTGGCCCGCGACCAGTCGCGGTGCTTGAGCGACCTCGTGAGCCTGCGCCCGTTCTCGCGCCACTCGATCTGGTATCGGCCGGTCTTTGGGTCCGGGAACACCCGGACCCGGTTCCGGCCCCATTCGCCGGCGCCGTAGGAGCGCCGACTTCGTTTCGTGCGTGCCATCATTCGATTCCTCTCGCGATGGACCGCACGATCTGCGC
>JAPPGI010000154.1 GCA_028874985.1 Gemmatimonadota bacterium | reverse complement strand
CGCCCTATGATTCAGCTTCGGATCCTCCCCACCCACCACGACAGGTGAAGAGCCACAAAAGCTTATCACGATTCGTTTTCTTTACGAGGTTCGTAGTGGAGGAACTTTTCGTAAGCGGGCACGCCTCAGCAGGGAGACCCGAAAAATGTCGCGAGCGGGACATGGGGTGAGTCCTGCCTCGTTGCGCCCGCGGAGGGCGGCCCGGTTGCACGCTCCTTCATCGCCGAGCTGATTCGCTTCGTGGCCGTCGCGGACCGCGGCGGTCGAGACACGCCACGGTGGGGCGGCCAAAGGAGATTCGGGGATCGATCACAATCGGCTTCCTGTCTTCCGACCACGCGGGCCGAAGAGGATAGAGGCGGAACGGAAGCGGGTCACCGTCGCGGTCGACACGTCGCAGGTAGACCCCAAGCATTTGACGCATGGCCAGCCGCCCCGACCTGGACAGCGTGATCAGTTCGCTCGGTCGTTCCTCAACCGCCCGTGGATGGGTTGGGGAGAAGAGCCCGACCAGGGCACGCGGCTGACCGGCAACGCGTGCCGACGGGGTGATGGGTACCGTTGAGCCTGCGGGAGGTGGGCGACCCCGCTCACGAACCGGGATCCGCCGCGGCCGTACCGAGGCGGTCCCGGACATCCCGGGCCAACGCCTCGAACGTGGAAACCGAACGACTCGTCCGGGACTCCGGGGTTCATGTTCCGCAACGTCAGCAGATCCCGTTCGGCTGCCTGCAGCATCACGCGGGCGCACTTAGGATCGCTCATACAGAACCGTGCCTTCCCTGAGCGCACGCGCCAGGACGTGGTTGAGCGAGTCGCGCCAGTAGTCCACGTCGGCGAGGGAGTAGGCCAGGATGTCGGCGGCCACGCCGAACCCCGCGACCGCGCGATACAGCCGGTTCATCACCTGGTGGCGACTCCGGCCCGGCCCGAACGGCGCCGCCTCGACCACGATCAGGTCCACGTCGGAGCGTTCCGTGAAGTCCCCGCGGCCCCTGGACCCGAACAGGATGACCTGCTCGGGGTCGCTGACCTCGACGATGGCCTCGACCATCTGTCGGATGACGGTATCGCTGACCGGAGTCATTGACGGCCGACTTCCATTCGTGTGGGGGTCGCGTGTCACTCGGCGGCGCTTGACGGAACCTCCAATGTAGCGTGTCGAGATCGGTGCGGGGGTCACGGATGCGGTCCGCGAGCGGAGGGCGGGCGGCGGTCCTAGTCCGCGGGCGACACTTCCACCGTGTATACCTTGCGCCCGTCCCCCTTGTGAGCCTCGGGCCTCCGCGCCCAGTCCGTGCTGTACACAAGCACGATCTCGGCGGTTCCCGGTTCCGCAAACACAACCGTCGCCTTGTGCTCAAAGAAGGCCAGATGGTCGGTGCAGGCGTGGTTTCCGGTCGTCAGATAGTCGAATGGAGTCACCTCAGCGATTCGACCGGTGACGGCAACGTCGGTGTCCCCGATGCTGTAGCAGCCGGTCTCCCCCGTCCAGATCGTCATCTCGATGGGTACCCCGGCGGTCGCCGTCTCAGGGACCTCCGGCGGGGGCCAATGCTCGTCGTCGAAATCGATGAACCCGATCACGCGATGCTTCGTCTTCGGATCGACAACGCCGCATCCACCAAGCCCGACCAAGGCGATCGCGACTGCCAGCATCCCCGGAAGCCGAAGCGCTCCACGCGCGTGTTTCGGGAGCCAGACGCCGACCAGACCTCTGATCCATTGTTTCCCTGCCATCTCCTGCCTCCTGTCGTGTTGAAATGTCCGCGGCCGCGGGACTCCGTCCCCGGGGCCGGCCGGCTTGCCGGGCACGTTCGTGGCCGGAACGCCTACCCCTGTAAGCGCGCACCCCGCCCGTAGCTACCATTCACGCATCCATCGGCCGCATCCGCTTGCCGACGGCCTCCGAACCCCGCGACCGCGCGGTACAGCCGGTTCATCACCTGGTGTCGACTCCGAACAGGATTACCTGCTCGGGGTCGCTGACCTCGACGATGGCCTCGACCATCCGCCTGATGACGGTATCGCTGACCGGAGTCATTGACGGCCGGCTTCCATTCGTGTGGGGGTCGCGTGTCACTCGGCGGCGCGTGACGGGGCTTCCAAGAGCCTCCCCGGAAGCCGAACCGCTCCACGCGCGTGTTTCGGGTGGACACCGGCGGAGCGCCCCTTCGGTTCACGCACAGCGCATCGTCATTTCGTCCCGTACCACTCCGCGAAGGGTGCGTCCACCGCGATCGCGCAGAACGTGCCGTCGAGTCCACCCAAGAGGCCCAGCTCTTCCGACCATCCGTCATCTATGAACGTGGCACCGAGCGCCAGGTCGACTTCGCATTCCTCGCTGTCGCCGTTGCGGCTCGACCACACGACCGTGCCCCTCCATGTGCCCTCGATATCGATGACCGTCGGACCCATCAGGGGTCTTCGGGTGAACGAGAGGCCCTCGTCGACGGTGCCCGAAAGGGTAATCGTCTCACCGCTCTCCACGACCTGGGCGCAGGCGTCGTACTTCTGGGTGCCGTCCACGTCGAGGGTGCTCTCGAGTCCAACGTCCGTTTCGCGCTTGCCGGAGAAGGTCACGTTGCCGGACGCCGGGCACGGAACCACGAACTCGTACTCGCCGGACCCGTCGCCCCGTTTCTCAAACCAGGCCATCGAGGACGCGGCACCGACCCTGAGGGCCAGCGCCTCGGCTTCCTCCCCGGTCAGCCCGACCAGTTTCTCGTCGTCGCCGCAGCCGGCGGCAAGTACCGCGGCCACGGCAAGGCCGGCGTAGCCGACGATCCGATGCTTCGTAGTCATTTCAATCTCCTCGCAAAGGCGCCCAGGTGTTCACCGGAAACGTACCGAGCTCGTACCCCGCCGACAAGGAAGCATGCGGATCACCTTGGAGCGCGCGAGCGGGACAGGGTGAGTCCAGCCACTCCTTGACACCGCTCCGCGAGCCGTCGGTTGCATGTCCCTCGCGCCGCGCTCGTCGCGAGAGGTGCGGGGGAAGCCTGTTGGGGGGAGGAGCCCGGCCCGGTCGCGCTGCGGACCGGCAACGCTTGCCGGCGGGGTGATGGGCGCAGTTGAGCCTGCGGGAGGGGGTCGGGGACGCTGGCGCTGGGCGTGTCCGGCTCAAGCGCCCCTTTCGTAGAGGATCGCGTCTTCGATCTGAACGATCTCCAGCCCGTAGTCCCACGGCAGTGCCTCGACGCTTTCACCGGCGTCGATCCGGTCGACCGGTGCCCCGGTAGAGACCCCTGATCCGGCCACTGTGGGCCGGCCGAAGGAGATCCGGGGATCGATCACGATCGGCTTGTCAGCGGACCATTCGGCGCGGAACGGATAGAACCGGAACGGAAGGGCGTCGTCGTCCCGTTCGATTCTCTCCAGGTACGCCGCGAGGCGCTTCCGCATTGCCGTTTGGCCGGAACGCGAGAGCGTGGTCAGCGACCCGAGCTCTTCGAGCAAGAGGTCCTGGCCCGAGGTGCGGAGTTCGTCCCGCAGGAGCAGGCGCCTGATTCCCAGAGATTCTTCGGCGTACGCGAGGGCGTCGCGAACCGCCGCCATCCTGACTCTGCGTCCGGTCCGAAGGGCGTGAAGCACATGGGCTTCCACCAGGTTGTTGAAAGGAAATCCTGTTCCTGCTTCCGGACGGGGCGCGGATCAGAGGTTCGGAGACCGTTGGCCCCGGTTCTCCTTGATGCCTGCGACCGAGCACCCAGTACCGGAGCGTAGCCTGAGGCACTCCGGGGTATCGGGAGGCTTCAAGGAACAATAGGCCGGAGCATCTCTGATGTCGTCGAACGGGCCCGGCCCGGTATTCATCGGCGAAGGGAGCCGGATGCGGTAGCCGTCCAGGGCCGTGACTTCTGTTGGTCGGATCATTTGCGCCGGTGTCATACTGGGGGTGTCAGGCCGCTCCGGAATATGGGCGTCTGGTCCGCTCCGTGGCAGGGCCATGGGCCTGAACAGCGAGACCGGACCGATTGTACGGCCTCCAACGCCGGCCCCCCCGCTTGTCCCAACCTCCACCCCCCCGGTACGTTGACTCGCGAACCCGACCTCCACCCCCAAGACCCCGCCCCCGTGACCCCCATCGCAACCCCGACCATCACCATCAATGACGTGCTGTACGTGCAGACACGTCCTTCTTCCGCTCGACCGACGGCGGCGGGAGCTGGAGGAACGTGACGCCGCCGGACATGCCGGAGTTCGGGCGGGTCAGCCTGATCGACGCGTCGGCGTTCGACGTGGGGAGCGGTCCGTGGTCAGGCCCGCGCGAGCACCGAGACCGGTGAGGCGCCGTGCCGGCAAGGCGCGACGAAGGGGCGGTAGCGGCGCTACCGGCGCGAGGAGCAACGCAGAGCGGAACCTCGGAGAGACAGATTGTATACTGAACGTTACTTAATGTAATGCTGACTTTACAGTGCGAACCGGTGAAGCGGAGCGGTCCGGCGCGGATGCATCGCCGGTCGAATGCCGCGAGGGTTCGGCCGCGGGCTGCCCCGGCGTACGTGTCGGCGCGCCTGCCGCTGCTCGACGACTTCCGGCCGCACGTGTAGAGGACGGAGGACTACGGGGAGACGTGGACGCGCATCGTGGACGGGATCCGCGACGAAGCGTACGTGAACTCCGTGCGGGAGGATCCGAACCGGGAGGGGCTGCCGCACGCGGGCACGAATCACGGAGTGTACGTGACGTTCGACGACGGGGAGTGGTGGCAGGAGTTCTACCCGGGGCTGCCGAATGTGCCGGTGACGGATGTGATCCCGGAACATGACGAGCTGGCGATGGCGAGTCATGGGCGGTGGTTCCGGGAGCTGGACAGCGTGGGGCCGTTGAGGCAGTGGGAGGGGGGAAGCGGGGGCGTGCCGGGGACGGAGGAGCGGGACCTGGAGTTGTTCGAGCCGGTGGTGGGGTACGGGTTGGGGGGTGGGGTGGTGCTGGCGTGGTGGGTGGGGGAGGGGGTTGGGAGCACGGAGGATGCGAAGCAGGACGTGATCGACGCGACCGGTCTGGTGGTGCGCGCAATTGAGCCTGCGGGAGAGGGGGAGGAGCGGGAGCGGTGGAACGGGTCGGCGCTGTCGGCGGGGACCGGGCTCAAGCGGGTACGGTGGGCCTTGCGGGGGCTAGCGACCCACCGGGCCCCCTTGAGACATGCCTTGTGGAGTTCTAACGTATACGTCATCATGGCGACCCTCTTTCCACAGAGCATTCCGTCGCGAGCGGATGACCATGGGGACCTTCCACACATCATGAAGTTCTCCGGGGGCAGATCCTCGGCAGCATTGGCGTTTCTGATGGCCGAAAACGGCCACTTCCGACCCGAGCGGGGCGATGTCATTCTCTTCGCGAACACATCGGCCGAGCATCCCGCCACCTACGCGTTCACACGAGAATGTAAACGACGCTTGGAAGCCGACTTCGACCTGCCGTTCTTCTGGTTCGAGTTCTGCACTGTGGAGGACGCCTCGCGGGGTCACTACGTGCGCCGTCCGTCCTACCGGCTCGTGAAGGATGTGCCAATCGAAGAGGACCCACTGGGCTATCGGTCCCATGGCGAGGTCTTCGAGGAAATGCTGTCCTACCAGGGAATGCTTCCCAACCCGCACACCCGGTCCTGCACGGCGAAACTCAAGCTCCACCCCTCGCACCAGTTGCTTGCCGAATGGCTTGGCCGCACCGTGGGGCCGGGCCATTCCGGGCACTACGCCGACCGGTCATACGTAACCCCTGCCAGCGCACTCACACGCTACCACTGGGCGGGTGGGAAAGCACCGGCCAAAGCGTACCTGAGACGCATCGCCTACATGACGGAGCAACCGCCATCGCGACCCATGCAACGATGGCAGGACTACACCGGTGCTTCGCTCGCCGATCACATACACGACCGTCATGCGGGCCCAGCTAGGATGTGGGGCCCAAACGCCGAGATGCACGTTACCATTCTCGATTGCGGGCTGATGAGCCCAGGCGCATTGCTCGGGTCCTGCAGCGATCCATGTTCGCGGAGGGTGCAGGTAGCGGGGCCTGCCGGGTGCGCAATCAGCCGTCGGGCGAGCGCCCCTGCTTCCCGCTAGCAGATTGGGAATACGACGCGGAGGCCGTCCAGCAGTTCTGGCAGGAACGGTCTATTGGCCTGGACACTCCCGAGTACGCTGGCAACTGCGCGTTCTGCTTCATGAAGGGATCCAACGCGCTCCGCTACGCAGCCCACCAACCGGACCGATTGCGAGTGATCGGTGCCCCCTCGGACGTGGGGTGGTGGGTGAGCATGGAAGAGAAGTATCAACGGGTTGTCCCATCTCGAAACGGGAATGGGACCTCCCGATTTGGGTTCTTCGGTCTTCGGGGGCCCGCCTTTCGTGAAATCGCAACCAGAGGCGTTTCCTCCGCCTCGAAACAGTACGCATGCGGCACACCTGCCTGCGACTGCACTGACTGAGCAAGAAGAGAATGAAATGAAAACAATGCCACCCGATCTGGTTTTCCCGGAGACAGGACAGCCCCAAGGGTTTTCCACCCTTGCCACCTCGCAGTGGCAGGGAAACCCTGAACCCGTGGTGCGTGAACTGCTCCAGAACTGCCTGGATGCGGCCGTGGCTGCCAAGCGGCAGTGTGCGGAGATCGACTTCACTATTCGAAACGAGCAACTTGACTCGATCCCCGGGATCGACCAGTACTGCGAGCACTTCGAGGACGCGGCACGGCAAAGGGCCCAGGGGAAGCAGGGACACGCGGAGGTGCAGGTCATTGCCCAAATCAGGCAGGTACTGAGTTCGCCTGAGATTACAGTCCTCTCCTGCCGGGACAACGGCATCGGCTTGAATCATGATCGCATGGGCCGCTTGCTGACAGAGGGCGACACGGACAAGCACGATGGTGCAGGGGCCTTTGGTGTCGGACACCTGACGGCCTTCGCAGCGTCGACCTTGCGGTTTGTGTTCTACGCCGGCCGCTACCGCGATGATGACAAAAGTGAACTCTCGGATGTTACCAGTGCGCACGCGATTCTGGCATCCCGGCGGGTCAGCGATACCCGCGGCCGGGGCGGTCATGGATTCTGGCTGACAAGTCCTACTTTGTTCGACCCCAAGCCATGTCCTAACAGTGCTCCTCCGTTACTCAAGAAGGGACTCAGTTGGTTGGAAGACACCGGCAGCGTCGTGGCCATCCTCGGCTTCAACGGCTTCCGGGGTACCGAACCACCCGCCCAGGCGATCGCCCGAGTGGCTGCCAAGAACTTCTTGGTCGCCATCTGGTCAGGCAACATGGACGTACGAGTCCACGACGAACGTGATGATACCAACATCGTTGTGGACAGATCCCATCTCAAGAGCATCTTGGTCCCCGGTAGGAATCAGACGCGGGCAGAGCAGGGTGGTGGCTACCTGTCAGGGGAGCAAGCCTACCGGGCGTGGGAAACACTTGAGCACGGCAAGACCGTTGAGCTCGAGGCCGGCGCGACAGCACGGTTCCGACGCTTGGAGTACGATGGCCGACGCCCGACCACCAGAGTCCAGCTCTTCCGAAATGGAATGTGGATCACGAACAAGCCACCTTACCTGGGGCCACCAGACTTCGGAGGACACAATCCATTTGATGCCGTAGTGATGACCGGATCGGGGCTGCTTGCCGGCCTCGTGAGGGGTGCCGAGGGACCAGAACACCGAGGCATTGAAATGGGGCGACTTGGAGGTCGAGACCGGAAGCGGTTGCGTGATCTTCTGAAAGGGATCGCCGGCAGGTTTCGGGGCCAGGCGGGAGAGATCAGGGGTGCTGAGGAATACGAACCCGAGGGCTTTGCCCTCTTCCAGGGTGACCGCATCATGGTAGCTGAAGTGGCCCCACCCTACCATCCGCGGGCCGGCGAGGACGGCAACAGTGAGGCCACAACCCTTGTCCCTGATGACGACGCCCGCACGATTGACCCGCCCGAACCAATAAAGCGTAAGAAGAAGGCCGCGAGGGGTGCGAGGCCGAAGCCCGGACCCCGCATGAGGGGTCGGCTGACGGTCCGGGGGAATCTCGGGAGGGATGGAACGGTCACCAGCCTAGACACGAGCTGGCGGCCAGCAAGTACACGCCGGATTGCGGGAAGTTACCAGGCGGTTCGGGTACGGATTCCCTCGGGGTCCGACGAGACCTGCGAACAGCCTCTCCCACCCGATTGGTTGCAGATCAGCAAACTCGTTATCAATGGCGAGCCCAGCACCGAAGGACACAGTAAGTATGAAGCCCGTCTCCCTTGGGGCGCAGTCGACTTCACGCTCCACTTGCACGAGAGCACTTCTTTCACCGATCCCAGTGCCGTCGAGGTCGACATCGTGCGTCGCCGCGACCAAGCCTCTAACCCCTGACCTGCCATGTCCATTTCTTCACTTCCAGTGCTTCTCGAGGACGGTTCACGAATGGACTGGAGCGAGGCTATCTATTCCCCAAGCGTGCGTGTGGGCAACTACCGGACTGAGGTGAAGCACTCGCTTCGGGGTGCGAAGACGCTGGTACACTTGATTGAGAAGGGAGCCGCCGCGTGGGCGATTGAGGTCCGATGCCCAAGGACGTTGATGGCCCGTACCGAACTGTCCAGAGTCTCGGAACAGGTTCTAGGGGACCTCGAATAATGGCTGATTCGCGGGAATCGAGGCACTTGCAACGCCA